>NZ_JAAGPF010000627.1 GCF_017104645.1 Burkholderia sp. Ac-20379
TCGCGCGGCACGCGCAGGCCGCGCCGGCCCGCGCGCGACAGCTCCATGACGATCGGTTCGTTCCAGACGGCGCCGTGATAGCGGCGCAGGGCGGGCTTAGTGGTCATGGGCGAGGATTTCCGTGAGCGTGTCGGCCAGGCGGTCGATGTCCTGCTGGCGATGCAGTTCGGTGATGCAGTAGAGCGCGCGCTGGCCGCCGTGCGGCGCATCGGCCGACAGGTCGTGGCCGCCGAAGATGCCGCGCGAGCGCAGCGCCGCGTTGATGTCGGCCACGCTGCGCCCGGTCGCGCCGAAATCCACCACGAACTCCTTGAACGACGGCCCCGAGAACGGCAGCGTCACGCCCGGAATCGCGGCGAGCTTGCGCGCGGCATAACGGGCGCGCTGCACCAGCAGTTCCCCGAGTTCCTCGAAGCCGCGCGGCCCCATCAGCGACAGGTAGACGGCGTTGGCGATCGCCCACAGATAGACCGAATTGCCGGTCCAGTCCTTGCCGTGCTCGCGCGCGCCGTACGAGGTCTGCTCGACCAGCGACAGCCCGAAGCCGTAGGTGCCGTGCGCGTCGCGGCCGGCCAGGCTGACCAGCAGCGTCGGATATTCGCGCGCGTAGCGTTCCTCGTCGCGCGAGGCGATGAAGCCGCCGAGCCCGCCGCCGCCGTGCATGTGCACGCCGAGCGGCTGGGTGGTGCCGACCACGATGTCGGCGCCCCAGGCCGGCGGCGGCGCGAGCACGCCGAGCGAGAGCGGATCGACGCCCACGATGCATTGCGCGCCGGCCGCGTGCGCCAGTTCGGCCACGCGCGGGCCGTCCTGTTCGATCACGCCGAACGCGTTCGGCGTTTCCAGATAGACGGCCGCGGTATCCGGCCCGAGCTTGGCGGCGAGATCGGCCAGATCGATGCCGCCCGTGGCCGGATCGTGCCGCACCGTCACGACGCGCAGATGCCCCGGCATGCTCGGCGGTTCGCAATACGTGTCGATGACGAGCCGCCGTTCGCGATCGAGCGCCTCCGGCACCAGCACCTCGCGCCGCCCGGTGATGCGCGACGCCATGCGCAGCGCGTGGCCGGCCGCGCAGCCCCAGGTGTAGACGGGCAGGCCCACCAGTTCGCAATCGACCAGCTCGCCGAGCTGGCTGCAGAACTCGAACCAGGCCTGATAGCGCCCGTGGTCGGACGAGGGCGTGCCCCACACCGAGGTCAGGAATTCGCTGCGCCCGACGATCTCGTCGCAGATCGCCGGCACGTGATGCCGCCAGCAGCCGCCGCCGAGAAAGCTCAGCGTGGTCGCGCAATCGTCGTTGCGATCGAGCAGCGCATGGAGGTGGCGGCGCAGCTCGGCTTCGGCCGGCATCGCCGGCTCCAGTTGCAGCGGCCGGCTGGCGCGGTGATCGGCCGGGATCTGCGCGAACAGATCGCCGATCTGCGCCGCGCCGACGGCATCGAGCATCTCGCGGACGACGGCGTCGACCGAATTCGCCATGAACGGATGGGACTGGATCGTCATTGCTGGGCACACCTCCCGAATGGTTCGGAATGAAAGTTTATATTGCGCACGTATGTTTGTATGGCGCACACTATACGCAGCTAAATTTTGCGCTGCAACCGATGCGAATTCCCGAACGAGACGATCGATCGCCCGGCTTCGCGCTGGGTGTCGTCGTGAATCCGACCGCCGGCCTGGGCGGTCTGGTCGGCCTGAAAGGCAGTGACGGCGAGGATGTGAAGGCGATGGCGCGCAGCTTGGGCGGCGCCGCGCAGGCGGTGGGTCGAGTCGGGCAGGCCTTGATGGCAATGCGCGGACAGTCGTGCGCGATTTTGACGGCGGCGGGCGAGATGGGCGAGGCCAGTTGCCGGCTCGCGGGCGTGGCGGC
>NZ_JAAGPF010000628.1 GCF_017104645.1 Burkholderia sp. Ac-20379
CCGCCGGTGGCGCGCTGGCCGAGGACGACGCGGCGCCGGGCGGCGGGCCGGCATCCCGCGCGGCGCGATCCGGAAACGGCCCGGCGGCTGTCGGGCGGCAAACCCTTGAAGCGCTCTCCCATCGCCTCGACCGGGCGCTTGCGCCGGTCGGGATTCGTGTGGCGTGCGACGACGCGGGCGGCCTGACGTTCACCACCCTGGAATCGAACTGGCCCGCCGTGCGCGACCGGATGATGATCCAGGGCGGCGGCAAGCGATTCCCGGGTGGCCGCCCGAGCCGCGCGCAGGCCGATGCGCTGCCGGCCGGCATCGAGCCCGCGTCGTGGCGAATCGATGGCGCCGCCGCGCGACATGCCACCTTGCGTGAGGTCGTGCGCGCGATCGACGAGGTCAAGCATGCGCGTGTCGATGTGCAGCGCACGCTCGATCGCGCGCAGGCGGATGTCGGCGACGCCGTATCGGTTCGCGGCGAGGCGCGCGAAGCCGCAGGCTCGATCGCCGCGTCGTTCGGCCAGGATCACGCGTTCGGCGTGTTTGCGTCGGTCGCCTCGACCGTGAAGGGGATGAGCCGTGCGCGCGTCGCAGCGCTGCTGACACGCACGTGATGCTTTCGGTCCGCCCGTGCGATATTTTTTTGCCGCTGCGCTTAATCGATCGCGATGAAGGGTCGTTCAGTTCTCTCGTAGCCGGTACGGAAATCGAAACCGAAACCGACGGCGACACAGAGCTAACCCATCCTGATCTCAAGGAGCATTCATCATGTTGAGCCTGCACACCAACTCGGCCGCGATGTCGATTCAGAAGACCCTCGGCAATACGCAATCCGACCTCAGCACGTCGATGACGCGCCTCGGCACCGGTTATCGCATCAACTCGTCGAAGGACGACGCTGCCGGCCTGCAGATCGCGACCCGTCTGTCCGCACAAACGCGCGGCATGTCCGTCGCCATGCAGAACACGCAGAATGCATCGTCGATGCTGCAAACGGCCGACGGCGCATTCGGCGAAGTGTCCAACGTGCTGCTGCGCATGAAGGATCTCGCCACGCAGGCGGCCGACGCCTCCTCGAGCGACGACGACAAGGCGGCGATGCAAGCCGAATACGACGCGCTCGGCAAGGAACTGTCGAACGTGATGACGAACACCTCGTACGGCGGTTCGACGCTGCTCAACGGCGGCAAGCTCGCCAACGCGCTGACCTTCCAGATCGGCGCCGGCTCGGCCGAAACGATGGAAGTCGATTTCAGCAAGGAACTGACGGCGGTCGACGACGCGCTGGTCGCCGCCACCGCGGCGTACAAGACGCCGGCCACGCCGGGCACCGAACTGACCGCCGACGCGAACGCGCAGATCGACCTGCTCAGCGCCGCGCTGAAGAGCGTCGGCTCGCTGCGCTCGTCGCTCGGCGCGGCGGAAAACCGTCTCGAGCACGTGTACAACAACCTCGGCAACATGTCGACCAACACCGGCGACGCCGAAGGGCGGATCATGGACGTCGACTACGCGTCGGAAAGCGCGAACATGACCTCGAAGCAAATCCTGATGCAGGCCGGCACGGCGATGCTCAAGCAAAGCTCGAGCATGACGCAGATGGTGATGTCGCTGATCCAGTAAGGATCGGCTCCGCAGCCGTGTTGCATCCCCGACGGCCGCCGCGCTCCCCGCGCGGCGTTCCGGCCGGACGGGGTCACCCGCGTGCCGCGTTTAGACTTCCTTTAGAGTTGTCGCACGGTCGTGTCTTCGTCCCGAAAATGACGGCATTCGTTTATCGGGATCCTCTCTTGTCCACGCATTCCTCCCCACTCCGTCGATCGACGGACAGGCCGTCGCCGGTCGTGCTGGATTCCTGCACGCTCGGCCGGCCGTTTCACTTGCTCGACACGTTCCATCAGGCGTTGCAACAGCGGCTTGCACGCTACCTGCATGCGCGTTTCAACCGCCGCCACGGCGCGGCGCTCGACGTGACCGGCGTTTCGGCCGTCGTTGCCGAGAAGGGCGACGATGCGCCGTGGCGCGCCTTCGTGGCGGCCCGCGACGCCGAGCCGGGCGTGCCGCGCGGCTCGGCGGGCGATGCCGCCGGCGATGGCCGGAT
>NZ_JAAGPF010000629.1 GCF_017104645.1 Burkholderia sp. Ac-20379
TCGTCAGCGCGAGCAGCCGCAGCGGCCGCTCGGCGCCGGCCACCAGCCGCTCGACGAATCCGGGCGCGGGGCGCGCCAGGATCTGCGCGGGCGGCCCGGCCTGCAGCACCTTGCCGCCGTCCATCACGGCGATCTGGTCGCCGAGCCGCAGCGCCTCGTCGATGTCGTGCGTGACCAGCACCACGGTGATCTTCAGGCGCTGCTGCAGCGCGGCCAGATCGTCCTGCGCCTTGCCGCGGATGATCGGGTCGAGCGCGCCGAACGGCTCGTCCATCAGCAGGATCGCCGGTTCGGCCGCGAGCGCGCGCGCCACGCCGACGCGCTGCTGCTGGCCGCCCGACAGCTGATGCGGCAGCTTGTGCGCATACACCGACGGCTCCAGCTCGAACAGTTCCAGCAGTTCGTTGACGCGCGCCTCGATGCGCGCCTTCGGCCAGCGCGCCAGCGTCGGCACGGTGGCGATGTTGCGCGCGACCGTCCAGTGCGGAAACAGCCCGTGGCCCTGGATCACGTAGCCGATCCCGAGCCGCAGCGTTTCGCCGCTGACGCTCGCGGTATCCGCGCCGTCGATGCGGATCGTGCCGCTGCTCGGCTCGATCAGCCGGTTGATCATGCGCAGCAGCGTGGATTTGCCGCTGCCCGAGGCGCCCACCAGCGCCGTGACGGTGCCGGGGGCGATGGCGAGCGAGACGTCGTCCACGGCGACGAGCGGGCCGAAGCGGCGGGTGACGCGATCGATTTCGATCATCGGGGGCTCCGTTTCGACAACTGGATGGCCGCGTCGAACACCACCGACGCCACGAACGCGAGCGCGATGGTGGGCAGCGCGCCGAGCAGCACGAGATCGGTGGCGGCCTGGCCCAGGCCCTGGAAGATGAAGGTGCCGAAGCCGCCGCCGCCGATCAGCGCCGCGACGGCCGCGAGGCCCACGTTCTGCACCAGCACGATGCGCAGGCCGGCGAGGATCACCGGCAGCGCGAGCGCGAGTTCCACGCCGATCACGCGCTGGCGGTGCGTCATGCCCATCGCGCGGGCCGCTTCCACCACGGTGGCGTCCACGCCGTCGATGCCCACTACCACGCTCGAGACGATCGGCAGCAGCGCATACAGGAACAGCGCGACGAAGGCCGGCGCCGGGCCGATCCCGCCGATGCCGAGCGCGGCGGCGAGCGGCAGGTGCGCGGCCAGCAGGCCGAGCGGCACCATCAGGATGCCGAACAGCGCGATGCTCGGGATCGTCTGCACGACGTTGAGCACGGGCAGCAGCGCGGCGCGCCAGGCGGGCCGGTGCGCGCAGGCGATACCGGCCGGCAGCGCCACGGCGAACGCCGCGAACGTCGAGCCGGCCACCAGTTCGAGATGGCGCAGCGCCTCGGCCCGGAAGCTGTCGTCGCGCACCGCGTATTCCTGCATGACCGAGAGGCCGTCCCATGCGCCGCTGGCGAGCGCCGCGCCGAGCGCGGCCGCGGCCAGCACGAGCGCGCCGATGCGCCGCGCGGGCGACGGCCCGAGCCGCGCGAACGCGTCGGCGATCAGCACCGCGAATGCGAACAGCAGCAGCCACGCG
>NZ_JAAGPF010000630.1 GCF_017104645.1 Burkholderia sp. Ac-20379
GGCGGAGCATTAAAAAAAAAAAAAAAGAAAAAAGAGGTGCTAGATGTCAGCTGTCTAAAGAACACACAGCCTTTGTGTGATTGAGACAACGTCACTCTGCACATAGGTGTACCTTTGTCGACATTTCATCTAGATACTTATTTCTATTATCGTTCACTGGTCGACGGTAACTACCACGCGTTCTCCACACTACTTATTGCGGTCTTCGTCGCATCGATGTCCGTCGTGTGTCCAAGTAGTTCGA
>NZ_JAAGPF010000057.1 GCF_017104645.1 Burkholderia sp. Ac-20379
ATCGCGCCAAGGCCCGCGGCCGCCCCGCCGAGCGCGAGCGCCGCCAGCCGCGCGAGCGCCTGCCGCCGCGACGAACGCATCGCGTGCGCCGAAGCCGCCGAATGCGCCGAATACCCCGAATGCGCGCCGCCGCTCATCGCGGATACCCGATCAGATGGCCGCCGGCCGGATCGGCCATCACGCCCATCGGCACGCCGTAGATCGCTTCGAGCGCCTCGGGCCGCATCACGTCGCGCGGCGTGGCCTGCATCAGCAGCTTGCCGCCGCGCAGCGAGACGAGCTGGGTACAGAAGCGCGTCGCCATGTTGACGTCGTGCAGCACCACGATCGCCGTCATGCCGCGCTCGTCGCAGAGCGAACGGATCAGGCCCAGCACTTCGAGCTGGTGGCCGATGTCGAGCGCCGAGGTGGGCTCGTCGAGCAGCACGCAGCGGCTGTCCTGGGCGATCAGCATGGCGAGCCAGACCCGCTGGCGCTCGCCGCCGGACAGGCTGTCGACCGGGCGCTCGGCGTAGTGCAGCACGTCGGTGGCGGCCATCGCCGCCTCCACGCGCTCGCGGTCGTCGCGCCCGAAGCGGCCCAGCGCGCCGTGCCACGGGTAGCGGCCGAGCTCGACCAGCTCGCGCACCAGCAGGCCGTCGGTTTGCGGGGTGGTTTGCGGCAGGTGCGCGATCTGCTGCGCGAAGCGGCGATGCGGCCAGCCGCCGAGCGGCTCGCCGTCGAACAGGATCGTGCCGCGCGTCGGCGCATGCAGCCGCGCAAGCAGACGCATCAGCGAGGTCTTGCCGGAGCCGTTGTGGCCGATCAGACCGATCACCTCGCCGGCCGGCAGGTCGAGCGTGATGTCGTGCAGCAATACCTTGCCGCCGATCGCGAAATCGACGTGGGAGAGCCGGTACAGCGGAGTGCCTCCGGAGGTCGTCATGTCAGTGCCGAATGGTCGTGTGTCGTGAGAGAAACGGCGCAAACCTGCACCGCTTCCTGCCTGGGCATCGCGGGCCGGGCGAACAACCGGTGCGGCATCGCGGCGATCCCCCCGCCTCGCACCGGTTCGCCGCCGGCCTAGAGCACGAAGCTCACCGGCCCGCCCGTCTCCGGATGCGGCATCACGCCCATCGCGATGCCGTAGATCGACTTGAGCTTGGCCGGCGTCATGATCTCCTCGGGCGAGCCGCGCTCGATCAGCTTGCCGCCCTGCAGCGCGACGATGTCGTCGCAGTAGCGCGCGGCCATGTTGACGTCGTGCAGCACCACGATGATGCCGAGCCCGCGCTCCTGCGAAAGCTGGTGCACCAGCGACAGCACCTCCACCTGGTGCGCGACGTCGAGCGCCGAGATCGGCTCGTCGAGCAGCAGATAATCGGCGTTCTGCGCGATCAGCATCGCGAGCCAGACCCGCTGGCGCTCGCCGCCCGACAGCGTGTCGACATGGCGCTCGGCGAAGCGCGCGACGTCGGTCAACGCCATCGCCTCGGCGATCTTCGCGCGATCCTCCGCGCTGGCGCGGCCCAGCGCGCCGTGCCACGGATAGCGGCCGTAGGCCACCAGTTCCCTGACCAGCACGCCCGAGGTGGCCGGCGGATGCTGCGGCAGATACGCGACCTTGCGCGCGAAATCGCGCAGGCCCCAGGCATCGAGCGGCTTGCCCTCGAATTCGATCGCGCCGCCGGTGGGCGCCTGCTGGCGCGCGAGCATCTTGATCAGCGTGGATTTGCCCGAGCCGTTGTGGCCGATCAGGCCCACCACGCGGCGCGCCGGCAGCGTCAGCGACAGATTCGTGACGAGCGCGCGCTCGGGAATCGCGAACGACACGTCGCGCAGCACGAACACGCTCTCGCCCTCGCCAGGCGCGCGGCCGGCGCCCGGGGCGGCATGCGCCTCGCGGGGCAAAACGGTGCGCGTCGTCGGGGCCGGTGCGGAAATGGCGGCAGTGTCGGTCATGGCAGAGACGGTTGAAGAGGCGGAGCGCGTGGTCATGAACGCTGCCTCCACATCAGAACGAGGAAATAAGGACCACCGATGAAGGTAGCGAACAGGCCGGCCGGCACCTGGTAAGGAAACAGCACGTTGCGGCCGAGCCAGTCGGCGATCACGAGCAGCAAGGCCCCCACCAGCGCGCCGCCGAGCGCCTGCGGCACGGGCCGGCGAAAGCCGAGCAGCTGTGCGAGATGCGGGCCCATCAGGCCGACGAACGAAATCGGTCCGACGATCAGCGTGGCGGCGGCGGTCAGCACGGCGGTCAGCATCAGCATCAGCTTGCGCTGACGCGCGACGTCCACGCCGAGCGCGCGCGCGGTGCCGTCGCCGAGCGGCAGCATGTCGAGCGACCGTGTGAAGAGCGGCAGCACGAGGCAACCCGCCACCGCCACGGCAATCGCGACGAGTGCGTCGAGCGGTTCCACGCGATACGTCGAACCGGCCAGCCACGACTGCAGGATCTGCATGCGCGGGTCGCCGCTCATCATCAGCAGCGAGGCAAAACCGCTGAACACGGTGGTCACGGCAATCCCGGCCAGCACCAGCCGTTCGGGAGAAAACCCGTTGCGGCGGCCGAGCGCAAACATCAACGACAGCGTCGCGAGCGACCCCGCGAACGCCGCGGCCAGTTGCGCGAACTTGTCGGGCGACGCGACGAACAGCAGCAGCAATACCAACCCGAGCGAGGCGCCGGAGGAAATGCCGAGAATTTCGGGGCTGGCCATCGGATTGGCGGTCATGCGCTGCATCAGGACACCCGCCACGGCGAGCATTGCGCCCGCGGCAAGTGCTCCAGCCATGCGCGGCGCACGCAACGGCAACAGCGGCCGCAGCGCGTCGAGGCTCGCGAAACGCCAGCCCGCCGTGTCGTGGTTGAAATCGAGCGAAAGCCAGGCACACACGGCAAGCAGCGCGACGCAGACGATCACTTGCCAGGCATGCGCCCCACGCGCCGTCACGCGATGCGCGAGATCCGGCGACGCCAGCGTTTCGCTTTTCAGTCGCGGCAGAAGCCATAACAGCAAAGGGCCACCCAGTAGCGCGGTAGCCGTGCCGGTCGGCACCTCGGTGGTGATCGTTCCGGCCAGTTGCACGGTCTGGTCGGCGATCCACAACAGACAGGCGGACAGCACCGGCGCCCACACCAGCCGGGCCGCAAGCGTTCGGGCGCCCGTCAGGCGCGCCAGCGCCGGCCCCGCCAGCCCGATGAAGCCGAGGATCCCCACCGCGCTCACCACGCATGCCGCGAGCGCGGCGCCGAGCACCATCGCGGCGCCACGGATCGCACGCACCGGCAGCCCCAGGCTGCGCGCCGTGACATCCCCCATCTCCAGCATCGCGAGCGGCCGCGCCAACAAGCCCGCCAGCACGAACCCGCCAGCCAGGCGGGGAAGCAGGAAGTGAACCGTGCTCCAGTCGTTCTGATTCAACGCACCGCTCTGCCAGATGAAAATCGAGATCAGGCTCTCCCCGAAAATCAGCTGCATTACCGACGAGATCGATCCCGCACACAGCGTGACAACAAGGCCGGCGAGTATCAGCGTGAGCGGCGACAACGCACGCCCCCAGGCGATCGCGAGCACCAGTGCGACCGCAGCGAGCGCACCGCCGAGCGCAACCCACTCGCGACCGAACGCAAGCATCCAGGGAAACCAGATCGCGGCGAGCGTCAGCGCAAGGCTGGCACCGGCCGCGACACCGAGCGTGGTCGGCTCGGCCACCGGATTGCGCAGCACGTACTGAAAGATCAGGCCGGACAGACCGAGCGCCGCGCCGCTCATCAGCGCGACCGCCAGGCGCGGCAGGATCGCATAGCGCACGACCACTGCCTGGAGATCGACAGGATGCGCCTGCAGCAGCATCGCCCATTGCGACGCCGGCAGGCGCAGCGACAGCAGCCAGACCGTCTCGATCGCCGCAATCAGGGCAAGGACCAACGCCAGCAAGGCGGGGCTGACGGCGCGGCGGGACAATGGCGCCTCGATCAAGCTAGCCATGTCGCGCCTCCGGTTCGATGAAAATACGTCCCAGATTGTCGGCAAACGTCGACGCCAACGGCAGGGAGCCGTACACGTCGAACAGCGGAATGGGATACAGGCGGCCCGCCCGCACCATCGGCAGATTCGTCCAGAACGGGCTCGTCGCCAGTTGCTCGAGCGCCGTGCGCGTGTCGCTGCCGTAATTCACGTAGATCAGGTCCGCATCGGGATGCGCGACGAGCTGCTCCACGCCGACCGTCGCGAACCCGAAACCATTGGTGCGCCCTTCCCATGCATTGGGAATCCCGATCCGCTTCATGACGTCGTACATGATGCTGTTGCGGCTGTAGACGACCACGGAGCGGCCGCTGCCATCCATCGTCACCAAATAGGCCGGTCGGCCGTTCCGAGGCGGGAGCGCGGCGGCAATTCTCGCGATCTTCGCGTCGAGCGCCGTCACGTAATCGTCGGCCTGCCGGGTGCGCCCGACCAAGGCCGCCAACCGCCGGAAGCCGTCGATCGCGCGATCGTAAGCGCCCGGCTCGCCGTTGTAGATACCGAGATCCATCACGGGCGCGACGCGCGCCAGCATCCGTCGCACGCTCTCGCTCGTCGTGCCGGTCACGATCAGATCGGGCGACAGCGACATCAGCACTTCCAGATTCGGCTCGATCGGCTCGCCGGTAATGGGGATGCCAGCCGGCAACGGCGGCTCCCCTCCCATCGATGCGTAAAAATCGCCCGCAGGCGCACCGACCGGCCGCATGCCGAGCGCCAGCAGCGATTCGGTGGCGGCGCGATCGGTCGTCGCGACGCGCGACGCGCGCGTCGCCGGCGTCGCGGCAAGCACCGGGGGCGCACCGATCGCCGGCACGGCCAGCAGGGCCGCTTGCAGGAACTGACGTCGAGTCTTCGACAACATTCAAGGCTTTCCATTCGGTTTCGGCCGATCACGTGGCATCGCTGCCCGGACCCGCCGAGATTGCATGCATCAGGGCAGGACGGCGTCGCTTCCGTTCAGGACGACCGGTACCGCCTCGCCGGTTTGCTCCGCTCGATCGGGTGCCGCGCCGAGCTGCACCGTCGTCCACTGACGTTGCTGATATCGGCGCGTGCCGTTCGCATGGAACGGCGACGCGGGATCGTCCGATTCGGACGGGGCCAGCAGCGTGTGCGCCACGGCGCCGGTCGCATCGAACGACACCACCTGCAGATACGTGTTGCCGAACAGGCTCGACGTGGCGACCGGGCGCCCCGCCCGTTCGTCGGTGGCGCAGGCCGACGTGAAATAGCCCGGATCCTCGCAGCCACCGAAGAGCGGCACCGGCGTGCCGCCGAGATCGACGCTCAGCACGTCGCCGCGTGCCGCATCGAGCGCGAGCCCCTTATCCTGCATCGAGGCGACCGCGGCACCGAGCACACGCGCCAGCGACGCCGGATCAGCCCGCAGGTCGCGCGGCGTGTTCACCGGATCGGCCGGATCGAACGGCACCGCGTACAGCGTCGCCGGGTCGATCTTCTGGAGCGCGGCCCACACGGCGTCCCACAGCACGGCGCCGCGATCGTCGATGGCACTCGTGTTACGCCAGCCGCGCAGCACGCGGCACGCGTCGTCGATCGACACCGAACGCTGCACGCCCGGCTTCCCGGGCACCGGCAGCGTAACCGATTTCACCGTGCACGCCGCGTCGAGCAGCGGTTGCTTGAACAGCTCGGCCGACATCGCCCGGCTATCGAGCGCGAACTGGCGCACGTCGGCGTCGCTGGCCTTGGCGCCCGGATAACCGTCGGTGCCGGCAATTCGATGCTGCGCGAACCAGTAACCGAAGCGCGCACGCAACGACAGGCCTTTGCCCCAAGGACCGAAGATCGCGGGATGGCGCGTCATCGGCGCCGCCGGATTCGCCAGCCAGTAGCTGTTGTTCATGTTGCCGACGAAATCACGCCGCAACAGCGACGGCATCTCGTCGGCCGCGAACGTGCCGGCCTGTGCCGCACCGGGCGTGTCGCGCCAGGCGCATGCCGCGCGCGAGCCGTCGAGGAACGGCACGCCCGGCACGAGGCGATCGGCCAGCTTGCCGACCGGCGTGGTACACGCCTCGGCCAGCGCATCGGGCACGTTCGGCACGGCGCCGATATCGGCGTACCAGACGCGCGGATCGTTGCGGCCGATCGCGACCGTATTGACCCAGGGCATGGCGGCAAGGCGCTTCTGCGTGGCGATGAACTGGTCGAGCGAACGCGCCTGCCCCCATTCGAGGAAATTCTCGAAGATGCGGAAATTCTCCGCATTGACGTCGGCGATCGCGTAAGCCTTCGTCGCACTCCATCCAAGCTGCGGTGAGAACTGGCTCAGGCTGATCGCGGGCCCGAAGCGCGTGCGGTACAGCGTACGTTCGACGGCCTTCAACGAGCCGTCCGCCTGACGTACCTGCACCGACAGCGGCACCGGAATCATCGCTTCCGGCTTGCCTTCATAGCGATAGGTGGCCGGTTGCCCCGGATCCAGTGACAGGTCGAAGATACCGAAGCGGCGCGTGCTGGAAACGGTATGCGTCCAGGCGACGTCCTTGTTGAAGCCGATCATCACCACCGGCACGCCGAGAAACGATGCGCCGCTGACATCGAGCTTGCCCGGCAACGTCAGCCGCGCCTCGTAGAAGCGATCCGGCCCCGCCCAGAACCAGTGCGGATTGCCGAGCAGCACCGGGCGGCCATGCTGGCCGCCATCGGCGCCGAAGGCCAATGCATTGCTGCCGATGCCGACCCGCCCGCCCACGGCGAGCTGGTCCGCCAGCTGTTTTTCGTCCGGCAACGCCGCGTGCGGCGCCGCTTCGTGCGCAGGCTGGCCGCCGGCCGACGGCGGCTGCGCATTCGCAATGGCGGTGATGAAGCGGGTCATGCCACCGGCCAGATTGGCGGCATAGAGCCGCCGATAGACATCGCCCTCACCGATCGGCGCGACCCACGCCGCATCGCGGCACGCGGCATGCGCACCCGGCGCACCGCCCATGCGCAACTCGCCAAGATAACGGTCGTAGCCGGCCGCGAAACCGCGCACGAGGGCGCGAATCTCAGGCGACTGGCTGTCTCGATAGCGCGCGACGGCCGCATCGGTATCGACCAGCCGGAAGAAGAAATCGGAGTCGAGGTTCGACGGATGCCCCAGCGTGGAGGCATCGACGAGCTTGCCGTCGCCGCCGAAGTAGCGGGATCGCTCCCCGCGGTAGGTGACGAAGGCCTGCGCCATCGTGCACAGATTGTCGGACGCCTGCGCATAGCCGTCGCCATAGCCGAGGCTGCCCCAATCGTCGGCGGTGACGTGCGGAATGCCGTCGGCGGTACGGGACAGGCTCGCGTGATAGGCAGCCGGCCCATGCGCCGGGAACGACGAGCAGGACACCGTCGCGGCGGCGGCCAGCAAGGCGCCGGCCATGCCGCGCAGGCGCTTCAAACCATCGAAACACATCATTGAAATCGGGCTCTTTGTTACGTCGGTGTGATGTCGGTCAGGTTCGGGATCAGTCGATCAGGTCGTCGAGCAGCGCTTGCATGTCACTCACCGTCTGCTGCTGCGCGGCCTTCGACGCCTCGAGGCCGGCCAGTGACGTCTGCGCCATCTCGCTCAGCGTCGCACCGGAGAAGAACGCCGTCAGCGGCACCTCCACGCCGAGCTGTCGCGACAGCCGGCGCTGCGCCTGCAAGGCTAGCAGCGAATGCCCGCCAAGTTCGAAAAAGTTGTCGTGGCGTCCGACACGCGGCACGGCCAGCACGTCGCGCCAGACCTCGGCCAGCGCCTGTTCCGCAGCACCGATCGGCGCTTCGTAGTGTTCCAGGCGCATCTCGGGTGCCGGCAGCGCCTTGCGATCGATCTTGCCGTTCGGCGTCAACGGCAGCGCCTCGAGCAGCACGAGCGCGGTCGGCACCATATGGGCCGGCAGCGATTCGAGCAGCGCGTCGCGCAGGCCGGCGGCGTCGAGTGTCTCGCCCGCCACCGTGCAGACGTAGGCGACCAGCCGCAGGCCGCCCCCGGCGCCCGGCAGCGCCGTCACGACGGCCTCCCGGACAGCCGGCTGCATCACGATCCGCGCCTCGATCTCGCCGAGCTCGATGCGGAATCCGCGGATTTTCACCTGGTGGTCGATTCGGCTCAGATAGTCGAGCGTGCCGTCGTCGCGCCAACGCACCAGATCGCCGGTCCGGTAGAGACGCGCGCCGTCCGCCCCGGCCGCGAACGGATCCGGCACGAAGCGCTCGGCCGTGAGGCCCGGCCGTTGCCAGTAACCTCGCGCCACGCCGGCCCCGCCGATGTAGAGCTCGCCGGGCGCACCGAGCGGCACAGGATTCATCCCGCCATCGAGCACGTACAACTGCGTGGCCGCGAGCGGGTCGCCCAGCGACGGCAAGCCCTCGACACGCTGTGCCGACGACCAGATCGTGGTCTCGGTCGGCCCGTACATGTTCCAGAGCCGCACGCCCGCATCGCGTAACGCGGCGGCAAGATCGGGCGGCAGCGCCTCGCCGCCGCACAGCCCGGTCAGGTCGCCCTGCCAGTCGGCATCGAGCAGCATCCGCCAGGTCGACGGCGTCGACTGCAGGATCGTCGCGCCGCTCTCGCGAATCAGGCGGGCAAGCGCCGCGCCGTCGCGGGTCGTGTCGCGATCCGCGATCACGACTCGCGCGCCGCTGATCAGCGGCAGGAAGAGCTCGAGCCCGGCGATGTCGAACGACAGCGACGTGACCGCGACGAGCCGGTCGTCAGGCGTCATGCCAGGCACCCGGCGGGTGCTGAGCAGGAAATTGGTCAGTGCATCGTGGCGCACCATCACGCCCTTCGGACGGCCCGTCGATCCCGACGTATAGATCATGTAGGCCATCTGGGCGTCGCACACCGTCACGGCCGGCGCGCCGTCGGGCTCGCCGGACAGGTCGAGCGCGTCGATGTCGAACACGGTCGGCGCTCCCGGCACCGTCAGGCGATCTCGCACGGCAGCCTGCGTGAGCAGCACGGAGAGCGCGCTGTCCTCGACGACGTAGGCGATCCGGTCCGCCGGGTATTCGGGATCGATCGGCACATACGCGCCGCCGGCCTTCAGCACCGCCAGGACCGACACGAGCATCGCGATCGAGCGCTCGACGGCGATGCCGACGCGCACCTCCGGCCCCACGCCGGCCGCCATCAGGCGATGCGCGAGACGGTTCGCGCGGCGATCGAGTTCACGATAGCGCCACGCCTCGCCACCGAACACGACGGCCACGGCATCGGGCGTCGCGGCGGCCTGCTCGCCAAACAGCACATGTACCAGGCGCGTCTCGTCGAACGCCTGCCGGCTGACCGCGCGCGAGAGCGCCGCCTCCCGCCCGGCGCGATCAAGCAGCGACACGGTACCGACGCAGGCTTGCGCGCCCGCCTCGACGAGACCGCACAGCGCGCGGTCGAACTCGCTGCCGAAGCGGGCGACGGCCGATGCTTCGAATTGCGCGAGCGAGAAATTCATCGTCATCGTCAACCGCTCCGCCACCGTGGCGGTCAGCGTCAGCGGATAGCTGGTTTCCTCGCGAAACGCGAAGCGCCCGAACGACAGGCCAGCCGGCGCCGCGGCCTGCAGCGCCTCGTCGACGGGATAGTTCTCGAACACGAGCAGCGTATCGAACCATCCCTCGGTGCCGGCGCCCGTCCAGCGCTGGATCTCGTAAAGCGGCGCATGGGCATGTTCCTGCGACGCGATCCCCTGCGCCTGCAATGCCTGCAGCCATGCGCCGATCGGCGTGTCGGCACGCGGCGCCGTCGCCACCGGGACCGTGTTGATGAAGAGACCCAGCAACTGCTCGACGTCGACGAGCTCCGCGGGGCGGCCGGCGACCGTCGCGCCGAACGCCACCGATGTCTGCCCGGTATGGCGTTGCAAGACCAGCGACCAGGCCGCCTGCACGAGCGTGTTGACCGTCACGCGGCACGCGCGGGCAAAGGCCACGAGCCGTTCGGTCGCGGCTGCGTCCAGTTCGACCGTGCAGTGACCGCGGCCGGCGGCCATATTGCCATCGGCGGGCAGCGGCCGGGACGCGATCCGGGTGGGCGCATCCTGTTCGGCCAGCCGTTCACGCCAGTAGGTTTCGCTCGCGCCGGCGTCGCGCCGTCCCAGCCATTCGATGTAGTCGCGATACCGGCCGCCGTTCGCGGTCGTCACGCCCCCGTCGTAATGACGCAGGACCTCGCCCATCAGGCGCGACATGCTCCAGCCGTCCATCAGGATGTGGTGATGCGTCCAGATCAGGTGATGCGACTGCGCGCCCGTGCGCACCATCACGAGGCGTTGCAGCGGCGGACGCGTCAGGTCGAAGCCCTGCTTCAGCTGGTCGGCGGCCAGCGTGTCGAGCGCCGCGTCCAGCCCTTCGCGTTCGCGCCAGTCGTGCTCGACGAACGGCAGCGCGACCTCGGACGCCACCCATTGCAGCCAGGCATCGTCGCGCTGCACGAAAGCCGTGCGCAGGATCGCGTGATGACGGGTGGCGGCTTCCCACGCGGCCACGAAGCGGTCGACGTCGCAGCCGCCGATATCGATCCGCATCTGGTTCAGATACGTGCTGCCGGCCGGTGCCAGCAGGCTGTGGAACAGCATGCCGGCCTGCATCGGCGACAGCGGATAGATGTCTTCGATCAACGCGGCCTGCATCGGCAAGCGGTCGATCTCGGACTGGGTCAGCGCGGCAAGCGGGAAGTCCGACGGCGACACGCCGGCAGCGCCGCACGTGCAGTACGCGATCAAGGCCTCGAGTTCGCCGACATAGGCCGCCAGCAAGCGGTCGACTGTCGACGCCTCGAAGCGCTCGCCGCTGTAGGCCATCGATATCGACAGCATGCCGTCGTAGACCTTCGCGCCGATCGACAGATCGTGCGTGAGCGCGGCGGCCGGATCCATCGCCTGACCGGAATCGTCGCTCGACGGCCGCCAGCCGGCGTCCGATGCAAACACACGATCGAACTGGCCCAGGTAATTGAACGCCACCGACGACGGCGTCATCGCCGCCAGCGCCGACTGTGCGGCGGTATCGCCGAGATACTTGAGCAGGCCGAACCCGATGCCGCGCCCCGGCACGGCACGCAAGGTTTCCTTCACGCGCAGCAGCGCCTCGCCGGGTTGGCCGAGCGGCGCCAGACAAACCGGATACAGGCTCGTGAACCAGCCGACCGTGCGGCTCAGGTCAAGGTCGTCGACGCTGTCCTCGCGACCGTGCCCCTCCAGATCGATGCGGATCGAATCGGTTCCCGTCATCGCGCACAGCGCCCGTCCCAGCGCAGTCAGCAAGATATCGTTGATCTGGGTACGGTAGGCGGCGGGCACGTCCTGCAACAAGCGGCGCGTCAGTGCGCTGTCGAGCTGGCGCGATGCGGTGCGAACGTCGGCGGTCAGGGCGTCGCGATCGGCGTGATCGGCACGCGGGCCGACCGGCGCCGCGGCAATCTCCGTCCAATAAGGCAACTCGGCCCGCACGGCTTCGCTGCGCGCACGGTCGGCAAGCCGCTGCGCCCACTCCTGATAGCTCGCGCCACGGGACGGCAGCACCACGGCCTTGCCTTCGGCGATCCGCGCATAGGCCGTTTGCAGATCCTCGAGCAGGATCCGCCACGACACGCCGTCCACCACCAGATGGTGGATCGCCAACAGCAGGCGCCAGCCGCCGTCGGGCAGCCGGATCACCAGCGCTCGCAGCAACGGCCCGTCGCCGAGGTCCAGGCTGCGCTGCGCTTCCGTGCAACAGGCGCCGATCTCGTCGGCATGCGCGACATGACGCTCCCACAGCAGCGTGGCCCGTGCGGCCACTTCGGCATCGTCTGCGTACGCCTGATGCCAGGCCTGCATGTTGTCGCGCGTGGAGTCGTGCGTGTAACGCAGACGCAGCGCGCCATGGTGCGCGACCACCGCGCGCAGCGCTTCCGCCAGCATCTCGCTGTCGAGCGGCTGCGTCCCTTCGAGCAGGACGGACTGGTTCCAGTGGTGGCGCTGCGCCATCGGGATCGCGAAGAACCACGACTGAATGGGCAGCAGCGGCACTCCGCCCGACTCGACCGCTGGCGCGGCAACGCGCGCCTCGATGCGCTGCGCCACGCTCGCCAGCAACGCGAGTGTCTGGCGCTCGAACATCTGCCGCGGCGTGATCTTCCACCCCGCCTCGCGCGCTCGCGCCACAATCTGCAGGCTCAGGATCGAATCGCCGCCCAGCTCGAAAAAGTTGTCGTGACGGCCTACGCGCTCGATGCCCAGCACGTCGCGCCAGATCGATGCCAACGCCGCTTCCGCCTCGCCCTCCGGCGCTGCATATACAGCCGCCGATTCGAACTCCGGCTGCGGCAACGCCTTGCGATCCACCTTGCCGTTCGCCGTCAGCGGCAGCGCCGCCAGCGGCAGAATCGCCGTCGGCACCATGTAATCGGGCAGCGTCGCGCCCAGCGCCGTGCGCAGGGCTTGCCCGTCCAGCGCGGCATCGCCCTTCGCCGTCACGTACGACACCAGCCGCGCCCCGCTCGGGCCTTCCTGCGCCAGCGTGATCGATTCCCGCACTCCGGCCTGCGCCAGCAGTTGCGCGTCGATCTCGCCCAGCTCGATCCGGAAGCCGCGGATCTTCACCTGATGATCGATCCGGCCCAGATATTCCAGAGCGCCGTCCGCCGTCCAGCGCGCGAGATCGCCCGTGCGATACAGGCGCTCGCCGTTCGCGCCGAACGGATCCGGCACGAAGCGCTCCGCCGTCAGGCTTGCCCGATTCAGATAACCGCGCGCCACGCCCGAGCCGCCCACGTACAGCTCACCCGTCACGCCCACCGGCACCAGGTTTCGTTCGGCATCCAGAACGTAGATGCCCAGATCCGGAATCCGCACCCCGACCGGGCTCACGCCTTCGTTCAGATCGTTCGCGCCGATCGGGCGGTATGTCACGTGCACCGTCGTCTCGGTGATGCCGTACATGTTCACGAGACGCGGCTGCGCATCGCCGAAGCGCGCGATCCACGGCGCCAGTGTTTGCGGCTCCAGCGCCTCGCCGCCGAAA
Source organism: Burkholderia sp. Ac-20379 (assembly GCF_017104645.1). Taxonomy (GTDB): domain Bacteria; phylum Pseudomonadota; class Gammaproteobacteria; order Burkholderiales; family Burkholderiaceae; genus Burkholderia. The sequence goes on from NZ_JAAGPF010000057.1 coordinate 13,005, forward strand.
ATCACTTCGCGCAAGGCCAGCGGCTCGCCGTCGTAAATCCCCGGCACCGCCATCAATTGACGGAACGCCGACGGCGTCTGGTTCAGCACCGTCACGCGCTCGCGACGCAGCAGCGCCGCGAACTCTTCCGGCGAACGGCTCACCACGAACGGCACCACCACCAGCTTGCCGCCGTAGCACAGCGCACCGAAGATCTCCCAGACCGAGAAGTCGAACGCGTACGAATGGAACATCGTCCAGACGTCGTTCTCGTCGAAATGGAACCAGTGTTCGGTTGCGTCGAGCAGGCGCGCCACGTTGTGATGCGCGAGCTGCGCACCCTTCGGGCGGCCCGTCGAACCCGACGTGTAGATCACGTAGGCCAGATTGCCCTGCGCCACCTTCACGGCCGGGGCCGTATCCGGCTCCGAGCTCAGATCGAGCCCGTCGAGTTCGAGCACAGCCAGCGACGACGGAATCGGCAGCGTGTTGCGCACGCCGCTTTGCGTCAAAACCAACGCGATGCCGCTGTCCTCGATCATGTAGGACAGCCGATCTTGCGGATAATCCGGGTCCAGCGGCACGTAAGCGCCGCCAGCCTTCAGGATCGCCAACAATCCGACGATCATCTCGATCGAACGCTCGACCGCGATGCCCACGCGCACTTCCGGACCAACGCCGTGCTTCGCCAAACGATGCGCGAGGCGGTTGGCGCGTGCGTCGAGTTCACCGTAGCGCAGCGATTGTTCGCCATAGACGACGGCGACCGCATCCGGCGTCGCTTGTGCGCGTGCCGCGATGCGTTCGTGCACCGGCAGCGCATTCGGATAGGCGACGTCGTTGCGGCCCCAGGTCAGCAGTTCGTCGCGCTCCTGCGCGTCGAGCAGCGCGATCTCGTCGACGCCGCTCGACAGGTCGCCCGTCAGCGCTTCGAGCACGCGCACGTAATGGCGGCCGAAACGTTGCATCGTGCCGACGTCGAACAGCTCGCGCGCATAACGCAGGCTGACGTGGAGCGCGCCGTCCGGCGTCTCGTGCGTGTTCAGCGTCAGTTCGAATTGCGCCGCACCTTCGCCCAACTCGTAAGCCTCGATCGACAGACCGTCGAGGTGTTCGAGCGCGCGGTCGTCGCTGCGCTGATGATTGAACGCCACCTGGAACAGCGGCGTGTGGCTCAGGCTGCGCTCCGGCTGCAGCGCATCCACCAGCACGTCGAACGGCAGATCCTGATGCGCCTGCGCCTCGAGGCATCGCGCACGCACCTGCTCGAGCAGCGATGCCAGCGTCGTGCGTCCGTCAATGTCAGCCTTCAACACCTGCGTGTTGACGAAGAAGCCGATCAGCCCCGCCGTCTCCGGCCGGTCGCGGTTCGCCACCGGCACGCCAACGCGAATATCCTGCTCACCCGTATAGCGATGCAGCACCACGTCGAACGCCGCCAGCAACACCATGAACGGCGTCGCATTGTGCTGCCGCGCCACGCGCACCAGCGCACGACCCAACCCAGCCGGCAGGTCGAGCCGCTCGCTCGCAGCCCGATACGCGCCCAGCGCCTGGCGCGGGCGATCGGCCGGCAAGGCCAGCACCGGCTGCGCGCCGCCGAGCCGAGCGCGCCAGTAAGCCAGTTGGCGATCCTGTTCGCCGGCCTCGAGCCAGCGTCGCTGCCAGACCGCGTAATCGGCGTACTGGATCGGCAACGCATCCTGAACGAACGCCTGGCCCGACGTCAACGCTCGATAACCGTCGACGAACTCGCGCAGCAGCACGTCCATCGACCAGCCGTCGGACACGATGTGATGTATGGCCACCACCAGCACATGCTCGCTCGCTCCGACACGCGCCACGCCAACGCGCAGCAACGGGCCGGAGGACAGGTCGAACGGCTGCTCCGTCAGTGCCGCCACCCAGTCGGACAGCGCTGTGCCTGCGTCGTCGGCTCCTGACAGGTCGAGTGCCTGACGATCGTGCGGCAAGGCCGCGTGAATCCGCTGCCCGACCCGTCCGTCCGCATCCTCGCTGAACGTGGTGCGCAGCGATTCGTGGCGCATCACCAGCGCATCGAAACTGGCATGCAGCGCCGCGACGTCGAGGCGTCCGCGCAGTCGAACGGCGCCCAAGATGTGATAGGCGCCGGCGTGCGGCTGAAGCTTCCACAGGAACCACTGACGCTGCTGCGCATGCGACAGCGGCAGTTCGCCATCGCGCGGAACGACCGTCAACGGCACGGCTGCGGCGTCGTCGGGCAGAGCCTCGCGATCCCGCGACAGATCGATCGCCACTGCGAGCGCGGCGATCGTCTGGTGTTCGAACAGGAGCCTCGGTGCCATCGGCACACCGGCCGCGGCGGACCTGGCCGCCACTTTCAGGCTCAGGATCGAATCGCCGCCGAGTTCGAAGAAATTGTCGTGCCGGCCGATGCGCTCGCATCCGAGCACTGCCGACCAGACATCGGCGAGCATGTGCTCGACGGCACCGACCGGCGCCGCGTAGTGCGCCGAGGCGACGAACGACGGATCCGGCAAGGCCTTGCGATCGACCTTGCCGTTCGGGCTCAACGGCAACGCGTCCAGCACCACGAACGCCGACGGCACCATGTACTCCGGCAGTACCGCAGCCAACGCCGCGCGCAGCGCATCCGGCTCGGCGCGGCCACCGGCCTGGGCGGTCACATACGCGATCAGGCGCTTTCCGTTCGCGCTCTCGCGCGCCACGACCACCGCCTCGCGAATCTCGTCCCGCGCCAGCAGGTTCGCCTCGATCTCGCCCAGTTCGACGCGATAACCGCGGATCTTCACCTGATGATCGATCCGCCCGACGAATTCGAGGTCGCCGTCCGCATTCCAGCGCACCAGGTCGCCCGACCGGTACATGCGCGAGCCATCGGCTTCGAACGGATCCGGCACGAAGCGTTCGGCCGTCATTGCCGGTGCGTCGAGATAGCCACGTGCGATGGCGGCCCCGCCGATATACAGTTCGCCGATCGCGCCCGGCGGCATCCGTTGCAGACCGGTGTCGAGCACGTACAGCCGGCGCATGCCGACCGCTACCCCGACCGGCACGTAAGGCTGCGTCAGCGTCGTTCCGGCGTCCGCCTGCCACAGCGTCGGGCTGATAACCGTCTCGGCCGGGCCGTAGGCATTGAAAATCCGTTGCGCGCACAAGCGGTCGCGCACCGCCTCGAAGCCCGAACGGGACCAGGCCTCGCCACCGACGATGCAGCAGCGCAGCGCCAGCGTACCCGGCGCGGTCTGTCGCGCCAGTTCGTCGATATAGGCCGGCGGCAGATACAGCACGGTCACGCGCTTTTCGCGTACCAGGCCGATCAGCTGCGCCGGGCTCATCAGCGGATCGTCCGCCAGCACGATGGCCGCCTTCGCCAGCAGTGGCGCCAGCCATTGCTCCTGCGCCGCGTCGAAGCTGATCGAGGCGAACTGCAACAGCCGGTCGTCCGGCTGCAAGGCGTAACGGGCCGACACGGCATGTGCATGCATCGCCAGTGCGGCATGGCTGACCGCAACCCCCTTCGGGCGCCCCGTCGAACCGGAGGTATAAATCAGGTAGGCGAGATGCCTGCCGTCGATCGTCACATGCGGCGCGGTGTCGGGGCCGGCCGACAGATCGAGCGTATCGACCGCGAGCACGTCCACCCCGGCCGGCACCGGCACGCGCGCCACGAGATCACCGGTCGTGAGCAGCAAGGACATGCCGCTGTGCGCCGTCATGGCCGCCAGGCGATCACGCGGATAGTGCGGGTCGAGCGGCACGTAGGCGGCCCCGGCCTTGAGGATCGCCAGCAAGCCCACGATCAGGTCAACCGAACGGCCAATCGCGCAGCCCACCCGCATTTCCGGCCGGATGCCGAGCGCGACGAGCCGATGGGCGAGCCGGTTGGCACGCAGGTCGAGCTCGCGATACGTCAGCGACTGTTGCCCGCACACGACCGCCGTCGCATCGGGCCGGTCGGCGACACTGTCCGCCAAGGCGGACAGAATTGTCGGGTGCCCATTCGACCAGGGCGCAGCACCGCGACCCAGTTCATCCAGGCGCCGCCGCTGCGCTGCGTCGAGCAGATCGAACGCGCCGATCCGACGTACGTCCGGCGCGCCCGTCAACTCGGCCAGCAAACTCGCATATGCCTGCCCCCAGCCCGCCACCGCAGCAGCATCGAAACGATGCGCGGCATAGTCGAACTCGAGTTCGATGCCGGCGGCGTCGGCCGTCACGGACAGCGTCAGGTCGAACTTGCGCTGCGCGGCCGGTGCGGGAATCTCCTTGACATCAACGTCGCCGAACGCGACGCGACGCGTATCCGCCACCTTGTAGTCGAACAGCACCTGAAACAGCGGATGCCGATCGGCCAGGCGCGGCACGCCGAGCTCGGCAAGCAGCGAATCGAACGGCAGGTTGCCGTGGTTCATGGCGTTGACCGACGCCACGTGAGCGGCACGCACCACGTCGCCCAGCGTCGCCGAAGGCGACAGCGCGGCGCGATACACATGGGTATTCACGAAACATCCGATCAGCGGTTCGACGTCGGGCCAAAGCCGGCCGGACGACGGCACGCCGATCAGGAACGAGGACTGGCCCGACGCCTTGCCGAGCACGACCTGCCAGATGCCGAGCAAGGCCGCGAACCGGCCGACACGGTGCGTCGCGCAATACGCGTCGAGCGCCGACAGCGTGGCGTGATCCAGGCGCTGCACGAGATGGCCGGTCGCCTCGGCGGCGATGCCGGGCGCCGCGCTGTCGGGCAATGACAGGGCTTCCGTGGCGTCGCCAAGATAGTTGCGCCAGTACGCCAGATCGCGCCGACCGGGCTCCCCGGCCAGGTAATCGCGCTGACGCAACGCGTAGTGGCGGTACTGCTGCGGCAGCGCCGGCAGCTCGGGCGGCATGCCGGAACGGCGAAACACGTCGTAGGCCGCGGCGAGCTCCTGCATCCAGATCGCATTCGACCAGGCATCGGTCACGATGTGATGCATCGAGAACGCCAGCAGCGTCTGACGGGCCCCGATGCGCAGCAGCGCGGCGCGCACCGGCGCGGCACTCGCCAGATCGAACGACCGCGCCCGATGGCGCCGCACGAAATCGGCAATCGTCTGCTCGACGTCATGCGTGGCAACGGCCGGCGGCTCGATCGTCAAGGGGAACTGAAAAGCGGGATCGACGACCTGCGACAGCGTGCCATCCACGTCGACGATGCGCGAACGCAGCACGTCGTGCCGGTCGCTCACGTACTGCAGCGTCTGGCGCAGCGCCACCTCATCGAGGTCGCCTTCGATCAAGTAGATCCGATCGAGGTTGTAAGCGGTGGACGCCGGCTCGATCTGCTGCAGGTACCAGAGATTGCGCTGGATCGCCGACAGTGGCGCCGCCCGTTCTCCATGTATCTCGTTTCCTGCGCCATGATCCGCCTTGACGGCGGGATCCTCGAGCAGCAACGCGAGCAGATCGCGTTCAACGTCATCCATTTCCATTCCGTTCCTCGATCGTCTTGCACCGGTCGACGCCCAGCCAGTCGACCGGTCGGATGGCCATACCGTCATGCCGCACGGTCGGCCATCCGCTCTCCTTAGATTTTTGCGCGCAGCGTGAACATCACCTGCGCCGGATTACCGTAGTAATTGCCGTTGCCGAGCGTCACGTTCTGCCAGTACTTGCGGTTGAAGATGTTGGTCGCGCTCAGCGTGGCCGACAGGTTCTTCGAGATCTGGTAGCCCACCAGGCCGCTGAAGATCGTGTAGCCGCCCGCCGCTTCCGGAATGCCGCCGTCGAGCGAGTAGGTGCTGCTCTGCACCAGCGCGCCGCCGCCGACGTTCCACTTGTGCCATTGGCCCGGCAACTGGTAGTTCGCCCAGAACTTGAACTGATGCTTCGGCTGCCACGAGAAGTTGCCGCCCGTCGTGAGGCTGGTGTCGAGCGAACGCACGTTCACGTAGGTGTAGCCGGTCTGCAAGGTCAGGCCCGGCAGCAGCTCGCCGCTCGCGGTCGCCTCGAAGCCCTGGCTGCGCGCCTTGCCGGTGGCGATGTAGAACCCCGGGTGGGCCGTGTCGCCGTAGGCACGGTTGCTTTCGTCGATCTGGAACAGCGCCAGCGCGGTGTTGAGCTTGCCGCCGAAATACTCGCCCTTGATGCCCACTTCGTACTGGCTGCCCGTGACCGGCTTCAGGATCTGGCCGTCATAGGTGGTCTGGCCGGTCTGCGGCTTGTAGATCGACGTGTAGCTCGCGTAGGCGGTGTACGTGTCGTTGATGTCGTAGACGAGGCCCACGAACGGATTGAACTTCGGCCCCGCCGACGCGTGTTGATACGTGACGCCGAAGAAGTTGTAGTCCGGGTTCACGTCCGGGCTGACCGTCGAATTCCACCAGGTCAGCTGGCCGCCGACCACCAGCGTGAGCGGATCGAGGATCGAGAAGCGCGCGTTGCCGTAGACGCTGTACTGGTTCGTGAGCGTGAACTGGTTCGCCTGCGGGCCGCCGGCGAAGGCGTCCGAATAGATCGAATTGTCGAAGATGCTGCCGATCTGATCGCCGTTGAAGTCGAGGCCGCTCGCCGGATTGATCAGGTATTGATACGACTTGTCGTTCTGGCGCAGATAGCTCGCGCCGACCGTCAGCTTGTGCTTGCGACCGAACAGACTGAATGGGCCGCTGGCATAGGCGTCGACCGAATCCTGGGTGTTCTTGTCCGAGTAGTTCAGGCTGTACGGATTGCCGATGAACGTGGTCGGATCGACATACGAATTCGGAATGCCGTACATCGCATGCTGGTTGTACTGCACATGGTTGTACGCCACCTTGGCGACCCAGTCCGACGGCAGCTTCTGCTCGACCTCGACGAACTCGTTGGTTTTCTCGAGCTGGTAGTAATTCCAGTCGGCGCCGAGGAAGGCACTGCGCGACACGGTGATCGGCTCGTGATCGGTGGAGACCGGCAGGCCGTACATCACGTGGCCGAACTGCTTCGAGTAGGCCACGCCGACGCGCGCCGTGGTGGTCGAGGTCAGATCGGCCTCGAGCGTGCCGTAAATCTGCTGGTCGCGCTGCCAGGTGCCGTCCTGCATCAGGTGCTGGTCGTGCTGGGCGGCCACCAGGCGGCCGCGCAGCGTGCCGGCCTTGTTCAGCGGACCGCCGATGTCGATCGATTCGCGATGGTCGGCGTAGTTGCCGACACCGACTTCGGCCGAAGCCTGGAACGTCGAGGGTGCACGCTTGCGCACCAGGTTGATCACGCCGCCGTCGCCGCCGAAGCCGTTGAACAGGCCGGCCGGCCCGCGCAGCACTTCGACGCGATCGTACATCGCGATGTTGTCGTCGACCGCGCCGATGCTGCTCGAACCGAGCGCCGTGGGCACGCCGTCGAGCTGGAAGGAGGTGATCGGGAATCCGCGCGAGATGTACGAATTCGTGTTCGAGCCGACCGGCATCACCTGGATGCCGGGCGTGTAGCGCATCACGTCGGCGAGCGTCGAGGCGTTCTGCAAGTCGATCTGCTGCTGCGTGATCACGCTGACCGACTGCGGGATCTCGCGCTGCGCGACGGGAATCTTGGACCCGACGGTGACGGGCGGGTTGACGCGCTCGACTTCGGGGTTTTTCCCGCTGACCTTGACGGCCGGCAGTGCGACCGACTTGCTCGCCGCATCCGTCGCGGCCGAACCCGATGCTGACGTGGCGGCGGCATCGGCCCCCACGCCCGACGAATCGCGCACGACGCGCAACCCGGCCTGGCCATCCTGCACGACGCTCAGCTGGGTGCCGGCGAGCAGCTTGTCGAGCGCGTCGCGCGCCGCGAGCGTGCCCTTCACTTCCGGCGCGACCTTGCCTGCCACTTCGCGCTTCGAGTAGGCGAGCGCGATACCCGTCTGCTGACTTAGCGCGGCAAGCGCGTGGTCGAGCGGCTGTGCCGGCACGTCGATCGCCATCGTCGGGGTCGAGCCCGCATGCGCCGCACTGGTCATGACGCAACCCGCGACGAACGCGGCAATCGTGGCGGCCTGCCATGTCCGGCGACTCGGGGGCATCCCCTCGTCTTGCAATCGTTGGTCTTCTACGCGACTCATACCCCGCCCACTCCTTTTTTCTATTCAGCGATTGGAAATTTCGGAAGAACTGGCGCTTGCCCTATTCGCCAATTCGAGAGAACGTGAATGATAATTGTTCCTATTTCATTTTGCGAATGATTTTCACTTTCAGCAACCGGCGGGAATGCCGATCGCTGAAATACAACGTGCCATTTCAATCAGCTTACGGCCGTATCCCTGGCCTTCGCGAGCAGGGCCTCGCGTGCCTCCGGCGTCATCGCGGCGAGCTTCAGGCGCAATGCCGCCACCTTTTCGAGCTTGCCGGTTTCAGCTTCCTTCTCCAGCAAGGCACGCGCCAGCGCGGCAATGGTCGGATGCTCGAATAGCGTGCCGGGCAGCAATTCGACACGCAGCAAATCCTGCACGCGCGTGACGAAGCGGATCACCAGCAGCGAGTGCCCGCCCAACGCGAAGAAATCGTCGTCGACGCCGATCGATTCGCGCTCGAGCAGCGTCGCGGCGGTCTGCATCAGCAGCGTTTCGAGCGACGAGGATGGGGCGCGAGTCGGCGCTGCATGCTCTGCCGACGGTTCGGTCAGCGCCTGGCGATCGATCTTGCCGTTCGGCAGACGCGGCAGGTCGGCGAGCAGCGCGATACGCGCCGGCACCATCGCGTCGGGCAGGCGCTCGCGCAGCGCCGCCTTCAGCGCGGCCACCGTGACCGCCGCGCCGGACGGCACCACGAACGCCACCAGCTCGTTGTCGCCGCCGCGGCGCGCCACGCGCACCGCCGCCTGCTGCACCTCGGGCCGCCGCCGCAGTGCCGCCTCGACGTCGCCGATCTCGATGCGGAAGCCGCGGATCTTCACCTGATCGTCGACACGGCCGAGGATGCGCACCCCGCCCTCCGGTTCGACGCGCGCAAGATCGCCGCTGCGATAGAGGCGCTCGCCCGGCACGAACGGATCGTCGATGAACGCATCGCCGCGCTCGCCGCCGAGGTAGGCGTCGCAGAGCTGCGCGCCGCCGATGTACAGCTCGCCGGTCGCGCCGGTCGGCACCAGGCGGCGCTGCGCGTCGAGCACGCGGAGTCGGCAGTTCGCCAGCGGAGCGGTGAGCGGCAGGCCCGAGGCATAGCGGCCCGCCGCGGAGGCATCCCGGTCGAACCGGTGCACGGCCACCCCGACCGTCGTTTCGGTCGGCCCGTAGTGGTTGACGATGCGCGTTGCCGGCGCGATCGCGGCGATCCGCGCCAGCAAGCGTTCGCCGGCAGCCTCGCCGCCGAGCACGACGATCGGCGGCAGCGCCGGCGCCCGCGTATCGAGCAGTGCCTCGAGATGCGAAGGGACGATCTTCACGCAGTCGATCGCTTGCTCGCGAACGAAGCGTGCGAAGGCGTCGCCGTCGCGCATGTCGTCGGTCGTCGCCACCACCAGGCAGGCACCCTGCGCCAGCGCGCCGAACAAGGTTGTGTTGCCGAGATCCGCCGCGACGGTCGAGGTCAGCGCGAAACGACGCGAGGCGTCGAACCCCGCCGCCTCGCTCACCGCCAGCGCGTAGTTCAGCAACTGTCGCTGGCCGATCGGCACGCCCTTCGGCTCGCCGGTGGATCCCGAGGTGAACAGCAGGTAGGCGGGGCCATCGCTCGGCGCGACCGGTGCGACACCATCGGCGATCGCCGGGGCGGCCAGCAGGTCGGCGATGCCGAGGGTGGTCGATATCGAGGCCGGCTCATCGGCGACATCCGCGACGATCGTCACGGCGGGCCGTGCCCTCTCGAGGATGCGCGCGCGCCGCTCGGCCGGCCATTCGGGATCGAGCGGCAGATACGGAGCGCCGGCGCGCATCGCCGCCAGCAAGGCCACCACGAGCCCGCCGGAACGCTGCAACGCGATCGCGACGGGACGCTCGCGCGAGGCCCCGGCGGCGGCCAGGCGCACGGCCGCCGCGGCAACCCGCTGTTCGAGCTCGCCATACGTGAGCGACAGGTCCGGCGCCGACAGCGCCGGGGCGTCGGGTTGCCGGCGCGCAAAATCGCCGAGGCGCCCGGAGAGCGTCTGCGTGCCGAAATCGACGGCGGCGCCCTGCCAGCCCAGCAGGCGGCCTCGCTCGGCCTCACCCACCCAGGCCAGCGATGCGATCGGCATGTCGACGGCACCGGTCTCGAGCAGCGCCTCGAGCAGCGTCGCGTATTGATCGAGCAGCGCCTCGGCCGCCTCGACCGGATAGTGTGCAGTCGCGTGATGCAGCTGGAACCGCACCGGCACATCGTCGGATCCGGCCTCCATGCCGAGCACGAGATCGAACGACGCGGCCGCGATCGTGCGATCGATCGGCGTGCTCGTCAGCGAGCCGGCGATCGAGCGCACGGCTGGTGCCTTGTCGAAGCGGAATGCGATACCGCCGCGCGTCGCGTCGGCAACCGGCTGCGCCGCACAGTATTCCTGGACTTCGCGATGCGCCTCGAGCGTCGTCGCGAGCGCGGCGGCGATCGCCCGGAAGGTCCGGTCCGGGCGCACGTCGAGCGAGATCGGCAGGACAGCCTCGAACGGACCGATCGCGCCGGCCAGTTCGGCGTAGTCGCGGCGGCAGTCGTTCTGCCAGTGACCGCCGACGCGCGCGGCATCGGCGATGCGGCCGACCAGCGCCCACCATGCGGCCTGCGTCACGACCTCGACGCGCGTGCCGAGCCGCGCGGCCAGCGCGGCAAGGCCGGCGCCGGCTTGCACCGGGCGCGCAACGGCATGCAACGGCGAAGCCGATGCATCGTCGTGCCGGCCCGGCCGGCGGTACGGCAGCGCGAGCACGGTCGGCGAGCCGACATCCGCCGACGCGCGCTCGGCCCAATAGGCCTTGCCCGAGGGCGCGTCGTCGGAATGGCCGAGCTCCTCGCGCCATTCGACGTACTGGCCGTAGTCGAGCACGCCTTCGTCGTCCTCGTCCGCGCCGCCGGAGACGGCCGCCTGCGCGCCGAGCCGCCGCGCGCATTCGTCGAGCCACGCATCGTGCAGCATCGCCAGGCTACCGGCATCGGCGGCCAGATGCGAAGCGATCCACACCAGCACGGCACGGCGCGCATCGATCGACACCAGCACGGCGCGCAACGTGAGCCCGCCTGCGGGATCGAACGGCAGCGCGCATTCGCTGTCCAGCACGGCTGCAAGCGCCTCGTGCTCGCCCGCGCCATCGAGCGCCGTCCATTGCGCCGCCGACCGTGCTTGCGGATGCTGGCGCAGCCCCGTGTAGCCGTCGACGGCCACGAAAGCCGTGCGCAGGATTTCATGGCGCGCCACGACCTGATGGAACGCCTCGCGCAGCAGCGCTTCGTCGCGCGGGCCATCGAGCCGCGCCGCGAACACGACGGGCCGTTTCGCCAGCCCCGCGTCGGCCAGCGCCGCGCGCTGCTGCTGCGACAACGGATAGCCCGCCTGCATCGCACCGGAAGAAAAATCGTTCATCGCGCCGGCTCCTCCTGACGCGCAACCGCCGGCGCGCCGTTGTCCTGCCCTGCCGCGTAGGCGGGCCGGTTCCAGCTCACGTCGCGCCCCTCCACCATCTCGCCCATCGCCACCACGATCTTGCGCGGCTCCTCGTACGGATCGCGCGCATGCGCGGCCAGCATGTTGTCGAGCATCGCCACGTCGCCGGCCTGCCAGGCGAAGCGGATCGCGCAGGCCTCGTAGGCGCGCGACAGCTCGGCCAGCACCGGCTCCTCGATCTCGCTGCCGTCGCCGTAGCGGACGCTGCGCGGCAGGCGCGCCGCGCCCACCATCTTCAGAAGATCGGCGCGCACTTCCGGCTTCAGGAAGTACGGGTGATGCAGCTGAATCTGATTGAAGAAGCTCTTCTCGCCCGTTTGCGGGTGCGTGATCACGGCCGGCGCGGCGGTGCGGATCTGCAACTCGTTGTTGTCGAGCCAGACCCATTCGATGCCCGCCGTGCGGCAGCGCGATTCCACCTCCTCGCGCTCGTCGGTCTTGAAGAAATCCTGCCAGGCCACGTCGAGGCCGCTCGTGAACGTCCGCACGTAGGACAGGCTCAGGCGCTCGAACTTTTCGACCATCGCCGGCGGCAGTTCGCGCAGCATGCGGCGGCAATCGACCACCGGCGTCGCGCCACCCACCTTCGACGGCAACTCACAATAGAACCACTGCTTGCGCGGCCAGCGGTCGAGGTGCGAACTCTCGTTGTGGAACAGGATCATTTCCTTTTCCGGGTACGGCGTGGACTTGTAGGTGCGCTCGCCGCCTTCCTTCTTCGGCAGGTCGCCGTAGCCGCCGTACAGGCCCGGCGACATCGCGTCGGCGAACGCCTCGAAGGCGCGCGGGTTGGGCAGATCGAAATTGCGGAACAGGATCATCGCGTGACGTTGCAGCAACTCGTCGATGAACGCGCGATTCGCGCCGGCCCAGGCCACCGGGTCGAGATCGCTGACGTTCGGCTCGACGAACACCGGCAACTGGCCGAGCGTGTCGTCGGTCCAGGTGCGCACCGGCGCGCGCGCGAACCTGCGGTTCCGCACCTACAAGCTGTCGAAGCGTTTCGATTCGGATATTTCGGCCGTGTGCGCGGCGTTTGCGTTCATCGCGGACGGCGACACGATCCGCGAGCCGCGCGTCGCGTTCGGCGGCATGGCGGCCACGCCGAAGCGCGGTGCGCACACCGAGGCCGCGCTCGACGGTGCGCTTTGGCACGAGGCCACCGCGCAGACCGCGATGCTGGCGCTCGAACGCGATTACGCGCCGCTGTCCGACATGCGCGCGACCGGCGGCTACCGGCTCGATGCCGCGCGCAATCTGCTCTACCGGTTCTGGCTCGAAACGCGCACCGACGCGCCGCTCGCGAGCGCCGCGCTGAACGTGCGCTGCGTGGCCGCGGCCTCGCCCGCACCCGCGCCTTCGTCCGACCCCTCGCCGGCGCCGGCCGGCCGCTGACCCCGGAATCCGGAGCCCTCACCATGAATCAGCACGCCGAACCGTTCCTCCAGGATCTCGATTTCCGTCAGGTCCATGTTTCGCTGCCGCACGAATCCGCGCATCTGCACGTGAGCGGCCGCGCCACCTACACCGACGACATCCCGGTCGTGGCCGGCACGCTGCACGCCGCACTCGGGCTCAGCACGCAGGCGCACGCGCGCATCGTCGCCGCCGATTTCGAGGCCGTGCGCGCGATGCCCGGCGTGGTCGCCGTGTTCACGGCCGAGGACATTCCCGGCGTCAACGATTGCGGCCCGATCATCCACGACGATCCGATCCTGGCCGACGGCCTCGTGCAGTTCGTCGGCCAGCCGGTGTTCATCGTCGTGGCCACTTCGCACGACACGGCGCGCCGCGCCGCGCGCCTTGCGAAGATCGATTACGCGCCGCTGCCCGCGATCCTGACCGCGCAGGCCGCGCGCGCGGCCGAATCCTACGTGCTGCCGCCGATGCGGCTCGCGCGCGGCGATGCGGCCGGCAAGGCCGCCGCCGCCGCGTTCCGCGACGCGGGCGAGATGACGCTTGGCGGCCAGGAGCAGTTCTATCTCGAAGGGCAGATCGCCTACGCGGTGCCGAAGGACGACGACGGCATGCACGTCTATTGCTCGACGCAGCATCCGAGCGAGATGCAGCACCTCGTGGCGCACGCGCTCGGCGTGGCCTCGCACAACGTGCTGATCGAGTGCCGGCGCATGGGCGGCGGCTTCGGCGGCAAGGAATCGCAGTCGGGCATCTTCGCGTGCTGCGCGGCCGTCGCGGCCTGGAAGCTGCTGTGCCCGGTCAAGCTGCGCCCCGACCGCGACGACGACATGATGATCACCGGCAAGCGCCACGATTTCCATTACCGCTACGAGGTGGGCTACGACGCGAGCGGCCGGATCGACGGCGTGTCGGTCGACATGACCTCGCGCTGCGGCTTCTCGGCCGATTTGTCGGGCCCGGTGATGACGCGCGCCGTCTGCCATTTCGACAACGCGTACTGGCTGCCCGACGTGTCGATCGCGGGCCATTGCGGCAAGACCAACACGCAGTCGAACACCGCGTTTCGCGGCTTCGGCGGGCCGCAGGGCGCGTTCGCGATCGAGTACATCGTCGACAACGTGGCGCGCGCGCTCGATCTCGATCCGCTCGACGTGCGCTACCGCAATCTCTACGGCCAGGACGCGAACAACGTCACGCCGTACGGCCAGACCATCGAGGACAACATCCTGCACGCGCTGCTCGGCGAGCTGGAGGCGACCAGCGGTTACCGCGCGCGGCGGCGCGCCGTGCGCGAATTCAATGCCGCCAACCCGGTGCTCAAGAAGGGCATCGCGATCACGCCGGTCAAGTTCGGCATCGCGTTCAACGTCGCGCACTTCAATCAAGCCGGCGCGCTCGTGCATATCTATACCGACGGCTCGATCCTCGTGAACCACGGCGGCACGGAGATGGGGCAGGGGCTCAACACCAAGGTGGCGCAGGTGGTGGCGCACGAGCTGGGCGTTGCGTTCGGCCGCGTGCGCGTGACGGCCACCGATACCAGCAAGGTGGCGAACACCTCGGCCACCGCCGCGTCCACCGGTTCGGATCTGAACGGCAAGGCCGCGCAGGACGCGGCGCGCCAACTGCGCGAGCGGCTCGCGGCGTTCGCGGCCGAGAAGCTCGGCGACGGCGGCGCGAGCCCCGCCGACGTGCGCTTCGCCGACGATCGCGTGTGGATCGGCGGGCAGGCGCTGCCGTTCGGCGAGGTGGTGGCGAAGGCGTATCTGGCGCGCGTCCAGCTGTGGTCCGACGGCTTCTACGCCACCCCGAAGCTGTATTGGGATCAGGCGAAGCTGCAGGGCCGGCCGTTCTTCTACTACGCGTATGGCGCGGCTGTCAGCGAGGTGGTGATCGACACGCTGACGGGCGAGATGCGCGTGCTGCGCGTCGATGCGCTGCACGACGTGGGCGCGTCGCTGAACCCGGCGCTCGACAAGGGGCAGGTCGAAGGCGCCTTCATCCAGGGCATGGGCTGGCTCACGACCGAGGAGCTGTGGTGGAACGACGGCGGCAAGCTGATGACGCATGCGCCGTCCACCTACAAGATTCCGACCGTCAACGACACGCCGCCCGAATTCCACGTGAACCTGTTCCGCAACCGCAACGTGGAAGACAGCATCCACCGCTCGAAGGCGGTCGGCGAGCCGCCGCTGCTGCTGCCGTTCTCGGTGTTCTTCGCGGTGCGCGACGCGGTGGCCGCCGTGGGCGATTATCGCGTGCAGCCGCCGCTCGATGCGCCGGCCACCGGCGAAGCGATCCTGCGGGCGGTGCAGGCCGTGCGCTCCGCACGGGCCGCGCAAACGCCGGAGGCATGACGCGATGCTGCCGATTCCCTCGTCGATTCAGATTCAGGTCGGGCGGCGGCGCGAGCCGGCCTCGACGCCGCGCGCCGCGCCGATGCATGTCGTGCTGTTCGGCGCGGGGCATGTCGGCCATGCGCTCGTCGCGCTGCTCGCGCATCTGCCCTGCGTCGTGCAGTGGGTCGATACGCGCGACGAATGCTTTCCCGACGAGATGCCGCCGAACGTGCAGCCCGAGCCGACCGACACGCCCGAGGCGCTGGTCGACGCCGCGCCGCCCGGCACGTACTTCCTCGTCATGACGCACAACCACGCGCTCGATTTCGCGCTGGCCGAGCGGATCCTGCGGCGCGAGGATTTCGCGTATTTCGGCATGATCGGCTCGCGTACCAAGCGCGTGCGGTTCGAGCGGCGGCTCGTCGATCGCGGCGTGGCGGCCGCGCACGTGGCCGACATGGTGTGCCCGATCGGCGTGAGCGGCATCGTCGACAAGGCGCCGGCCGCGATCGCGGTGGCCGTCTGCGCCGAGCTGCTGCAGGCCCGCACCGGCGCGCCGCGCGCGTGGCGCAAGCGGGTAGTGGCCGAGGCCGAGGTCGCGCTGGCGCCCTGACCGGCCGCCGCGCAATTCGGTCTTTTCAAACGCGGCGCTTTTCGCGAAGATAGCCGGCACTGCTTCCCAACGAGACGGCCCTCGCGGGCCTGCACCGACAACAATGCCGAGACATCTTCATTCGCCGCGCCGCGCATCCGCGCGCGCCATCCTGCTGGCCGCCGCGGTCGCGGCCGGTGCGTTCGCCGCCCACTCCGCCCACGCCGTCGAGCTTCACGTCATGAATTCGGGCGGCTTCACGGCCGCCTATCAACGCCTCGCGCCGAAATTCACGGCCGCGTCGGGCGACACGCTCGAGATCACCTATGGCCCGTCGATGGGCGCGACGCCGCAGGCGATTCCTAACCGCCTCGCGCGGGGCGAGCCGGCCGACGTGGTGATCATGGTCGGCTACGCGCTCGACAAGCTGATCGCCGAGGGCAAGGTGCGCGCCGATTCGCGCGTCGAGCTGGCCGATTCGCGGATCGGCGCGGTGGTGAAGGCCGGCGCGCCGGTGCCCGACGTCTCCACGCCCGAGGCGCTGAAGGCCGCGTTGCTGGCCGCGCCGTCGGTGGCGTATTCGGACAGCGCGAGCGGCGTGTATATCGAGCGCGAGCTGTTCGAGAAGCTCGGCATCGCCGCGCAACTGAAGCCGAAGGCGACCAAGGTGCCGCGCGTGCCGGTGGCGTCGAAGGTGGCCGACGGCAGCTATGCGCTCGGTTTCCAGCAGGTGGCCGAACTGCTGCCGGTGAAGGGCGTGACGTTCGCCGGGCGGATTCCCGAATCGCTGCAATCGATCACGCGCTACGCGGCCGGCATTCCGGTGGGCGCGCAGCATCCCGAGGCGGCGCGCAAGCTGCTCGACTATCTGGCCTCGCCGGCGGCGCGCGCCGACGTGGAAGCGACCGGGCTCGATCCGATCGCCGCGCATTAACGCGTCGCCTCGCCATTCGCATGGAGGCACGGCGCCATGCGGCGCCGTTTCATTGACCTTCGATGGCGGCCGCCTCGCGCGGCCGTTCGATTTTTTGCTCCGGATTCCCGATGACCGATTCGACTGCCGCTGCCGCCAGCTTCGCCGCCGACGACGCGCAACCGTACTTCGACGCGATCGTCTCGACCTGCGCCGAGATCGAGGCCTGGCTCGCGGGCAGCGCGACCGAGGCGGCCGCGCTCGATGCGCTGCTCGCGCAGTTCGCGCCGCACTTCACGATGGTCGGCACCGATGGCGCGCAATACGATCGCGCCAGCCTGCGCGCGCTGTTCGTGCGATTGGGCGGCCACAAGCCGGGGCTGCGAATCACGTTTTCGGCGATGCGCGCGATCGCGTGCTACCCGGGCGGGGCGGCGATCGGCTACGACGAGCATCAGCACGATGCGGCCGGCGCGTTGCGCTCGCGCCGTTCGACGGCCGTGCTCGAACGCGACGCGGCGAGCGGCGCGATTCGCTGGACCCATCTGCAGGAAACCTGGATCGGCGCTTGATTGGCGCTTGAGCAGCACTTGACGGCCCACCCGCGCGTCTCCCGCGCGGGGCGTCAGCGTTTCCTGCGCGCGCGCGTGCCGGTCAGCGCATCGGACACCGATTTCACGAACGCGCCGAGCCAGGCGATGTCGGTCGGCCGGTTCGGCTGCGGATGCGCGAGCTGGTAGCAGAGGATGCGCGGGAACGGCACGGGCGGCTCGGCGATCACGAGCGGCAGCAGTTGCGCGTAGTGCGTTGCGAAGCGGCGCGTGGTGGTGAAGATCAGATCCGATTGCAGCAGCACCTGCGGCACCACGCCGAAATACGGCAGCGTGGCGACCACGCGGCGCTCGAGCCCGGCGCGCGCCAGGCCGATCTCGATCGCGTTGCGCGCCGCGCCCGTGTACGGCGTGGGCGCCAGATGCGCGGCCGCCGCATAGGCCTCGCGCGTGAGCGGCGCGTGCGCGAGCGGGTGCGTCTCGCGCATCAGGCACACCACGGCGTCGCGGAACAGCTCGCTGCGCGCGAAGCGCGGCGCCGGCTTCGGCCAGTTCGCGATCACCAGATCGAGCTGGCCCGAATCGAGCGCGTCGGCGTGATCGAGCGCCGGGTTCAGCGAATCGATCTCCAGATGCGCGAGCGGCGCGGCCTCGCGAAAACGCGCGATCAGCGTCGGCATGAAGAAATCGTTGAGGTAGTCGGGCGCGGCGATCCGGAACGTGCGGCGCGAGCGGGCCGGATCGAAATCGCCGTGCGGGGTGGCGATGAAATCGACGTCGCGCAGCGCGCGCTGCGCCGCCTCGAGCAGCGATGCGCCGTATTCGGTCGGCACCATGCCCGACTTGCCGCGCACCAGGATCGGATCGTTGAGGATTTCGCGCAGCCGCCGCAGCGCGGTGCTGATGGCCGGCTGCGTCTGGTTCAGGCGCAGCGCGGCCTGCGTGACGCTGCGCTCGAGCAGCAGCGTGCGCAGCACCCGCACCAGCCAGATATCGAGCGAGGCGGTGCGGGTGTCGGTGGCATCGGGGTCGGGGAGCATCGGCGGTAGGGGGCCGGTCGGGAGCGGATCGGGAACATGGCGCGCCTACGATACCGGAGCGCGCGGCGCACGCGGCGCGGCGCGCGCTATGCGCGGTATCAGCGGCGGCCGGGCGGCAGCGCGCTGATGCGTTTCACTTCCTTCGATTCGAGCCAGTTCGGCGTGCGCGCGCAATACAGCACCATCGCCAGCGCATCCTCGCCCCAGAACAGCTGACGGTTCATCCAGAACGTCGGCACGCCGAACACGCCGAGCGCGATCGCGTCCTGCGTGTTGCGGTCGAGCTGCGCGCGGGTGGCGTCGGCGTCGATGCGCGGATCGTCGGCCGCGATGCCGATGCGTTCGCACAGCGCGGCGAAGCCGTCCTCGGTGGTGGGATCGCGGCCTTCGCGCCAGATGAAGCGGAACATCTCGCGCACCGTCGCGAAATCGGCCGACGCGGCCACCGCGAGCCGCATGATCCGCGACGAATCGAACGGGTGCGCGGGCGGCATGCGGAACGGAATGCCGAGCTGATCGGCGCGGAACAGCGCGTGGCGGTACGTGAACACGCGCTTGGCCGGCACGTCGTACATCGGGCGCTGGCCCCAGTGATGCTGAAGCACCGGCAGCGACACCGGCACCGGCTCGAACGGCATGCTCGGCCACTTGTCTTGCTGTTCGAGCAGCAGGTACGTGAACGGCGACAGGAAATCGTAATACCAGCGCGGCTGGCTGGCGTCGTGGCCCACGGTCATCTGGCAATCTCCTGTGGAATGGCGCGGGGCGGCGCGGCCCGCGAGCCGTCATGGTACGCAATGGCGGGGCCGCGTGCAGCAATCGCGGCGAATCGGCCGCTCACGCGTCGCCGGGGTTCGGGCCGGGCGGTACG
>NZ_JAAGPF010000058.1 GCF_017104645.1 Burkholderia sp. Ac-20379
GAAAAAAAAAAAAAAAAAGAAAAAAAAAAAAAAAAAATAAAAATATAGTAAATATATTAGTATAATGTAGCACACGACTGTTTTACATAGTAGCTACTATATATAATGTATTTAACATTAGATATCACGCGACCACTCTAGTGACACGTCTGCATTCGCATTCATCGCTTACTGTTACCTAAGACCGTGTCCACCACTTGTCACACTGTTATAGTCGTACTGATATCACGTGAGATAT
>NZ_JAAGPF010000631.1 GCF_017104645.1 Burkholderia sp. Ac-20379
TGGCGGCGTGGTGGGCGGCCTGATCGGGCTGGCCGGCGCGATGTTGCCCGGCCCCGCGCCGATCGCGCCGATCCCGGCCGGCTCGGCCTCCGGCGCGCAGGTCTGGAGCGCGGACACGATCGAACGCGGTCGGCTGGTGGCGATCGCCGGCGACTGCGCCGTCTGTCACACAGCGCCTGGCGGCCGCACCAACGCGGGCGGCTTCCCGCTCGAAACGCCGTTCGGCACGATCTATTCGACCAACCTGACGCCGGACCCGGAGACGGGCATCGGTTCGTGGTCCTATCCGGCGTTCGCGCGTGCGATGCGCGAAGGCATCTCGCGCGACGGCCGTCATCTGTATCCGGCGTTCCCGTACACGGCGTTCGCGAAGCTCAGCGAGCCGGATCTGCTGGCGCTCTATGCGTATCTGATGTCGCAACCGGCCGTGCAGGCCGCGCCGCCGGAAACGCGGCTGCCGTTCCCGATGAGCCAGCGCCGCCTGGTCGCGGGCTGGAACTGGCTCTATCACGACGACACGCCGTACGCGCCCGATCCGGCGCGCTCGGCGCAGTGGAATCGCGGCAAGTATCTGGTGGACGGCGCGGGCCATTGCAGCGCCTGCCATTCGCCGCGCAACGCGCTCGGCGCGGAAAAGAGTGGCTTCGCCTATCTGACGGGCGGCAGCGCCGAAGGCTGGGATGCGCCCGCGCTGGTGGCCGCCGCGCACGCCGCGCCGGTGCCGTGGACCGAGGACGCGCTGTTCCGCTACCTGCGCACCGGTTTTTCGCCCGAGCACGGCGTGGCGGCCGGGCCGATGGCGCCGGTCGTGGCCGGCCTCGCCGAACTGCCCGAGGGCGACGTGCGGGCGATGGCGCATTACCTCGCGTCGCTGTCGCCGCATGTGGACGACGCCGCGGCGACGGCCGCCGCGGCCGCGGTTGCGTCGCGCGGCGCGGAAACGGTCTCGACGCTCGGCATGGAGAACGGCCGGCGCACGTTCGAGGCGGCCTGCGCCGTGTGTCATGCCGAATCGGGCGGGGTGGGGCACTTCGGCGTGCGTCCGCTGATGGGCCTGAACACCAGCGTCAGCCACGCCAACCCCGACAACCTGCTGCGCGTGCTGCAGAACGGCATCGCGCAGCCGGCCACCGCCGCGCTCGGCTACATGCCCGGCTTCCGCGACGAATTCGACGATCGCCAGATGGCCGAACTCGCCGCCTATATCCGCAAGCGCTACGCGCCGGACCAGCCGGCGTGGCGCGATCTCGAAGCGGCATCGGCGCGGATTCGCGCGCAAGGAGCGGCACATTGAACGCGGCGGATCGGTTTCTCGCCACCGGCGACGGCCGGGGCCATCACGACGGCACCGGCTGGCACGGTTCGGAGCGCGAAGTATTGGAGACGGCCGGCGCATGGTGCGCGGCCGGCCATGCGGTGTGGCTCTACACGGTGGTGCGGACCTGGGGCTCGGCGCCGCGTCCGGTGGGCGCGATCATGGCGATGCGCGGCGACGGGCGGATCTGCGGCTCGGTGTCGGGCGGCTGCATCGAGGACGACCTCGCCGAATCGCTGCGCCGCGACGGCCCGCCCGGCCCGCTGCCGGGCGTCGTCGAATACGGCCTGAACGCCGACGACGCGCACCGCTTCGGGCTGCCGTGTGGCGGCACGCTGCGGCTGGTGCGCGAGGCGCTCG
>NZ_JAAGPF010000632.1 GCF_017104645.1 Burkholderia sp. Ac-20379
TCGCGACCCCCGAGATCTACCCTGCCCCCACCCCTCTTTCCCTACACGCCGCTCTTCCGATCTGCGCGTTTGCGTTCTGCACGCGGCGCGGGCAGGCGGCGGCCGGGGTGGCTGCGCTGCGCGACTGGCTGCTGCGCGAGGCCGAGGCGGAGGAGGCGGCGCAGGCCCGGCCGAAAGCCAGGCGAACGCGTTCCAGATCGAGCAAACCGGCGCAGTGAGCGAGGCGGCTGCCGCGTCGCCCGGTCTTCCCGCATACTGACGCTCCCCGCCACGCACCGCGCCCTCGCCATCGTGTCTTCCGCCCCCGCCGCTCGCCGCGACGCCCGCCAATCGTTCTGGCGCGATCCCGCGATGCCGTTCGTCGAGAGCCGGCGCGCGTGCCGCAGCCGTGCCTGCTATCAGCCGCATCACCACCCGACGTTTTCGGTCGGTGCGGTGGACGGCGGCACGAGCGTGTTCACCGGTGCGCCCGGCGGCCCGATCGCCTTGCAGCCCGGCATGCTCGTGCTGGTGCCGGCGCATCGCGTGCACGCCTGCAATCCCGCGTCCGGCGAAGCCTGGAGCTACCAGATGCTGCATATCGATGCGGCGTGGCGCGACGCGGTGCGCCGCGAATACGCACAGCCCACACCGCCCGATCCGGCCGGTTCGTCGAATCGGCAGGACGACGAACCGATCCGCATCGTGACGAATCCGGCGCTGTATGCGCAGTGCTGCGAACTGAACGCACTGCTGTTCTCCGATGCCGTTCCCCGCGACAAGGAAGCCGCGCTGATCGAATTCGTCGGCGCGTGCGACGCCGATGCGGCGCAGGGCCTGCCGATCGCGCCGCCGGCCGCGCCCGCGCATCTGGCCGAACAGATCCGCCCCGCGCTCGATTGCCTGCGTGCCGAGCCCGACAGCGACATCGCGCTCGACGGCCTCGCGCGCCTGACCGGCATGAGCCGCTATCGGCTGATCCGCGCGTTTCGCGCCGTGACCGGCATGACGCCGCACGTCTGGCAATTGAATCTGCGCATCAACCTCGCGCGGGCGCGGCTTCGCGACGGCGACAGCCTGGCCGCCCTGGCCCAGCATCTCGGTTTCGCCGATCAGGCGCATTTCCAGCGCGTGTTCAAGGCTTACGCGGGCGCGACGCCCGGCGCGTTCCGCGCCTGAGCTGCAATTTTCTTCAATACCGCGCGCGGCGCGGCCGGCACACTGCGAACCCGTTCTTCGCCGGTGTCGTGCATGCAAGTCTTCCTGATGATCGCCGCGGCGCATTTTCTCGCGCTGCTGTCCCCCGGGCCCGATTTCTTCCTGATCGCCCGCACCTCGCTGTCGGCCGGCTGGCGTGCGGCCAGCGGTGCGTGTCTCGGCATCGCGCTGGCCAATGGCGTGTTCATCGTGGCCGCGTTCGCGGGCACCTCGGCGCTGCGGCCCGGCAGCGCGCTGTTCGTGGGGCTGCAACTGGCCGGCTGCGTCTATCTGCTGTGGCTCGGCGTGCTGTTCATGCGCCACGCGGGCGGCAGCGAGCTTCAGGTGCGCGCCACGGATGCGGCCGGCGCGGCACCGGCGCGGCCGCTCGCGGCGTGGGGCCGGGCCGCCGGGATGGGCTTCCTGTCCGGCATTCTCAATCCGAAGAACGCGTTGTTCTACGCGAGCCTCGCCGCGATGCTGAGCGGCCCGTATGCGAGCGCGGGATGGAAGCTGTGCTACGGCGCGTGGATGGTTGGCGTGGTGCTGGCCTGGGACACGCTGGTGGCGCTGACGATCGGCAACCGCGCCGTGCTGCGGGGCTTCACGCGCTGCCTGCCGTGGCTGGAGCGGATCTCGGGGCTCATGCTGATCGCGCTGGCGCTCGTCGTGCTGGCCGTGCTCGCCCGGCGATGACGGCGCCCGCTCAGGGCAGCAGGTGCGCGAGGCCCGCCGTGGACGCGTCGGCCACGGCGCGGAGCCGCGCCTCGTCCCAGCCCTGACGCGCGCCGGCCGACAGGCCCGACATCACGGCCGACACGTAATCGGTGGCGACGTCGGCCTGCGCGGGATGCGTGAGG
>NZ_JAAGPF010000633.1 GCF_017104645.1 Burkholderia sp. Ac-20379
GGACAGATCGGCGAGGGTGCCCGCCACCACAGCAAGCGGCAGCTCGAAGGCCTGGGGGCACGGCGGCAGGCCATGGGCCAGCGCCGGCAGATCCGCCTCGCCGCACCCGTCGAGCCAGGCGGCAAAGCGTTGCACGGCTTCGGCCAGGCGCTCCCGGCTGCGCGCCGAGAACGGGAAGATGGCCGGCGCGCCCGCATCGATGCGCCACGCCGCCGCCTCGGGCAGCGCCGCCGGAATGAACTCCTCGATGATCATGTGCGCGTTCGCGCCGCCCGCGCCGAACGAGGACAGCCCGGCCAGCCGCGGCCGTTCCCGCACCCCGCCGGCGGTGTCGACGCGGCGTCGCGGCCAGGCCTCGAGCCGGCGCTGCACGCGGAACGGCGAGGCGGCGAAATCGATGGCCGGATTGAGCGTCTGCGAATGGAGCGACGGCGCGAGCTGGCCGTGCCGGATCTGCAGCAGCACCTTGGTCAGGCCGGCGATCCCGGCCGCGCTTTCGGCGTGCCCGATGTTGGATTTGACCGAGCCGATCGCGCAGCCGCCGCGCGCCGCGCCGGACGGATCGAACGCGCGGCCCAGCGCGGCGATCTCGATCGGATCGCCGAGCGACGTGCCCGTGCCGTGCGCCTCGATGTAGCCGATCTCGCCGGCATCGACGCCGGCCTGGGCCAGCGCGCGCGCGATCACGGCCGTCTGCGCATGCGGGTTCGGCACCGTGTAGCCATGCGTCTTGCCGCCATGATTGAGCGCGCTCGCGCGAATCACGCCGTAGATCTGGTCGCCGTCGGCCACCGCCCGGTCGAGCGTCTTGAGCAGCACCGCGCCCACCCCCTCGCCCGGCACGTAGCCGTCGCCGCCCTCGCCGAAGCTCGCGCAGCGTCCCGTGCTCGACATGAAGCGACCCTGCGACAGCAGCAGGTATTTGTTCGGATGCAGCGTGAGGTTCACGCCGCCCGCCAGGGCCGCGTCGCACGAGCCGGAACGCAGGCTGTCGCAGGCGAGATGGATCGCGCTCAGCGACGACGAACACATGCTGTCCACGGCCAGGCTCGGGCCATGGAAATTGCAGAAGTACGACACCCGGTTCGCGATCGACGCGGCGCTGCCGCCCAGCGCGGCCGGCCGCCCGGCCGCGGTCGATTCCGCGCCGTAAAGCTGGTACTCCTCGTACATCACGCCGACGAACACGCCGACGTTGCCGCCGCCCAGGCCGGCCGCGCCCGACGCGAGCGCGGCCCGCGTGTAGCCGGCGTCTTCCAGCGTCTCCCACGCGCATTGCAGGAACAGGCGCTCCTGCGGATCCATGTAGGCCGCCTCGCTCGGCGCGATGTTGAAGAACAGCGGGTCGAACGCCTCCACGTCGTCGAGGAATCCGCCCCACTTGCTGTTGGTCTTGCCGGCCACGCCCGCGCGCGGGTCGTAGAAACGGCCGTGATCCCAGCGCTGCGCCGGCACCTCGCCGATGCCGTCGCGGCCCGCGGCCAGGTTGTCCCAGAACGCGTCGACCGACGCCGCGCCCGGATAACGCCCGGCCAGGCCCACGATCGCGATCGGCTGCGCCGGATCGACAGGCCGCGCGGCCGGCCGAACAGAAGCCAGCGCCGGTGCCGTGGGCGGCAAGGCTGCCGCCGTCCCGCCCGCCTCGTCCTGCGCGAGCGCACCGGACGGCAGCAAGGCCGCCACGCGCTGCGCATGGTGGCTCGCGAAATAGCCGGCCAGCTCGCCCAGCGTCCGGTATTCGAAGAACAGCGTCTTGGACAGCGTGCCGAAATCCGCTTCGAGGCGATCGGTCAGCCGCGTGATCATCAGCGAATCGATGCCGTAGGCTTCGAGCGGTTCGTCGGCATGCACCAGATGCGCCGCCATGCCGGTTTCCTCCGCCACGCACCGCGCCAGATAGGCGCTCGCCGCCGCGTGCAGCGCCGCCGCATGCACCGCATCCGACGCGCCGGCCTCGGCCGCCGCCGGCACGGCCCG
>NZ_JAAGPF010000634.1 GCF_017104645.1 Burkholderia sp. Ac-20379
TGCGGAATCGGTCATTTACAATGCCGGGATGAACCCGAAAGCTCACGAACCCGCTAGTTTACCCGTTCCCGGCCCCGACGCGCTCGCGCAGTCGGAAACGCTCGCCGCGTCGTTGCGCGCCGAGATCGCCACCACCGGCGGGTGGATGCCGTTTTCCCGCTTCATGGATCGCGCGCTCTACGCGCCGGGCCTCGGCTATTACAGCGGCGGCGCGCGCAAGTTCGGCCGGCGCGGCGACGACGGCAGCGATTTCGTCACCGCCCCCGAGCTGTCGCCGCTGTTCGCATTCACGCTCGCGCGGCCGGTGGCCGAAGCGCTGGCGGCCAGCGGCACGCAGCGCATCATGGAATTCGGCGCGGGCACCGGCAAGCTCGCGGCGGGGCTGATCGCCGCGCTCGACGAACTGGGCACGCCGCCCGAGCGCTACGAGATCGTCGAGCTGTCGGGCGAACTGCGCGAGCGTCAGCGCGACACCGTCGAGGCGCTGCTGCCCGAGGCGCTGGCCGCGCGCGTGGTCTGGCTCGACGCGCTGCCCGAGGCGTTCGAGGGCGTGGTGGTCGGCAACGAGGTGCTCGACGCGATGCCGGTGCGGCTCGTGGTGCGCGGCGAGGCGGGCTGGCAGGAACGCGGCGTGGCGGTCAACGCCGAGCGCGCGTTCGTGTTCGCGGATCGCCCGCTGCGCGACGCGGCCGACATCGCGCTGCTCGACCCGCTCGATCTGCCGCCCGGCTATCTGAGCGAAACCCATGCGGCGGCGCGCGCCTTCACGCGCACCGTCTGCACCATGCTCCGGCGCGGCGCGGCGTTCTTCATCGATTACGGCTTTCCGCTGCGCGAGTATTACCACCCGCAGCGCGGCGAGGGCACGCTGATGTGCCATTACCGCCACCGCGCGCACGGCGATCCGTTCGTCTGGCCGGGGCTGCAGGACATCACCGCGCACGTCGAGTTCTCGGGCATCCACGAGGCCGGCGTCGCGGCCGGCGCGGAACTGCTCGGCTACACCTCGCAAGGGCGGTTCCTGCTCAACGCGGGCATTACCGAAGTGCTGTCGGAGATCGATCCGTCCGATGCGGCGCGCTTCCTGCCGGCCGCCAACGCCGTGCAGAAGCTGATCTCCGAATCGGAGATGGGCGAACTGTTCAAGGTGATCGCGTTCGGGCGCGGCATCGACGGCCTCGAGGCGTTCGCGCGCGGCGAACGCTCGCACGCACTGTAAAGGGGGCGCGATGTTTCGCTGGCTGCTGGTGTCGTTCGTGGCGGTGATGCTGCTGTCGCGCTCCTGGCCGTGGCTGTCCAAGCTCGGCGTCGGCAAGCTGCCGGGCGACGTGACGCTGCGGATCGGCTCGCGCAGCTACCCGTTCCCGTTCATGTCCACGCTCGTGCTGATGATGATTCTCTCGGTGCTCGCCAAGCTCTGGTGACGAGGCGGCGCGCCGTTCGGGCGCGCCGCGGCCGCCTTCCGATCAATGCGACAACTCGCCGACGATGCGCCGGACCAGCGCCTCCGCGTCGTCGAGCGCCTCGCGCTCGCTCGCGCGGACGGTGTCCGTCTCGTATTCGGTGTTGTCGGGCGTGTCGCCGTCCGTGCGCGACAGGATCACGTAGCCGCGAAAGCGGCCGCCTTCCGCCGCACGGGTATAGGCGTTCGCCGTATAGCCGCGGGCCGTCATGCGGATGCCGTTCATGAAGGTCTCCCGGAAAGTGGGAACGTTCATCCTAGCATCGCGTGCGGGGCGCTGCCGAAGGCGTTTTCGCGGGCTGAAAAGCCTTGCCGGGCGGGCGATCCGGACGATCGGGAAGGCAGGCGGCGCGCCGCCGCGGCGGCCTGAAGCGGGGCCGGAGCAGCGATGGAACGAAGCGGCGCTCGCGAGCCGTTTCGCGCCGCGCCCGGCTCAGGGCGCCAGCAGCGCGACGACCTCGTCGAGCGTC
>NZ_JAAGPF010000635.1 GCF_017104645.1 Burkholderia sp. Ac-20379
TGCGTCGTCCGCCTCCGCCCCGGTGGACGGCGCGCGCAGTTCGACCACCTTTTCAGGCCCGCCCGGCGGCAGTTCGCCGGCCGCGCGGAACGCCCAGACGGCGAGCACGACGTGCACGCATCCGCCGCCGAGCTTGCAGTCGCAGCGTGCATGCGCGAGCGAGCCGCGCGAGAAGAAGCGCACGCTGCACATCGGCAGCCGCGCGGCCGGCGGCACGCTCGCGCCGGCCCACGGCTGAACGGCGATCGCCGGCCGGGTGGCGGCCAGACGCGCGGCCTGATCGAGCACCGTCGGCGCGAAGCTGGCGGCGAGCATCGCGTCGTCGAATCGCGCGGGGCTCCAGGCCTCCGGTTCGGCGTCGGCCGCGGCCGCGGCCGCGGCGCTCGACGCCGCCCCGTCCGTATCCGCCGCCTCGGCGCCCTGCTCCCGCTGCTGCGCCTGATAGGCGAGCACGAGCATCACGCGATGCCGGCACATGCCGCTCGCCGCGCAATTGCATTGGGCGTCGCGCAGGGTGCGATCGGGCGGCAGGCTGGTGCGGGTGCCGTCGTCGAACGCGGCATGCAGCGCGCCGCCGGCATCCATCTCCAGCCGCGGCCGGATCCCGGCCGCCAGATCCTTCTGCGCACGCTTGACGAAGCCCGCGTTGGCGAGCGCCGTCAGCGCCTCGGGCGTCAGGTCGAGCAGATCGCCGCGAACCGGCGCGCTCATGCCTGCACCTTCTCGGCCAGCCAGGCGGCCAGCTCGCCCGGCGTCATGGCGCCGACCTGCGCGCCCACTTTGACCAGCCGCGCCGCCATCTCGCGGTCGTAGGCCGGGTTGGCGGACGAATCGAGCGCGGCCAGCCCGAGCACGCGCGCACCGCCGGCGGTCAGCGTCTTGACGCGCCGCACCAGCTCGCTCGAGCTGCCGCCCTCGTAGAAATCGCTGATCAGCACGACGATGGTGCGCGACGGATTGACGACGCACGACTGCGCATAGGCCACCGCCCGCCCGATATCGGTGCCGCCGCCGAGCTGGACCTTCATCAGCAGCTCGACCGGGTCGGCCACGTCGGCGGTCAGGTCCACCACGGCGGTATCGAACGCCACGAGCCGCGTGCGCATGCCCGGCAATTGCCACAGGCAGGCGGCCAGCACGGCGCTGTGGATCACCGAATCGACCATCGAGCCGCTCTGGTCGACCAGCAGCACGATGTCCCACGGCTCGATCCGGCGCCGCGTGCGGCTGTTGAAGATCGGCGTGTCGAGATAGAGCCGGCGGCGCTCGGGGTGCCAGTTGCGCAGGTTGGCGCCCAGCGTGCGGCGGAAATCGAAATTGCGGGCGATCCGCATGCGCGAGCGGCGGCGCCGGTCGCGGGTGCCCGCGAACGCCTGGTGCACCTCGGTCGCGAGCCGCGCCATGATGCGCCGAACCACCTCGGCCACCAGCCGGCGCGCGGCGGCCAGCACCTGCGGATTCATCAGGTGCTTGGTGTGCAGCACGGCGCGCAGCAGCGATTCGGACGGCTCGATGCGTTCGAGCACGTCCAGGTTCGTGACCACCTCGTCGATGCCGAAACGCTCGACCGCATCGCGTTCGAGCCGCTCGATGACCTCGCGTGGAAACAGCGTATGGATCGCGTTGATCCAGTCGGGCGTGCTCAACGCCGACGGCCCGAGGCCGGCCATCCGCTCGCCGCGTTCGGCGCGCCCGGCGTCGCGGCCGTACAGCCATTCGAGCGCGGCGTCGGCGGCCGCCGCGTCGGCGCCGAGCGCGCCGCATGCGGATTCGGCCGGATCGCCGAGCAACAGGCGCCAGCGTTCGAGCGGCGCGGGAATG
>NZ_JAAGPF010000636.1 GCF_017104645.1 Burkholderia sp. Ac-20379
TAGCGCTTTCTCGTCGGCGGAGATGCCGTGGCGCGCGCCGGGCTGGCCGCCGCTGCGCGCGTGATGCGAGGCGCCGTACGGCGTGCCGCCGGCGTCGGTGGTGCTCAGCGCGCTCTCGGTAAACGGAATGCCGACGATCAGCATGCCGTGGTGCAGCAGCGGCAGCATCATCGACAGCAAGGTCGATTCCTGGCCGCCGTGCAGGCTGCCGGTCGACGTGAACACGCAGCCGGGCTTGCCCGCCAGCGCACCGGCCAGCCACTGCGGCGTGGTGCCGTCGAGGAAATACTTGAGCGGTGCGGCCATGTTGCCGAAGCGGGTGGGCGAGCCGAGCGCGAGGCCCGCGCATTCCTCGAGATCGCGCAGTTCGGCGTAGGGCGGGCCGTCGGACGGAATGTCGGGTTCGCTGGCTTCGCAGACGGTGGAAACGGGCGGCACGGTGCGGATGCGTGCCTGCATGCCGGGTACGGCGTCGACGCCGGCCGCGATCGCCAGCGCGAGATCGCGCGTGGCGCCGTGGCGGCTGTAATAGAGCACCAGGATGTCTTTCATAGGTCCCTTGAGTGAGCGGCTATTATAGGGGGTGCGACCGCGGCGAAGCCGGCGGAGCAGGCCGTCCGAAGGAGAAAGCCGTTGCCGAAGTTGAGTGTGGATCTCGACACCATCAAGCGCCTCGCGCGCTTCGCCGCCCGCCGCGGCGCGGAGGATCGCATCCCGCAGGTCGCGGGCAGCCTGACGTTCACCACGATCCTCGCCCTGGTGCCGCTCGTGACGGTGGCGTTCGCGCTGTTCACGGCGTTCCCGATGTTCTCGTCGTTCCAGTCTTCGCTGCAGGGCTTTCTCGCCGATCATCTGATGCCGGCGCAGTTCAACAGCCAGATCTTCAAGTACCTGAACCAGTTCTCGTCGAAGGCCAAGGGGCTGACCACGGCCGGCCTGATCGTGCTGGTGGTGACGGCCGTGATGACGATGATGACGGTGGAATCGGCGTTCAACGTGATCTGGCGCGTGCGCAAGCCGCGGCCGTTCGCGCAGCGCGTGCTGGCCTACTGGGCCATCATCACGCTCGGCCCGCTGCTGTTCGGCGTGAGCCTGTCGATCTCGTCGTATCTGTTTACCAAGTCGCTGGCGTTCGCCGGTGCGCCGGACTCGGTCACCTCGTTCGAATGGCTGCTGACGATCGCGTCGCTGCCGCTGACGGTGCTGGCCTTCACGCTGCTCTACGTCTATCTGCCGAATTGCACGGTGGCCTGGCGCGACGCGGTGGTCGGCGGGATCTGCGCGGCGATCGCGTTCGAGCTGGCCAAGCGCGGCTTCGGCTACTACGTGCGGCGCATTCCCACCTATACGGCCGTGTACGGCGCGTTCGCCGCCGTGCCGCTGTTTCTGCTGTGGATGTATCTGAGCTGGCTGATCACGCTGGCCGGAGCGATGCTGACCTCGGCGCTGCCGGTGATCCGGATCGGCCAGTTTCACCGGGTCGGCTATCCGGGCAGCGATCTGCTCGATGCCGTCGCGCTGCTGGCGCGTCTGGCCGACGCCAAGGATGCCGGCAAGCCCGGCCATTCGGCCGCGCGGCTGGCGGTGATGGTGCGCTGCGGCATGGAAACGGCGCAGCGGCTGCTGGCGGCGATGGAGGATCGCGAGTGGGTCGCGCGGCTCGAGGGCGGCGACAACGTGGCGTCGCGCTATATCCTCTTGGCCAATCCCGAGATGCTGACGGTTTCCCAACTGTTCGACGCGTTCGTGATCGACCGCGACGAGTTGCTCTATCAGGCCCAGCGCAGCCGCACGGCGATCGACGGCACGCGCCTGATCGCCGCGCTGACGGGCGAGCCGCTCGGCGCGACGCTGGCTGATCTGATTACCCGGCGAGGCGCGCCGCAGGCCGACCCGGCGCGGGAGGCCGACGGC
>NZ_JAAGPF010000637.1 GCF_017104645.1 Burkholderia sp. Ac-20379
TGGCGGCGATCGCGGCCTTCAGCGCGTCGGCGTTCAGCGCATTGCGCGGCGCGTAGCCGCCCTGATTCCCGCGCACGTTCATTGCCAGAATTTCCACCATGCACGCTTGCCCGCCGCGCCGGCGGCGGCCGGTGCGGCCGGCGTGTTGGTGTCGGCCTCGGCGCGCGCATCCATCTTCGCGAGCAGCCTCGGGATCGAATCGTCGTCGAACAGGATCGGATCCGGCGAATGCGGATTCACTTCGAGCAGGCGATCGTAGAACCGGACGGCCTCGGGCTTGTTGCCCGCGGCACGCATGTAATCGCCCGTCATCGACAGCACCTTCGGCGAATCGGAGGCCTCGACCTGCTCGCGCAAGCTGGCCCACAGGGCCCGCGCCTGCTCGTCGTACGGGCCCGCCAGATAGAACGCGCACTGCACCCGGGCGTGCAGCGCATCGGTCGACAGCCGCGCGTCGTCCTCGTCGTTCCCGCGCTGCCACTCGATCAGGCGCTGCAGCCAGATCAGCTTTTCGGAATGGCGGCCGAGCTGATCCAGCGCACGCAGCATCTCGCCGCACTGCTCGTTGACGTCGTGGCGGCTATAACCGAATTCGTTCGCGAAATGCCAGAGCTGTTCGCCGGCCGCGACGGTGGCCTCGTGATCGCCCTGCGCGATCCGGCAATTCAGGATACCGTGGTAATGCTCGGCGAACGGGCTGACGGCGATGCCGCGCTGGTGCAGGTCGATCGCCTCGTCGTAGCGCTGCTCGTCGAAGCGGTAGATGATCGCGAGGTTGTTGCAGAGCATCGAATACAGGTGCGCGCCCGCATCGCCCGGATGGCCGCGCCCGGTTTCGGCGAACCGCTCCATCTGCATGCGGCCGTGTTCGTAGATGCGCGCCTTCAGGCTGCGCAGTTTCCGGAACCCGACGCGCGAACCGTCCTCGCCGGGCAGCCGTTCGATCTCTTCGTACCACGGATCGTTGTCGTCGAGCGTGCAGCCGAGCGCGTAGCAATCGTAGCCGCCGTCGGGCGCGGGCGGCGGCAACGCCATCGCGCGTTCCACGCCGAGCGAACGCCGCCGCGCATTGAGCTGCGCATAGGCGCTGCGCCGGTCGTTGAGCCCGCCCTGCTCGATCGCCGACAGCAGGCGCGCCGCCTCGGTGGTGGCGTCGATGCGGCCGAATTCGCCGGCCAGCGGCGACGCGATCCGCACGAACCATGGATGCCCCGGCGCGCGCTGTTCGAGCACCGCGCACGCGGCGTCGAACACGGCTTCGCGCAACGCATCACCCTCGAGCTTGCCGGCCGCCGCGAACAGTTGCGCGTGCAACGGCGAGCGCGTGACGATCTCGCCGTCCTGGCCGCGGCCGCACTCGATGAAATGCTCGAGCGTGGAGGTCAGGTTGCAGGCGCGCAGCGCGGCGAGCGGCCACCAGATCAGCGTGTCGGCCGGGTCGGCGAGCCGCTCGTGGATGATGCGCAGCGCGCCGGCCTGCGACGAGGTTTCCTGATCGTAGAGATGCAGGAACGCGCGCCGCCCCGCGGCCTCGTGACGCCCGGCCTGCATCAGCCAGGGCAGCTCGAATTCGACGAAATCGTCGCTGTTGCCGTCGCCGAGCGCGAAGCGCGCCGCCTCGCAGCGCGCCAGCGCGGTGTCCAGATCGCCCAGCGCACGGGCCTCGCGCGCCGACAGCCGCGCCAGCCGCACCTCGGCCT
>NZ_JAAGPF010000638.1 GCF_017104645.1 Burkholderia sp. Ac-20379
TCCGCGCGTGTCGGCAGGCGGGCGAGCCGGTCGTCAAGGATGCCGAAGTGAGCGTGACCGACATCCGCCCGATGGGCTACGGCGTGCAACTGGTGTTCGACGACGGCCACGATCGCGGCATCTTTCCGTGGCAGTTCCTGGCGGCGCTGTCCACGGCGCAGGCCTGAAACGGCAACGCCGCGCAGGCTTGTGGCCCGCGCGGCGTTGTTGCCGCTCGTCACTCGGCACGCCTTATCGGCGCCCCGCGAGCCGCCGCACCACATCGACGAACAGATCGATCTCGCCGTAGGTGTTGTAGAACGCCAGCGACGGCCGCACGGTCGCCTCCAGGCCGAAGCGGCGCAGGATCGGTTGCGCGCAGTGATGCCCGGAGCGCACCGCGATGCCCTCCTCGTTCAGCGCACGCCCCACTTCCTCCGTCTCGTAGCCCTTCAGCACGAACGACAACACGCTGGCCTTGTCGCGCGCCGTGCCCACCAGCCGCACGCCCGGCACCGGCGCGAGCTTCTCGGTGGCGTAGGCGAGCAGGTCGTGCTCGTAGCGCGCGATCGGCTCGATGCCGACCCGCTCCACGTATTCGAGCGCCGCGCCCAGGCCCACCGCATCGGCGATGTTGCCGGTGCCCGCCTCGAAGCGGTTCGGCGCGGGCTGGAACACGGTGCGCTCGAACGTGACGTCCGCGATCATGTTGCCGCCGCCCTGCCAGGGCGGCATCGCGTCGAGAATGCGGCGCTTGCCGTACACCACGCCGATCCCCGTCGGGCCGTAGATCTTGTGGCCCGAGAACACGAAGAAATCGGCGTCGAGCGCCTGCACGTCCACGCGCATGTGCGAGATCGACTGTGCGCCGTCCACCAGCGCCACCGCACCGGCGCGATGCGCCAGCTCGATAATCTCGCGCACCGGCACCACCGTGCCCAGCGCGTTCGACACCTGCGTGACCGCCACGATCCGCGTGCGCCCGTTCAGCAGCTTGGCGAATTCGTCGAGCTTCACCTGCCCCGTGTCGTCGACCGGAATCACGCGCAGCGTCGCGCCTTTCTGGGCGGCCAGTTGCTGCCACGGCACGATGTTCGCGTGGTGCTCGAGGTTCGAGACGACGATCTCGTCGCCCTCGCCCACGTTTTGCACGCCCCAGGTCTTGGCGACGAGGTTGATCGCCTCGGTCGCGCCGCGCGCGAAGATGATCTCGTCGGCCGACGCCGCGCCGATGAAGCGCCGCACCGTGTCGCGCGCGTGCTCGTAGGCGTCGGTGGCGCGGCCCGCCAGCGCGTGCGCCGCGCGGTGGATGTTCGAGTTCTCGTGCGCGTAGAAATACGCGAGCCGGTCGATCACTGCCTGCGGCTTGTGGGTGGTGGCCGCGTTGTCGAACCACACGAGCGGCTTGCCGTTCACACGCTCGGCCAGGATCGGGAAATCGCGGCGGATCGCGTTGACGTCGAACGGCGGATGCGCGCCCGCGAACGGCGAAGCGCCCGCCGAAGCCGCCGGTGCGCGATCGCCGACGAAATAACGCGCGCCGCTGCCGCCCGGCGTCTTGCCGGCATCGTGCAGCGACAGCAGATCGCGCAACGCATCGCCGTCGGGCAGCCCGTAGGCTTGCGCCAGCGGTGCGCCCGATACCGGCGTGGCGACCGGTTGCGGCGCGGCGTGCCAGCCGTGCGCGGCATCGTCGACGAAATAGAACGGCGATGCGCCCGGCGCAGCCGCCGCACGCACCGGGCCGGCCTGCGACAGCGGCGGCACGCCGAGCAGCGCACCGCCGCCGCGCGGTTCGAGCGCGGGCGCGGCGACGGCGGCCGTGTCGGGCAGGCCGTTGGCGGCCGCCGCGTGCGGCGCGAGCGCCGGTGCGCGGTTGCCGAGCGTCAGCACCTGGGTGGGCG
>NZ_JAAGPF010000639.1 GCF_017104645.1 Burkholderia sp. Ac-20379
GAAAAAAAAAAAAAAAAGAAAATGTAGAAATCTATATTAACTCCAACAGTTAACACGTAAATAAGATGAAGAAAAAACTAGTCACTCTCAAAGTAAGAGAGTGAGACTATATTATATATAAAACACATAAGATGATAGAACGCTGAAAATATAGAATATGTCCATGTCTAACACGTACAAAACTACGATGTGTAGTATGACAACATGATAAAACTACACTAGAGTAGATATCTCAAATGTGTATAGCTTCTTGGATTAGTAGGTTGCTTCAAACACGTGTGGATGTACACTGTCGTTACGGTCACTTTCAGACACACACACCGACATACAATCTATGATGGCTCCTATTATGTACACTGGTAGTTCGTCTTATGTTATGTATCACCTGCGATTATTCTCGCATTCTCTTTATTGTTTGTACTATTCCTCCAATCACCGTCTTTTCTTTTTTTTTTTTTTTTAATGATCCGGCCCCCACCGAGATCTACACTGCCACC
>NZ_JAAGPF010000640.1 GCF_017104645.1 Burkholderia sp. Ac-20379
TCGGCGTCAGCGCGCCGTGCGGCGCGAGCTCACGCGAACGCGGCGAGCGCGTCGTCGGCGCTCGCGTGCACGCTGAACACGCGATGCATCCGCATCAGCTCGAACAGCGCGTTGACCGGCTTGGTCATCGCGCACAGCTTGAAATCGCCGCCGCGCCGGTGCGTCTCGCGCAGGCACGCGATCAGCGCGCCGAGGCCGGAGCTGTCGACGAAGCTCAGCGACGACATGTCGAACACGATGCGCGCCTCCTGCGCGAGCAGCGGTGCGATCGCATCCTTGAACGCCTGAACGTTGCCGGCGTCGAGATGCGGGTCCGCCGGGCGAACCAGCAGCGGGCCGGACGGCGCGTGGGTAGTCTGCAATTCCATCTTGATGATCCTCTCGGGGCTGGCCGCGGCCCGGCGGGCGGCGGCACGGGGACGTTACTGGGCTGCGGGCGGGGTATCCGGTGCGGCGCGCGATGCGCCCGCCGCACCGGCGTACGCATCGTCGATGCCCGCCACGAGCGCGCCGAACGGCGTGCTCAGGCCGTCCAGTTGCGCGCCGTCGGCGGTGATGCGTCCTTCGAGCGTACGCGCTGCCTGGCCGATCGTCTCGAAGCCGTAGGACAGCGCCGCGCCGGCGAGCCGGTGCAGCGCGATCGCGAGCACCGCGCGCGGGCGCTCGGCATCGGGCGTGCCTGCCAGGGCGTTCCATTCGCTCCAGGCGGCCGTCAGCTCGTCGCGGCGCGCGCCGAGCCCGGACGTGAAGCGCGCACGCAGCACCGCGAGCTGGCGCTCGAATTCAGGAGGCGTGTCCGGCGCGTTTATCACGGGCGTAATCCCAGTAAATCTTCAGATGTTCGGGCAGCGTCATCGGGTCGAACGGCTTGACGATCACGCCGGTGGCGCCGTGTTCGAGCAGCGCCTCGATTTCGTCGGGCAGCGCGCGCGCCGACATCAGCACGATCGGCGTGTCGCGCAGCGCCGGCTTCTCGCGCAGCGCGCGCATGGTGTCGGGGCCGCTCAGCGTCGGCATCATCACGTCGAGCAGGATCAGGTCGGGCTGGAAGGCATCGGCCTCGGCCAGCGCGTCGGCGCCGTCCGGGCACAGCCGGACTTCATAGCCGCCGACCGCGCCGAGGCTGAATTCGAGGATCGCCCGGATGTCCGGGTCGTCCTCGGCGCAGAGCACCTTGTGGAGCGTCGCGCTCATCGATGGGAACCTCCGTCGGGGTGGGCGATGCGCCGCGCGGCACGCAGCAGCGCATCGTCGTCGGTGCCGCGCTTGGGCAACCGGTCGGCCGCGATCGCGGATGCGGCGGCCGGAACGTCGTCAGTGTAGAGCAGGATCGGCGCGGGGCCGGCGATTTCTCGCAGGCGGCGCGCGGCGTGCTCGGCCTGCGCGCCGTCCGGCGCGGGATCGGCGATCAGCAGCGCCGGCGCGATCACGGCGGCGTCGCCGAGCGCGTC
>NZ_JAAGPF010000641.1 GCF_017104645.1 Burkholderia sp. Ac-20379
TGTTACTGACACGCCAACCACCGACATCCACACCGCCACCAACCCTCTTTCCCTACACGACGCGCTTCCGATCCACCGGCGCGCTGCCCGGCACGGGGCGGCCGGGCGGCACGGGGCTGGCCGGATCGTCCGGCACCTCGACCATGAACACCACCGGCTTGGCAGGCTGCGCCACCTGCGCGCACGCCTCCCCGCTCTTCAACGCGGCATAGGCCGACAGCAGCACCATCGGCAAGACCGTGGCGGGCGCAACCGCACCCAACGGCCACCGCCGAGGCGGCATGCGCAAACGCTTGAATTCGACCATCGATGCGTTTTCCTTTTAAAGCGCCCGGCCGGTAAAACCGGCACGCGATCGGTGAAAATGACCTATGGCCGACAAATGTCAAATATCGTCAGCCAGCCGAAACTCGGCGAAAACTCAACATCTTCACCAATCAAGGAAAATCAGGACGGGCAACAACGGGCGACCGATATCGACAATGGTTTTTTGCGAAATTTGATATATCGAGTGTGTCGTCATTTAAAGTCAGCCTGGTTTTTTATCAGTCCACACCCTTTCGGTTTGATCGCCGCCGGCGATTATTCCTCGCCGGCTCGAACGAGCCGCGATGGAACACCGCGGGGCAAACGCCAAGGGAGCCGGCCTCGCGCGACCTGCGCCGAAGCCTGACGGGACGCGCCGGTGCGGCGCGCCACTCACATGCGGAACGTCGGTGATCGTGCGGATTCGCTTTGTAGAAAGCCGCCGCCGATTACAGCAAAAACGTTTGGCGGGATTTATAAGATCCGCGTATAAAGCATGTTCAAACGACCGTACTACTACCGATACGGGAAACCATTCTAATCGGCGAGATTGAAACACTTACCGAAACGTTTCATCTCGTTACTCCCGTTACAATCAGAGTCGATTACTTGTCGATACCTCTTTAATCGGCAATTAATTCTTATCTCGCATTCAGATTAGAAACTCTTACTGAGTTGCCTATGATGTTTGCATTTCATTCCGCTCGTCCGTATCCTGAGCATTCTTTAACGACGGAGAAACCAATGGCGGCATTCATCACGAGAAAGCGATCAATGCGTATCGGCCCGTTGAGCCAGTGGTGTTTCGCCACCACCTTGGCACTCTCCGTCCTGCCCGCCGCCGCCCAGATCGCCCATCCCGTGGGCGAAGGCGCGCAGCCGGCCACCATCTCGCCGCCCCCCGCCGCGACCACCGTTACCGCCGCCACCGCGCCGTCTGCCCCTCCGTCGTCGCCCGCGGCCGCCAAGGCGCCCCGGCCGATGCTCTATTACGTTTGCGGCAACGCCGGCATCGACAGCCAGGTGCACGCGCCCGATCCGCAGCATCCGTTCAACCTCGGCGTGAACTTCGCCTCCTCGAACCCGGCTTCGCCCCCGTCCGACGTGGCCGTCAAGGTGCGCCGCCACGGCCGCGTGCTGATGGATTTCGTGGCGGCCGGCCCGAATTGCCGGTTCTCGCTGCCCGATGCGGAATATCGCGTCGAGGCCACCTATCAAGGGACGATGAAGTTCGACATCGTCAAGACCGGCACGCTCGACGCCCGGATCGCCTGGTAACGCAGCCGGCTCCGCGCCATTTCACCCAGCAGGGACACCTTACGAGGAGGCAAGACAACCATGAGCACACCCGATCAACCGAGCGTCTCGCTCGTCAGGGCGCCCCGCATCGGCTGGACCGTCGCGTTGAGCCTGGTGTTCTATGCGATCGCACTGAGCGCGGGGCTGCACTACAACCCGGCGCGCGGCTTCTGGCATGCGCGGGCCGACGTGCCCGCGGCGCCGGACGGCGAGACGATCGTCGGCACCGTCAGTGCGGATCCGCCGATCCTGGTGGGCGATGCGCCGGCCGGGCTGCTGCTGGCGCAGGCGCTCGATTGCGCGCAGGCCGGGCAGTGGGAATGCATGGGCCAGGCCAACGAGGCCGCGCAGGCGCTGCAGGGCAAGCATGACGATGCCGCCTCGGCGCAGGCGCAGGCGGCGCTGCCCGCCGCGCCGCTAGCCACGGCG
>NZ_JAAGPF010000059.1 GCF_017104645.1 Burkholderia sp. Ac-20379
TCGCGCAAAGCCGCGACGCGCCCGTCGCGGCCGGCGCGCAGGCCGTCGAGTGGCGTGCCGGTTTCGATCGCGGCGCCGCGCTCGCGCAGCAGCGCCGCGAGCCCGAGGCAGAAGCGCCGGCAATCGGCGGTGTCCTCGCTCGGCGTGTGGATGCCGCCCGCGAACGTGTCGCGAACGCGCGCGAGCGACGGTTCGAGCGCGATGCATGCGTCGATGTCGAGCGCATCCTGCTCGCAACCGAGCGCCCGCTGCAGTTCGAGCTGCCCGACCGCCTGCCGCATCGCGGCCGGATCGCGATGCAGCACGAGCTTGCCCGAGCGCACGAAATCGAAATCGAGCGACGGCTCGGCCGCGATCAGCTCGTGCATCAGCGTGCGGCTCAGGAACGACAGCGACAGCAGGTGCTGCGTCGTCAGCGCGCTGCGCGAGCGCGTGCAGGCCGCCAGGAACGAGAAGCACCAGCGCCATTGGTCGGGGTTCAGCGATGGTTGGAAGCGCACCGGCGCGTCGCGGCGCGCGAGCCAGCCGGGCAGCTTCGCGATCACGCCGGGGCCGGCCAGCGGCGCGACGTAGCTGTAGGACAGTTGACCGCCGTTGGCGGCGCTCGTCTCGCTGGCGACCTCGTCGCGACGGTCGATCACGGTGACCGTATGTCCGGCCCGCTGCAGGTAGTACGCGCTCGACAGGCCGACGACGCCCGCGCCGACGATCAGGATATGCATGCCGTTCTCCAGGCTTCCAGGTTGAATCGCAACCGATTCGGAACACTGTAGGGCGCGCGGCGCGGCGCGCATTGCATGACGCTGCCCGAAAATAGAAGAATTGCGTCAGGCCGGCGCGGGCGGATCTGCGTGATCGGCCTCGGTGCGTTCGCCGCCCGCGCCGGCCTTGCGCGCGCCGCGCAGCTTGCCCGGCGTCACGCCGTAGGCCTCGCGGAACACGCGGATGAAATGCGCCGAATCGGAGAAGCCGCATTCGTAGGCGATGTCGGTGATGCGCCGCGTCGTGTTGACCAGCATCCAGCGCGCGTAGCGCAGCCGCATGCGACGGTAGAACTCGTTCGGCGAGCAGCGCATCTCGGCCGCGAACGCGCGTTCGAGATGGCGCACGCTGCTGCCCGTCATACGCGCGATCACGGCGATCGTCAGCGGCGCTTCGAGGTTTTCCTCCATCAGCAGCACCGCGTGGCGCACCGTCGCGTCGTCCACCGACAGATAGCCGAGCGCCGCGCGCCGCTCGACGAACGACGCGCCGCTCCGCCGGCTGACCGTCATCTGGTGGATCACCTTCGAGGCGCGATCCGGCCCGCAATGCAGCGTGATCAGCCGCGCGGCCAGTTCGACGATCGAGATGCCGCCGGCGCACGTGACGCGGTCGCCGTCGATCAGGTAATCGGCGTGCGTGACGAGCCGCAGCGACGGGAACAGGCGGCGGTAGTCGTCCACATGGAAGCTGTGGATGCAGGCCACGCGGTCGTTCATGAGGCCCGCGCGCGCCAGCACGAAGCTGCCCGTGCAGAGGCCGATCAGCGGCGTGCCGGCCTCGGCCGCGCGCAGCAGGTAGTCGCGGTAGCGCGGGTCGGTTTGATCGAGGTGCGGCAGCAGCCCGCCGATCACCGCCACGTAGTCGAAGCGCGACGGATCGGGAAACGGCGTTTGCACCGGCACCGGAATGCCGCAGCTCGATTCGATCGTCTCGCCCTCGACGCCGACGATGGTCCAGAGGCAGCGCAACTGGCGGCTCTGGTCGCCGCGATCGGCCGCGTGACGCAGCGCGTCGCACAGCCCGGCCAGCGACAGCAGCGGGAATTTCGGCCACAGCACGATCGCCACGCTCAGTTCCGCGCCGGCCGAGCGGCTCGGCCGCGTGTCGCCGGTGGCGGCGCGCGCGTCGAGCGCATCGACGAGCGGCGCGCTCGACGGGCTTTCCGGAGAGGGTGGGGGTGGAGGCAAGGCGGCGTCGGCGTGGGGCATGCGCGAACTCGGCGGCGTGGCGTGGGGCTGGGCGTGGCGGCGAAGGCTGCCTGCGCCGATTGTATGCCGCGCGCGGGCCGGCGCCCCGCGCCTGACGCATTTGTTCTATTTCCGGGCAGAACGATTCAATGCCGCCGCTTTGTGGCTGCCTACAGTCGATCCCGTCGACGCAGCACCGCGCACCGCTTCCGGTGCACGGGATTTCCAGGTCAGACGAAAGCCGCCCGGCGCGCGAGGCCGGCCGCGTCTGCCCCGGCGGCGGGCTTCCAGTGCCTGCGCCGGTCCATAGTCATCACATCAGGCGGGTGAAGCATGAACAACAACAGCGTAACGGGACGCCGCGTGCGCGCGGCCGGCAAGCTTGCGGCAGCCGCGACCGCGGCGGGCGTGGCGTGCGCCTTCGCGGCGACGGCCGCTCACGCAGACGACGCCGTCAAGATCGGCGAGGCGGCGCCCGTGACCGGGCCGGCCTCGTATCTCGGCAAGGACACCGAGAACGGCGCGCGGCTCGCGATCGAGGAGATCAACCGGGCCGGGCTCGTGATCGGCGGGCGCAAGGTGACGCTCGCGTTCGATGCCCAGGACGACGCCGGCGATCCGCGCCAGGCCACCCAGGTGGCGCAGAAGCTGGTCGACGACAAGGTGGTGGCCGTGGTGGGCCACATGCAGTCCGGCTCGACGATCCCGGCCTCGAAGATCTATCACGACGCTGGCATCGTGCAGGTGTCGCCGTCGGCCACCAATCCCGCCTACACGCAGCAGGGCTTCAAGACCGCCTACCGGGTGGTGGCGACCGACGCCCAGCAGGGCCCGACGCTGGCCGACTACGCGGCGCGCACGCTGCACGTGAAATCGGTGGCGATCGTCGACGATTCCACCGCCTACGGGCAGGGGCTGGCCGTCGAGTTCGAGAAGCGCGCGAAGGCCGACGGCATCGCCGTGCTGTCGCACGATGCGAGCACCGACAAGGCCGTCGATTTCCGCGCGATCCTCACCAAGATCAAGGGCGAGAAGCCCGACGCGATCATGTACGGCGGCCTCGACGGCACCGGCGGCCCGTTCGTCAAGCAGGCGCGCGCGCTCGGCATGACGATCAAGGTGCTGGCCGGCGATGGCCTGTGCGCCGACGACCTCGCGAAGCTGGCCGGCGAGGCGGCCGACGACGTGGTTTGCTCGATCGCCGGCGCGCCGCTGCTGAAGATGGCCGGCGGCCCCGCGTTCGTCGAGCGCTACAAGACGCGCTTCGGCTATGCGCCGGTGCTGAACTCGCCGTTCGCCTACGACGCCGTGGGCATCGTCGTCGACGCCATGAAGCGCGCGCAATCGACCGAGCCGGCGAAGATCCTGGCCGCGATGCCGGCCACGCATTACCAGGGCGTGCTCGGGTTGACCGAGTTCGACGCGAACGGCGATCTGAAGCACGGCGTGATCTCGCTGTACCGCTACGTCGGCGGCAAGCAGACCTTGCTGGGCGTGGTGGAGAAGTAAACGCAAAAAGCCCGGTCGGGAGACCGGGCTTTCTCGGGTTCGACGCAGCGTGCCGGGGTGGCCCGCTTATTTCGTCATGTCGAGCGCCACCGCCTGCGCCACTTCGATGCCGTCGATCGCGGCCGAGTAGATGCCGCCCGCATAGCCCGCGCCTTCGCCGGCCGGGTACAGGCCCTCGACGTTCATGCTTTGATAGTTATCCTTGCGACGCACGCGGATCGGCGACGACGTGCGCGTTTCCACGCCCGTGAGCACCGCGTCGTGCATCGCGAAGCCCGAGATCTTCTTGTCGATCTGCGGCAGCGCCTCGCGGATCGCCTCGATCACGTAGTCGGGCAGGGCGGTGCTGAGGTCGGTCGGGTTCACGCCCGGTTTGTACGACGGCACCACCGAGCCGAGCGAGGTCGACGGCCGGCCGGCGATGAAATCGCCCACCAGTTGGCCCGGCGCGCGGTAATCGCCGCCGCCCAGTTCGAACGCGCGCTCTTCCCATTTGCGCTGGAACGCGATGCCGGCCATCGGGCCGCCCGGGTAATCCTCCGGCGTGATGCCCACCACGATGCCCGCGTTCGCGTTGCGCTCGGCGCGCGAATACTGGCTCATGCCGTTCGTGACCACGCGGCCCGGCTCGGACGTGGCCGCCACCACCGTGCCGCCCGGGCACATGCAGAAGCTGTACACCGCGCGGCCGTTGTTGGCGTGGTGCACCACCTTGTAGTCGGCCGCGCCGAGCAGCTTGTTGCCGGCGAACTTGCCGAAGCGGCTGCGGTCGATCAGCCCTTGCGGATGCTCGATGCGGAAGCCGAGCGAGAACGGCTTCGCCTCGATGTATACGCCGCGGTCGTTCAGCATCTGGAACGTGTCGCGCGCGCTGTGGCCCACGGCCAGCACCACGTGGTCGCAGCGCAGCGTTTCGCCGTTCGACAGCTTGAGCGCGCGCACCTTGCCCTGATCGATCTCGATGTCGTCCACGCGCGTCTCGAAGCGCACTTCGCCGCCGAGCTCGTGGATCGTCGCGCGCATCTTCTCCACCATGCTGACGAGGCGGAACGTGCCGATGTGCGGGCGGCTCAGGTAGAGGATGTCCTCCGGCGCGCCTGCCTTGACGAACTCCTCGAGCACCTTGCGGCCGTAGTGGTTCGGATCCTTGATCTGGCTGTACAGCTTGCCGTCGGAGAACGTGCCGGCGCCGCCTTCGCCGAACTGCACGTTCGATTCCGGATTGAGCACGCTCTTGCGCCACAGTCCGAAGGTGTCCTTGGTGCGTTCGCGCACGGCCTTGCCGCGCTCGAGGATGATCGGACGGAAGCCCATCTGCGCCAGGATCAGCCCGGCGAACAGGCCGCACGGCCCCATGCCGATCACGACCGGGCGCAGCGCCGTGCCGTGCTCGGGCGCCTTCGCGACGAAGCGGTAGGCCATGTCGGGCGTCGGGCCGCAGTGCGGCTTGCCGGCAATCTGCCTGAGCGCCGCGGCTTCGTTCTCGACCTCGAGGTCGACGATGTACGTGAGCTTGATGTCCGAGCGCTTGCGGGCGTCGTGCGCGCGGCGAAACACGTTGAAGCGCAGCAGCGCCTCGGCGCCCACGCCGAGCTCGTCCAGGCGCGCGCGGATCGCCGCTTCGAGATCGCTCTCGGCATGGTCGAG
Organism: Burkholderia sp. Ac-20379; assembly: GCF_017104645.1. Taxonomy (GTDB): domain Bacteria; phylum Pseudomonadota; class Gammaproteobacteria; order Burkholderiales; family Burkholderiaceae; genus Burkholderia. The sequence goes on from NZ_JAAGPF010000059.1 coordinate 5,109, forward strand.
GGGGAGTTTGATTTCGCTTAGCCGTAACATGGGGACTCGAATACTGTGGCCACGGCGTCGTGGCGGTGTTGAGACAGGCGGGCGGGGGCCTCGCGAGCATGCCGGATCTCGGCCCGCTCGCTCGTCCTTGCCGGTACGCGGCAGGCGGATCGAGGCAGGTCGGGTGGAGTCGGGGCCTGGCGGGTGCGTCGATTCGAACGCCTCGCCGTGCGGGCCGCATGCATGGTTTCAGTCGGGCAGGATAGCATCCCGGTTCGATGCCGCGCCGGGTTTGCACCGGACGCGCCATCAAGCAAAAAGCCCGGCTTTCGACCGGGCTTGCTGTTCGATGCGGGCGTATGCCAACCGGGATTCGAACCTGGGGCCGACGGATCACACGCACGCACGGCCCGAAACATGTCCAATCCGGATCGGCGGGCATCCTACCGGTTATGGCGTTGAAACGCAAGGTATTCGGCGCCGGCGGGTTGCTGTCGGCATGGATGAATTGCCGTCCGCTTGTGGTATTTTCTTGGAAAAATTATTGCGGTTCAAAGCCTGAGAGACGGCCAATACACGGCGTGCGGAAACGGCGCCGGTATTGCCTGCCGATTCGGATTGTCGTTCATTCTGACTGGAAATCATGTCCAACGAAGCCAACCTGAATATTGCCGAGATTGCCTACGAATCCGGGGGCATCAAATTTCGCTACACGAGAATGCTGTCCCCCGACGGAACGCGCTGGATTCGGCACGGCTTGTTCGTCGCGTATCACGAGAACGGCACGATTGCGTCCGAGGGCGACTACGTGCAGGGCAAGGAAGAGGGCGTGTGGCGGGATTTTCACGAATCCGGGAAGCCCGCGGCCGAGGGCGCTTATCTTGGCGGCGAGAAACATGGCCGCTGGCGGTATTGGCGCGAGGACGGCAGTGAAGAGGCGGCTGAAACCTATTGAGCTTGGGTTTCTGCAAATCGGCTCGCCCGCGCCGCAAAGCAAAAAGCCCGGTCTTTCGACCGGGCTTTTTGTTTGATGCTTTGGTAGGCCGTACGGGATTCGAACCTGTGACCAACGGATTAAAAGTCCGCTGCTCTACCAGCTGAGCTAACGACCCAAAGAGGCGAGATTATAGCCGCCGATTTTCGAGCCTGTCAAGCACTTGGCCCTCAACGGCGCAATTCCGCCGCCTGTTACTTGATCGAATCGATCTTCGCCTGCGCCGCGGATGCCGCGCTCGAGCCCTGGAACTGCGACACCACCTGCTCGAAGGTTTTCTTCGCGGCCGCTTTCTGGCCTTGTTCGAGCTGGTTCGTGCCGATCGCCACGAGGGCGTCGCCGGCGCGAGGATGCTGCGGGAAGGCCTTCACGAGCGCCTGCCAGGTCGCCGTCGAGCCCTTGTAGTCGCGCAGCGCGTATTGCGCGTTGCCGAGCCAGTACTGCGCGACCGGTTGATACGGGCTTTGCGGATACTTCGAGATGAAGGCGCGGAACGAAGCGGCCGCGCCCTTGAAGTCGCCGCCGCGGAACTGCTGGGACGCCGCGTTGAACGCGTCCGTTTCCCCGGGCTGGACCGTCCCTTCGACGCCGTCCACCGTGGTCTGCTGCGGCTCGAACTTCTTGAGACGCGTGTCGAGATCGGTGTAGGCGTCGCGCTGTTGACGCTCGAGCGTCGTCAGGCGGTTGGTCAGATCCTCGTTCTGGCCGCGCAGCGTCGCAACCTGCTGGTTGAGCTGGTCGATACGGGCGGATTGATCGAGGATCGTGCGTTGCGCGGCCGACACCTGATTGGTCAGGTTGTCGGTGCGGCTACGCAGGTCGAGCACGGCGCGACGGGCTTCGTCGTCGTCGAACATGCCCGCGTGCGCGGGCGCCGCGCCAAGCGCGACACCCGCGACGCAGGCCGCGGCGGCTGCGCGCAGCCAGGGGAAGCGGTGCGTCATACGGCGGTTCGTCCTTTAACTTACTGTTGGTAGACGATGTCGGCGCGACGGTTTTGCGCCCACGAAGCTTCGTCGTGACCGGTCGCTTGCGGCTTTTCCTTGCCCAGGCTCACCGATTCCATTTGCGAATCCGGCACGCCCAGCAGCGACAGGCCGCGGCGGACAGCTTCGGCACGCTTCTGGCCCAGCGCGAGGTTGTACTCGCTGGTGCCGCGTTCGTCGGTGTTGCCCTGGATCAGGATGTGACGCGCCGGACGGCTCTTCAGGTACTGAGCGTGCTGAGCCAGCAGGCCTTGGTACTGATCCGACACCGAGTAGCTGTCGAAGTCGAAGTACACGCTGCGCTTGGCCAGCGGGCTGTTCGGATCGTTCAGCGGATCGACGTTCACTTGCGCGACGTCGTTCGGGTTCGGTTGCGTTTGCAGCGCGTTGCCTTGCTGGTTCGCCTTGTCGTCGAGCTTGACGCCCGACTTACAGGCGGCGAGCGCGGCGAACATCATGACGGCGAGTGCGAGGCGAGCTTTATTGGTCTTCATGGTGAATCTCCTGTTGGTCATTGCATGAACGGCCCCCACGACGGCTCGCGGAACGAGCCGCCCTGGACGGGCAGAATCTGCGGCGGCGAGCTGCCGTCGGAAGGCACGGCGGCCAGCACGCTGCGGCCATTGGCTTGGGTCGCGTACAGCACGTACTGACCGTTTGCCGCGAAACTCGGCGATTCGTCATGCGTCGTATTGGTGACCGCGTTGGCGGCGCCGGTTTGCAGATCCTGGACATACAGCTTGAAGCCGCCACCGGTACGCGAGATGTACGCGAGGAGCTTGCCGTCGGGGCTGACGCGCGGGCTGGTGTTGTAGTTGCCCGTGAACGTCACGCGTTGCGCGCTACCGGCGCTTTCGCCCTGGGCGGGCATCCGGTAGATTTGCGGCGCACCGCCGCGATCGCTGGTGAAGTAGATCCACCGGCCATCAGGAGAATAAAAGGGTTCGGTATCGATCGAGCTGCTTTGGGTGAGCCGGCGCAGGCCCGTGCCCGTCGCGCTGACCGAGTAGATTTGCGTGTTGCCCGACAACGACAGCGCGACCGCCAGCGTCTGGCCGTCCGGCGCCCAGGCCGGCGCGCTGTTGTTGCCCTTCTGGTTCGAAATCACGTAGCGGCGGCCGGTCGGCAGGTCGTGGATATACACCACCGGCTTGCGCAGCTCGAACGACACGTAAGCAACCTTCGTTCCGCTCGGCGACCACGCCGGCGAGATGATCGGCTCGGAACTGGTCAGCGCCGGCACCGCGTTTTCGCCGTCGGAATCGGAGATCAGCAGGCGGTACTTGCCGCCCGAGCGCGTCACGTACGACAGCCGCGTGTTGAACACGCCGCGCACGCCGAGCAGCTTCTGATAGATGAAGTCGGCGATCTTGTGGCCCGTCTTGCGCATGCTTTCGGCATCGCCCGACGCCGTCAGCGACAGGCCGCCGAGGCTTTGCTGCTTGTTCGTGTCGAACAGCATGAAGTTGACCTTCACCTGGCCGCCTTCGCGATCCACGGTGCCGGCGACGAACGCGTTCGCGCCCTTGCCTTTCCACGCCGCGTAGTCCACCGGCGCCGTTTCCGGCACCGGCGTGCTGCCCGCGTCGATGTTCGAGAACTTGCCGGTGCGGGCCAGATCCGAGCGCACCACGGACGTCACCGATTGCGGCAGGCCCGCCTCGTTGACGAAGTTCGCGGTGGCGATCGGAATCTGGGTCGATCCGACGCCCGTGATGAGAACGTTGACCTGCGCGTTCGCGGTGCTGCCCGCCGCGATCAGACACGAGGCCACGAGTGCCCTGAAACCCAGCTTCGTCATCAAACTCATGCTTACCGATTCCCGTATGTAGCTGCGCATGCGCAGAGACTCGACAATAGTCGATTCGTTCCGAGCCGCTTGCGCGCGAGTGTAATGCCTAATTCGCGTCGCCGGCTGCCCGGAAGGTAATTGCAATGTTGCCCGGGGTGCTTCCGTTAGTATCGGGCGGCAGCGGCGAGGCGTTACGCACCGCGCTCACGACCGTATCATCCCAGGCCGAATTGCCGCTCGACCGCGTTACCGTCACGCCGAGCACATCGCCCGACGGCGAGCAGCGAACCTGCACGCGCGTTTCCAGACCTTCGCGAGGGCCGCCCCAGGTGATGAACGGCTTGACCCGGCGCTTGACCTTGTCCGCATAACCCGGCGACGCGGCGTTGCCGCCCGAGCCGGAGCCCGTGCCGCTCTTCGCCAGCCCGTCGGCGCCGCCCGAACCGCCTGCCGCGCCTTGCAATTGCGCCAGTCGCGCTTGACGCTCCTTGTCGAGCTTGGCCTTCGACGCGGCGTCGGCCTTGGCTTTCGCGGCGGCCTCTGCCTTCGCCTTGGCGGCTGCCTCCGACTTGGCCGCGGCGGCCTTCTCGGCTTCGGCTTTCTTTTCCGCCTCGGCCTTCTTGTCGGCCTCGGCCTGCGCCTGCTTGCGCTGCTGGTCGAGCTTCTGCTGTTGTTCGAGTTTCTTCTGCTGGTCGGCGAGCTGCTGCTGCTTGAGCTTCTCGGCCTGCTTGAGCTTTTCCGCCTTGTCGGCCGCCTGCTGCTGGGCCAGCTGCTGCGCGGCCAGTTGGGCGGCGCGCTTGGCCTGGGCTTCCTGCTCGGCTTTCAGCGCCTGCTGGCGCTGCTCGGCGAGCTGGGCCTCGCGGGCGGCGGCTTCCTGTTGCTGGCGGCGTTTTTGCTGGAGTGCGATATCGGCGTCGTCGTCCTTGGCGGGCGGCGGCGCGGGCGCGACCTTGACGGGCGGCGCCGGCTGAACCGGTTGCGGCGCTGGCGAATCGGGCACCTCGGTCCACAGTTCGGCTTCGGCGCCGGCCGGCGTGCTGTTCTGCCACTGCATGCCGTGATAGAGCAGGGCGATCAGCAGCACGTGCATCAACGCGGCCAGCAGGAACGCGCGCCCCGTGCCGCGCTCTTGCGGCGGGCCCAACGGCGAGGCAGTGCGTTGTTTTTGCTGACTCATTTCGATTTGACGAGGAGGCCCACGCGCTTCACGCCGCGTGCTTTCAGGTCGGACATGACGGTCATGACCTTGTCGTACTGCACCGTCTTGTCGGCTGCGATCACAACCGGCTGGTCGGGATGATCGGCTTGGCGCGACGCGATGAAATCGTCGAGCTCGGCCTTCGTCATCGAATCTTCCTGCGAGGCGCCTGCTTCGCTCTTGTAGCGGACGGTCATCTTGCCGTCGGCCTGGATGTTGACCACCACGGGCGGCGTCTGGTCCTGCGGGGCGGCGTTGCCGACCGTCGGCAGATTGACGATCGACGGCGAAACGAGCGGTGCCGTGACCATGAAGATCACGAGCAGCACGAGCATCACGTCGATGTACGGAACGACGTTGATGTCGGCCATCGAGCGGCGCGAACGGCCGCCGCGCATGCTGGAACGAATGGGAGTGCCGGCCATCGCGTGCTCCTTATTGCGCCTGGCGCTGCAGGATGTTCGAGAATTCTTCGACGAACGTTTCGAAGCGGCTGGCCAGGCGGTCGATGTCGTGCGCGTAACGGTTGTACGCCACCACGGCCGGGATCGCGGCGAACAGGCCGATCGCGGTGGCGACGAGCGCCTCGGCGATGCCCGGTGCGACGTTGGCGAGCGTGGCCTGCTGCACGTTGGCGAGGCCGCGGAACGAATTCATGATCCCCCAGACCGTGCCGAACAGACCGATGTACGGGCTGACCGAGCCGACCGAGGCAAGAAACGCGAGGTTGTTTTCGAGCATGTCGAGCTCGCGCTGGAACGAGGCGCGCATCGCGCGGCGGGCACCGTCGAGAATCAGCGACGGATCGGTCATGCGCTTTTCCTTGGCTTTCAGGAATTCGCGCATGCCCGATTCGAAGATGCGTTCGAGCGAGCCGATCGTATGGCGATTGTTGGCTGCACTCTGATAGAGCGCCTGCAGATCGCCGCCCGACCAGAATTCGCGTTCGAAGCGCTCGGTCTGCGCGCGGGCGCGGCGGATCGCGAACCACTTGCGGAAGATGATCGTCCAGGAGAACAGCGACAGCAGCAACAGCAGCCCCATCACGGCCTGGGCAAGCACGCTCGCATTGAGGACGAGAGAAACGATCGACAGGTCTTGTGCAGAGTTCATAGGTGTGTGGTTGTCATGCCTTCTTGGCCGTCGCGCCGCGTTGTCGCACGGCTGGCGCATTACGGGTCCGGCTTCCGGACGGTTATGGCAGGCCGTCTGCCGACGCCCTGTGTTGCTGCGTTTCCGTTCGTTGCCCTTATTGATCCCGAATCAGGGTCGCAAGTTGCATCGGCTCTAGCTAAACGGTGTTCATGCGTCGGCCGTTGACAGCGCCGAGGCCGGCCCGCGTTCGAGTGCACCGCGAACGGCGGGCGGAATGCCGACCGGCCGCATCGAGGTGCGATCGACCCAGCCGATCCCGGTGCGCCCCGATACCAGCAGCGCGTCGCCGCGCCAGGCTTCCTGAACGAAGATCAGCGAGGCCCGCCCGAAGCGCTCGATCCGGCTGACGATGGTCAGCAGGTCGTCGAGCCGGGCCGGCGCGCGATAATCGACCGCCGTGTCGCGCACCACGAACATCGCGCCGGTTTCCGCGGCCAGACGATGCTGATCGAGACCGCAGGCCCGCAGCCATTCGGTGCGGGCGCGCTCGAAATACTTCAGATAATTGGCGTAGAAGACGATCCCGCCGGCGTCGGTATCTTCGTAATACACACGCACCGGCCAGTGGAACGCAAACGCGGTTTCGGGCGTACGATCGGCTTCAGTCATGGCAGCGCATTCTACCGGAACGTTTCGCTGCTTTCGGCCGGGTTTAGTAACCGAATGTTGCGCACGCAGCAGCCTGCCCGGCCCCGCCGAGGCGGCATCGGAGCAGGCCGGCGGCGAATTTAGCCGCGATGCACCGTAAGGCCGGCCGGTGCCTGCGCGACCGGCATCATTTCGACCGTATTGATGTTGACGTGGGCGGGCCGCGTCGCGATCCAGTAGATCGTGTCGGCGATGTCTTCCGCCGTGAGCGGCTGGACGTTCGCATAGACGTTGGCTGCCTTCTCGTCGTCGCCGCGATAGCGCACGTTCGAGAATTCGGTGCCGCCGCACAGGCCCGGCTCGATGTCGGTCACGCGCAACGGCGTGCCGAGCAGGTCGGTGCGCAGATTCAGGCTGAATTGTCGGACGAATGCCTTGGTCGCGCCGTACACGTTGCCGCCTGCGTACGGATAGATGCCGGCCACCGAGCCGAGATTGAAAACGTGGCCGCGGCCGCGCGCGATCATGCCGGGCAGCATGGCGTGCGTGACGGTGACGAGGCCCGAGCAGTTGGTGTCGATCATCGTCTGCCATTCGTCGAGGCTGGCGCGCTGCGCCGGCTCGGTGCCGAGCGCGAGGCCGGCGTTGTTGACGAGCACGTCGACATCGGCGAACTCCGCGGGCAGGCCCTTCAGCGTCGCCTCGACGGCGGCGCGGTCGCGCACGTCGAGCTCGACGGGCAGCAGGGCGGCGCCCAGTTCGGCGGCGAGTGCGTCGAGACGGTCCTTGCGGCGCGCGCTGGCGACGACGCGGTGGCCGCCCTTGACGAACGCACGGGCGATGGCGGCGCCGAATCCTGCGGATGCGCCGGTGACGAACACGATCATTGCTGCTCCTGGTCGGTAGAGTGAAACGATAGGGGGGATCGTTAGCCTACTGAGAATGCCGCGTTGCGGCAAGGCGACACCCACGGGCGGCGGGGCCGGCTGAGCCTGCGGCAGGCGCTCGGGAAGCCTTGACAGGCACGGAAATCGGGTGGATTTCGTTCGTGCCCCCATTGCCTTGGCGGGGTGGCCGGCCGGTTGCCTATTCATCGGGCATCCAATAAACTACGGCGCTCATCAGCCCCTGCGTGACTGGCGATAGAACCCTCGGGTTCAAGGTGGAGCATCCCACCGTGAAGCGCAGGGCTTCGTTTTTGCCGTTCGCCTGGGCAGCCGTTGTGCGCCGTTGCGTACATTGCCGGTGGCTGTCCGCCTTGCGTCAACCGGATTTTTCCGTCGCGCCGGGCTGGCCATGCCGCCAGCATCGCGCAATGTACTCGGCCGCCCCGGTCAACCTGTACACACTTGACGGAAACCGTATGTTTGACAGAGCCCAAAGCACCATCGCGAACGTCGATCCCGACCTCTGGCAGGCGATCCAGCAGGAAAACCAGCGCCAGGAAGATCACATCGAGCTGATCGCCTCCGAGAACTACACGAGCCCGGCCGTGATGGCCGCTCAAGGTTCGCAACTGACCAACAAGTACGCGGAAGGCTACCCGGGCAAGCGCTATTACGGCGGCTGCGAGTACGTCGACGTGGTCGAGCAGTTGGCGATCGATCGCGTGAAGGCGCTGTTCGGCGCGGAAGCGGCGAACGTGCAGCCGAACTCGGGTTCGCAGGCGAACCAGGGCGTGTTCTTCGCGGTGCTGAAGCCGGGCGACACGATCATGGGCCTGAGCCTCGCCGAGGGCGGCCACCTGACGCACGGCATGGCGCTGAACATGTCGGGCAAGTGGTTCAACGTGGTGAGCTACGGCCTCGACGCGAACGAAGACATCGATTACGAAGCGCTCGAGAAGCGCGCGCACGAAACCAAGCCGAAGCTGATCATCGCGGGCGCATCGGCGTTCTCGCTGAAGATCGACTTCGAGCGCATCTCGCGCGTGGCGAAGGACATCGGCGCGTACTTCATGGTCGACATGGCGCACTACGCCGGCCTGATCGCGGCTGGCCTGTACCCGAACCCGGTGCCGCACGCCGATTTCGTGACGACGACGACGCACAAGAGCCTGCGCGGCCCGCGCGGCGGCGTGATCCTGATGAAGGCCGAGTTCGAGAAGCAGATCAACTCGGCGATCTTCCCGGGCATCCAGGGCGGCCCGCTGATGCACGTGATCGCGGCGAAGGCGGTGGCGTTCAAGGAAGCCGGTTCGGCGGAATTCAAGACGTACCAGCAGCAAGTGGTGGACAACGCGCGCGTGCTGGCGGAAACGCTGGTCAAGCGCGGCCTGCGGATCGTGTCGGGCCGCACGGAAAGCCACGTGATGCTGGTGGATCTGCAAGCCAAAAAGATCACGGGCAAGGCTGCGGAAGCGGCGCTGGGCCTGGCGCACATCACGGTGAACAAGAACGCGATTCCGAACGACCCGGAAAAGCCGTTCGTGACCTCGGGCATCCGCCTGGGCTCGCCGGCGATGACGACGCGCGGCTTCGGCACGAAGGAAGCCGAGATCGTCGGCAACCTGATCGCCGACGTGCTCGACAACCCGGAAGACGCAGCCACGCTGGAACGCGTGCGCGGCCAGGTCAGCGAGCTGACCAAGCGCTTCCCGGTCTACAGCTGATCGCCCATGCGCTGCCCGTTCTGCCGGCATGAGGACACGCAGGTTGTCGATTCCCGCGTGTCCGAGGATGGCGCCGCGATCCGGCGCCGCCGCCGCTGCTCCGCCTGCGACAAGCGTTTCACGACGTACGAGCGGGTCGAGCTGGCGCTGCCGGCGGTCGTCAAGAAGGACGGCAGCCGCACGGAATTCGATCGCCGCAAGATCGTCGCGAGCATGCAACTGGCGCTGCGCAAGCGGCCGGTTGCGGCGGACGCGATCGACGCGGCGGTCGCCCGCATCGAGTATCAACTGCTCGCCACCGGCGAGCGGGAAGTGCGCAGCGAGAAGCTCGGCGAGCTCGTGATGAACGAGTTGCGCGAGCTCGACACCATCGCTTACGTGCGCTTCGCATCGGTCTACCGGCGTTTCGAGGATGTGTCCGAATTCGCCGACGTGATCGAGGAATTCCATCGCGCCGCACCGGCCAAGCCGGGCCCGGCCCGCAAGCGCTGAGTTCCTTTCCTTTCGCTTCATTCCCGCTCTCCTGATCCGATCTCGCCGCAACGATTGTTGCCGGCGATGACGGTTTGCGCCATTAGGCCGTTCGGCCGATGGTGCGCTCGCGCTCGCCCCGCTACAGTCCTCGCATCGTTCCGACGAAGCGAGGCAATACATGCGGATCACGAAATGGATGGCGGGCATCACGCTCGTCGAATCGATGGTGGCGATCGCCTTGCTCGCGATCGTCGCTACCTATGCGTCGCCGTCGTTCGTTGCCTGGCGGCAGCGCGATCGCGTGGAAGCCGCCGCGATGTCGATGCTGGCGGCGCTGGCCGCCGCACGCGTCGAAGCCGTATCGCGCGGCGTGCGCGTTGCGCTTTGCCGTGGCGACGGGAATCCCGTGTGCGGAACGGGCAACGCGACGTGCGATGCGGGAGGGGCGTGGTCGTGCGGATGGAGCGTGGTGCTGGCCGATGCACGTGCGCATGACGGGGCCGCGCTGCGACGAATGCCGGCCGTGTCGGGCGTTCGCATCGATGGCGCCGCCGGTGGCGTGGTGTTTACGCCGCCGGCAGGGCAGGTGATCGGCGGCTTTCGGCGTTTCGAATTCCTGCCGCTGGCGTGGCAAGGCGTGGTGGGCAGCGCGCAGGCGCGTTGCCTGAAGATTGCGGCTGGCGGCCGCGCGCGCGTCACGGCCGGGCGCTGTGGAGCCACGCAATGAAGTGCGCGCAACGCATGACCGGGAGTGCCTTGCTCGAAGTGGCGATCGCAATGCTGTTGCTTGCGGGCGCAACGATTGCCGTGCTCGGTGCGCAACTCGCGATGCAGCGGGCGGCGTCCGAAGCCGCCGCGCGCATGAGGGCATTGCGCTTGGCCGACTCCTGGGCGGAGCTTGCGCGTAGCGGCAGTGAATCGACGATCGACCTCGGGCGTGCGTCGGAAGGTTTGCATGAAATGCGAATCGACACCATGGCGCGCGCTGCATTCGCGCAAGTCGAAGTGCGATGGAAAAGCACGGTGCCGGCGTCGATCGATGCCGGTTGCGGCAAGGCTTGCGTCTCGCTCGCCTTCTCGAACGAGAGCGAGCGATGAAGCGGCCCCACATCGAGCAGGCGCATACGCTGATCGAGACATTGATCGCACTCGCGCTGGCGGCCTTCGTCATGGCCGCAGCCGTATCGCTTTACCGAGCGCAACGTAGCACGCACGGCGCGTCGCTCGACGGCATTCGGGCGCGCGATGCGGCGTCCACGGCGCTGGCATTGATCGCACAATCGGTGCGCATGGCCGGCTTCGTGCCGCTCGATGCGTCTGCCGGCACGGCGGTCGTGCCGGTGTTCGGATGTACGTCGGGGCGGCCGTCAGGGGATTCGGCGCGGCCCGGCTGCGCGGCTGCCACCGCCGATTCCGATGGCCTGCAAGCGCGCTATATCGGCGATGCGGTGTCGACCTGGCCGACCGCGAGCGGGCAGGCGACCGACTGCCTCGGGCAAGGCGTCGGCGCGCCAGCCGCGCGGCCGTTGATCGTCAATCGCTATTTCGTACGCAACCGCGGCGGCAGCAGCGAACCGGAACTCTATTGCGAGGGCAGTGGGCGGCCCGGCGTGGCGCAACCGCTTGTCGACGGCATCGAGAGATTGCGGATGCGTTACCGCATGCGGAACGACGTGGCATGGCGAGACGCCGCCGCGATTGCGGGTTCGGCGTGGGCGAGCGTGGTGGCTGTCGAGATTTGCGTCGAGGCGCGCGGTGCGGCTGCGTCAGGGGCCCGCCGCTATGTCGATTGCGATGGCCGGGTACGCGCGGTGCGAGATGGCCGGGGCCGCCGGATTGCGCGGCAATGGTTGTCGTTGCGAAACGGCATGGCCGCCGCAGGCGAGACGCGATGAGCCGGATCCGTTCTCTCCTTGCGCGCCGTCGCCGGGCCGAGCGCATGGCGGGCGCGGCCTTGCCGGGCGTGCTCGCGATCCTGTCCGCGATGCTCGTTGTCAGTGCGGGCGGTTTCGAGATGTCGATGTCGGATGCACGCGCGGTGGGCGCTTACGCTTCGCGCAGCATCGCGTTTCACGCCGCCGAGGCCGCGCTCGATGCTTGCGAACGAAGCCTTGCCAGGCGTGTCGCCTTCGCCGCGCAGCCGATGCTGGCGTCGAACCTGCGGGGCGTCGCCGGCGAGCCGGATGGGTGGCGGCAACCCGGCGCGCTCGACGGCCCGGCGGCGCTGCATCCGTTTCCGAATTGGCCCGGTGCTGCGATGCCGCCGGCATGTCTGATCGAACGCTGGCCGCTCGCGTCGCATCCGCGTTGGCAAGCCTATCTGTTGACGGCGGCAGGCACCGGTGCGAAGCGCGCCACGCGCGTCTGGCTGCAGGCGCAGGTCGCCTTCGAAGGCGATGCGATGGTGGCGAGGCGATGGCGGCATGTCGTTGCGGCGCCGTTCGATGAGGAGGCCTCGTGATCCGGCCGTGCACACGCTGGCCGCGCTCGAACGATACGCGGGCCTTCACGCTGATCGAGATGACGATCGTTCTGGCGGTTGTCGCCGTGATCGCGGCATTCGCGGTGCCGTCGTACCGGCGGCAGATCGAGCACGGTCATCGGCTCGCGGCCGTCACGGCGCTCTATCGCGCCGCGCACGATCTTGCCTCGCGCGGACGCGGCGAACCGGGCAGGCAGCCGGTCGAATTGGGCACGATTCCGGAGCAGGGCGCGCCGGTTTACCGGCTGACGGTTGAAGCAGTGGAATCGGGCGGCTATGTGCTGAGCGCAACGCCAACGCGGCAGGGGCCGATGGCAGCCGACCGCTGCGGCAGCTATCTGCTGCGCTCGGACGGTTCGCGAGCCAATCGGATGCCGGGCGATGAAACCGGCCCGGGAGAACCGCGGCCGGCGTGCTGGACGATGCGATGAAAGGGCGCCGGCGCGACACGCCGGCGCCGGGCGGATCAGGGCGTGCCGCTGTCTTTTTGCGTGACGCGATGCGCGCCGGTGGCGGCACCGCCGGCCTTGATCGCTTCCGCCGCGGTCTTGTCGCGCTGGGCGCCGCGCCAGATCTGGTAGGCCTCCCACACGGCGAAGCCGACGGAGCCCCATTTCAGGGCGGGGCCGGCGCCTTTGGCGACCAGCGAGCGCACCGGCTTGGCGAGCACGGCCGATGCCAGCGAGCTGACGAGCGGATATTGGCTGACGATCGAACCGAGGCTCGCGTTGATGCCCTTCGCGGAGCGGCCCAGCGAGCCGCCCGAAAAGCCGGGCATCAGCAGCTTCAGCCAGCGGAAGTGCGTCACGGCCTGGCGCAGTTCAGCGCCGGCTTCGGCCAGTTCGAGGCGTTCGACGTCCGAGCGCAGGATCAGCAACTCCTTGCGCAACGCACGGTACTGCGTGGGACTGAGCCGCCGCCGCGAACGCGGCTGGCGGAACGGATCGTCCGAGGCGGATGGGTTCATGGCGCGTGGGCGTGAGGTGGTCAGGGCTTGCCGCGAAACAGTTCGCGGTCCTTTTCGAGCTCGTGCAGCGTGGCCTCGAAGACGCTCGGCGCCTCGCGAAGGCCGCTGCGGGCCTTGAGCCCGCAGATCAGCGCGCCGATCGCGTAGATCGCCGTGATGCCGGCCAGCGATTGCCAGCGGTAGGTGTCCCAGAAGGCGATCGCGATCAGCACGGTCATGCTGATCAGGGCCATCGTGGCGAGCATCATCGCGCCGAGGCCGAGGAACAGCACGCCGATCAGGCGCTCTTTTTCCTCTGCGAGCTCGATCCCGACGAGTTCCAGCCGGGTTTGCAGGAGCGCGAATACGGACCCGAGCAGGCGGCGCAACGGACCGTGTGCTGAATGGAGCGGTGGCGTATCTGTCGTCATGGATGGGGCGCTTGCGCGTGCAGGAGGCGGCGGGCCGAAGCCGACCGGCGCGAAGGACGCCGGCCGGCCCGGCAGCGGGACGCGGCGCCGCTCGCGGGCGCCGCGGTGGAACTTACTTGCGGTTGATCAGCAGGCCGATCAGCACGCCGACGCCGGCGGCGATGCCGATCGAGGTCCACGGATGCTCGTGGACGTAGTCGTCGGTGGCGCGCACGGCTTTCTTGCCCTTCTCGACCACCACAACCTGAACGTCGGCGGCCTTTTCCTTCGCCTGCTTGAGGCGCGACAGCGCCTTTTCGCGAAGTTCCGACGCGCGATCGCCCGTGCTGGCTGCTGCTTGCTTCAGCAGGTCTTCCGCATCCGCGAGAACGGTTTTGATATCCGACATCAGTTTCTCCTTGTTGATTTCCGACATTGCAACTCCCTATGTGCAGAGGTACCGCATAGCCGACATCCTAGCGAAACCCGTGCCCGCTGGCGAGCAAGGGGAGCCGGATCTCGGCAGAGGCCCGCCAGAGGGGACGACGGGCCATGGTAAACGACTGGCGATAAAAGGAGGGAGTGAATCGCTTGCGAAAAAGTTTCCCCAAACTTTCAATCTGCCGGGAAAAAATGACAAAACATCATGACGATCTGACGGAATAATCGTTGCCCGAACAGCCCGTTGACGTAAGCTTGAGGTTTGGCTGCGCGCGCTCGGCGCCCGGCTGCAACCCACCGGTTCATCCATCCAGGAGGAGCAACATGAGTCTACGTCTTGGCGATATCGCACCCGACTTCGAGCAGGATTCGAGCCTCGGCCACATCAAATTCCACGAGTGGCTCGGCGACAGCTGGGGCGTCCTGTTCTCGCACCCGGCCGACTATACGCCGGTGTGCACGACCGAACTGGGCCTGACCGCGAAGCTCAAGGGCGAGTTCGAGAAGCGCAACGTGAAGGCCATCGCGCTGTCGGTCGACAGCGCCGAGTCGCACAAGGGCTGGATCGGCGACATCAACGAAACGCAATCGACGAACGTCAATTTCCCGATTCTCGCCGATGCCGACCGCAAGGTTTCGCAGTTGTACGACATGATCCATCCGAACGCGAACGAAACGCTGACCGTGCGTTCGCTGTTCGTCATCGATCCGAACAAGAAGGTGCGCCTGACCATCACCTATCCGGCCAGCACCGGCCGCAATTTCGACGAAGTGCTGCGCGTCATCGATTCGCTGCAACTGACCGACAACTACAAGGTCGCCACGCCGGGCAACTGGAAGGATGGCGACGACGTCGTGATCGTGCCGTCGCTGAAGGACGAGGAAGAGCTGAAGCAGCGCTTCCCGAAGGGCTACAAGGCCGTGCGCCCGTATCTGCGCCTCACGCCGCAGCCGAACAAGTGATCGCCGCGGCCGCGTTGCGCGGCCGGCCGGCGCGGCAATGAAAACGGGCATCGCAAGCCACGCTGCGATGCCCGTTTTTTATCGGGGCTGCGATCAGAAGAACGCCTGGATGCCCGTCTGCGCGCGGCCGAGGATCAGCGCATGGATGTCGTGCGTGCCCTCGTAGGTGTTCACCACCTCGAGATTGACGAGATGGCGCGCCACGCCGAACTCGTCCGAGATGCCGTTGCCGCCCAGCATGTCGCGCGCGAGCCGCGCGATGTCGAGCGCCTTGCCGCACGAATTGCGCTTCATGATCGAGGTGATCTCGACGGCCGCCGTGCCTTCGTCCTTCATGCGGCCGAGCCGCAGCACGCCTTGCAGGCCGAGCGTGATTTCGGTCTGCATGTCGGCCAGCTTCTTCTGGATCAACTGATTGGCGGCGAGCGGCCGGCCGAACTGCTGGCGATCGAGCACGTACTGGCGCGCCGTGTGCCAGCACGATTCGGCCGCGCCCAGCGCGCCCCAGGCGATGCCGTAGCGCGCCGAATTCAGGCAGGTGAACGGGCCGCGCAGGCCGCTCACGTTCGGCAGCAGGTTCTCCTCGGGCACGAACACCTCGTCGAGCACGATCTCGCCGGTGATCGACGCGCGCAGGCCCACCTTGCCGTGGATCGCCGGCGCGCTCAGCCCCTTCCAGCCTTTTTCGAGAATGAAGCCGCGGATCGTGTCGCGGCCTTCTTCGTCGAGCTTGGCCCACACCACGAACACGTCGGCGATCGGCGAGTTCGTGATCCACATCTTCGCGCCCGACAGCGCATAGCCGCCGGCCACCTTCTTCGCGCGCGTGACCATGCTGCCCGGGTCGGAGCCGTGATTCGGCTCGGTCAGGCCGAAGCAGCCGATCCATTCGCCGGTCGCGAGCTTCGGCAGATATTTCTGCTTCTGCGCTTCCGAGCCGAATTCGAAGATCGGCACCATCACGAGCGACGACTGCACCGACATCATCGAGCGATACCCGGAATCGACGCGCTCCACCTCGCGCGCGATCAGCCCGTAGCTGACGGCGTTCAGGCCGGGGCCGCCGTATTCCTCGGGGATCGTCGGGCCGAGCAGGCCGATCTCGCCCATCTCGCGGAAGATCGCCGCATCGGTTTTTTCGTGACGGAACGCCTCGGTCACGCGCGGCATCAGCTTGCCCTGCGCGTAGGCATGCGCGGCGTCGCGGATCATCCGTTCGTCGTCGGCCAGTTGCTGGTCGAGCAGCAGCGGGTCGTCCCAGTGGAAAGCGGCAGCAGCCATGTTATCTCCTTGCTTGACTGAAGTTCCGCTGTGCGGAACAATGTTTTGCAAATCGACGACCAGTGTAGCACCGTATGCATTCACCTCATCCCGATCCGGCGCTCGACGCGCGCAAATTCGTCACGGCGCTCGCGCGTGGCCTCGATCTGCTGCGCGCGTTCCGGCCCGGCGAAACGCTGCTCGGCAATCGCGATTTCGTCGAGCGCACCGGCTTGCCGAAGGCGACCGTGAACCGGCTCGCCTACACGCTCACGGTGCTCGGCTATCTGCGCTTCGACGACGCGGCAGGCAAGTACGCGCTCGACGCCGGCGTGCTGTCGCTCGGCTATGCGCTGCTGTCCGGCGCCGGCGCGCTCGACGTGGCGCGCCCGCACATGCAGGCGCTCGCGCGCGAGATCGGCGCGGCCGTCTCGCTCGGCTGCCGCGACGGCCTCGACATGATCTACCTCGAAACGATCCGCAGCGAGACGGCGCTGACGCTGGGCCTGGCCGCCGGTTCGCGACTGTCGATGCTGACCAGCTCGATGGGGCGCGCCTACTTGGCCGTGCAGCCGGCCGACGCGCGCGCGGCGCTGCTGGCGGAGCTGAAGCTCGGCGTGACGCCGGCGCGCGCGGCCGCGTCGCGGGTGGCGGCGGCCGAGCGTGCGCTGGCCGATTTCGCGAGCGACGGCTGCTGCTATTCGTTCCGCGACTGGCACGACGACGTGAACGCGGTGGCCGTGCCGTATCGCGAACCGCGCGAGGGGCGCTGGCTGATCCTCAGTTGCAGCGGGCCGGCGTCGTCGATGGGGGAGGAGGTGTTTCGCAAGCGCATCGGGCCGAAGCTGCGCACGCTGGCGCAGCGGCTCGGCGAGCCGGGCTGAGCGGGAAACATGGAGACGCGCCGGGCCGTCGCGGCCCCGGCGCGCGAGCCTGATTCAGGTCGGACCGAGCGGGAAGCAACGAGATGCGTCGCGCCACCAAGGCCGCGGCGTGCGCGCCGGTTTCCGGCTGGTACGAGCGGGACGCCGCAAGACGCGCCGGGCCATCAGGGCCGCGGCGCGCAAGTCGGGCTCAAACGTGCGCGGGCTGCGCGAACACCGGCCCTTGCATGAGCCGCACGTCGTACTGACGCAGCAGCGAGAACTGCGTTTCATCGGACACCTGATCGAAAATGATCGGAATCCTCATGCGCTGCGCGTAGCCGACCAGCGCCTTCACCATGCCGTCGCGCAACGCGACGGTCGCATCCATCTTGATGTAGTCCGGCCGCGCCAGTTCCGATTCGACGGCGAGGATCCGCCCCGGATCGGGCAGCTTGTCGGCCACCTTGAAGCCGTGATGCTGATAGCTCTGGGTCAGATAGCCGACGAACGTCTTGTGCGCGACGGCGGCGGCCGGCAGCTCGATCACGATGCGCTCGGGGTTGATGCCGAACTGACGCAGCACGGCGCCGAAATGCTTGCCGTGATCGTATTTGACGCTCTTGAGCAGCCGTTCGTGCACGCGCAGGAACAGCAGCCCGTGGCGCTGCGCGCCGAAGAAGTTGATCGCGTGCAGCGCGCGCGAGAGGCGGTCGAACTCCACCAGCAGCGTGTCCTCGCCGATCGCCTCGAACGGGTCGAGCGGCACGTCGCTCTCCGAACTGAGCACCGCCTGGAAACCGAGCTCGTCGCCGTAGCGCTCGATCGCGTCGGCGAACGACGACGACTGCGGCGCGCCGGGCATCGTCACGTCGTAGATCGGTTGATAGCTGCTGCCGAGCGTCATGCCGGGCAGATTGGCGATGGCCGCGTTGCCGCCCGGGGCCAGCGCGAGATGCTCGCGCAGATAAGGCCGGGCGCCGGCGCGTTCGACCAGTTCGGGGATGGTGAGCGGGATCATGATTGGATTGGATAGGCAAACGGAGCGAAGCGTCCCGATTACCTCAAGCATAGTAGCAGCGCCGGCCGCGCGCGGTTCGGCGTTTTGCTCATATGGATAGTGGCCCGGTGCGGCGGGCGAAGGCAAGCTCAGGGTATACAGCGGTTACGTTATGAGAAATTGGTTTTACCATTCGTAACGTTGCGCGCGGGCGGCGTTCGCCCGCGTCCCGCCGCCTGCCCGGCACACCGACACTCCCGGAGACGCCCATGCCCCGATTCCAGTTCGTCACCCTGCTCAATCACGGCTCGTTCCGCGCGATCGCCGCGGCGGAATCGGCATCAGCGTGCGCCGCCGCCGCCGGAGCCGTGCGATGAGCGCGCCGCATGCCGCCGCGCGCACGCTCGAAGTCGACCGTGTGATCGAGGACACGCGGCGTCCCGGTTTTCACGCGTTGCTGCTGGTGCTGTGCGGCGCGTGCCTCGTCATCGACGGGTTCGACGCGCAGGCGATGGGTTACGTCGCGCCGAGCGTGATCGCCGAATGGGGCGTGGCGAAATCCGCGCTCGGCCCGGTGTTCAGCGCGAGCCTGTTCGGGATGCTGCTCGGTGCGCTCGGGCTGTCGGTGCTGGCCGACCGGATCGGCCGCCGGCCGGTGCTGATCGGCGCGACGCTGTTCTTCGCGCTGACCATGCTCGCCACGCCGTTCGTCTCCACCATCCCGACGCTGATCGCGCTGCGCTTCGTGACTGGGCTCGGCCTCGGCTGCATCATGCCGAACGCGATGGCGCTGGTCGGCGAATTCAGCCCGGCCGCGCACCGCGTCAAGCGGATGATGTTCGTGTCGTGCGGCTTCACGCTCGGCGCGGCGCTGGGCGGCTTCGTCAGCGCCGCGCTGATCCCGGCGTTCGGCTGGCGCGCGGTGTTCTTCACGGGCGGTGCGGTGCCGCTCGTGCTGACGCTGGCGATGCTCGCCTGGCTGCCCGAATCGCTGCAGTTCCTGGTGCTGAAGGGGCGGGTCGAGCGCGCCCGCGCGTGGCTGGCCGGCTTCGCGCCGGGCCTGGCCGTCGATGCGCAAACGCGCCTCGTGGTGCGCGAACCGGCCGCCGACGGCGCGCCCGTCGCCGAGCTGTTCCGCGCCGGCCGTCTGCCCGTCACGCTGCTGTTGTGGGCGATCAGCTTCATGAACCTGATCGATCTGTACTTCCTGTCGAACTGGCTGCCGACCGTCATGCGCGACGCCGGCTATGCGCCGTCGACGGCCGTGATCGTCGGCACCGCGCTGCAGACGGGCGGCGTGGCCGGCACCTTGCTGCTCGGCAGCCTGATCGAGCGCTTCGGCTTCGTGCGCGTGCTGTTCGTTTGTTTTCTGGGCGCGGCCGTGTCGGTGGGCGCGATCGGCGCGGTGGCGGGTACGCTGCCTTGGCTGCTGGCCGTGGTGTTTGCAGGCGGGTTCTGCGTGGTGGGCGGCCAACCGGCCGTCAATGCGTTGGCGGGGCAGTTCTACCCCACCGCGCTGCGCTCGACCGGCATCGGCTGGAGCCTCGGGATCGGCCGCATCGGCTCGGTGCTCGGGCCGCTCGTCGGCGGGCAGATGATCGCGATGAACTGGAGCAACGCATCGCTGTTTCATGCGGCGGCGTTGCCGGTGTTGGCCTCGGCGCTGTTCGTGCTGGGGCTTGGCGCGGTGACGCGCGGGCGTGGGCCGCAGGCGCGGCAGGCGGCTTGATGTCGTCGAGGAACGGGGGCGTCGTTTCGGGAAGGGTGGCCGTCGGCCTGCTGCCGCTCGGCTTTGTCGCCGTGCTTGCCGGCGGCGTGTGACGGCAGCGTTTCGCCGAAGCGCGCCAGCGTTCATCGCCTCGCTGCGTGATGGCTGCGGTTCTTCGTAACGCCCCGGCGTTTACGCCGCAACGGCTCAACGCAGCGTTTCGCCGCAGCATCCACACCCGCGAAGCCTGACAAGCGCGTTCAGCCGAAGACCCGGTGTTCACCTCGGCGCCCGACGGCCGCGCTCCTTCGCAGCGCGCCGGCGTTTACATCCGCGAAGCCTGACAACCGTGCGCCATCGAAGCCGCCCGGCCGTCACACGCCGCGCCGCCGCTCCCACCACGCGGCCAGCACGAACGCGAGCGACGCGGCCACCATCACGCCGATCAGCGCATCGCTGCCCCAGGCGTTCATCAGCGAGCCGGCCACGATCGGGCCGCCGAAGCTCGCCACGCTCCACGACGCCGACACCAGCGAGCTGGCCGTGACGAGCGCCGCGCCGCGAAAGCGCTCGCCGCACGCGACGATCGACAGCGTATAGGTGCTGCCCGCCGCCGCGCCGATCACGAACAGCAGCGGCCAGCACAGCCACGGATTCGCGATCACCAGCGGCAGCAACGGCAGCAGCAGCGTGACGACGATGCCCGCGCCGAGATGCACGCGCGCGCGGCCGAGCTTGTCGGCGAGCCAGCCGATCGGGAACTGCATGGTGGTGTCGCCGAGCAGCGTGATCGACGCCAGCAGCACGGCCACGCCGCTCGCGACGCCGCGCTCGATGCCGTAGATCGGCAGCAGCGACAGCGCGAGCGTGTCGAACAGCGCGAAGAACGCGGTGCCGACGATCAGCGCGGGCATCAGCGGCAGCACGCGCCGCCAGTGATCGTGCTCGGCCTCGTCGTGGTGCGGCGCGCTCGCGCCGGGCGGGCGGCGGATCGCGGCCAGCGTCGGCAGTGCAAGCAGGAACAGCGCGCCGCACAGTGCGAAGCGCGTGCTGCCGAGGCCGGCGATCTGGCTGACCAGCACCGGGCCGGCCATCTGGAACAGCGTGAAGTTGGTGGCGTAGAGGGCGACCACGCGGCCGCGCGTGGCGTCGTCGGCCAGCTCGTTGACCCAGGCTTCGCCGATCGTGAACAGCAGCATCAGCGCCGCGCCGCACAGCGCGCGCAGCACGGCCCAGACGATCAGATCGGAGGTGACCTGCATCGCGGCGGTGGCCGCGGCCACGGCGAGCACCGACACGACGATCGATTCGCGCGCGCCGAAGCGGCGCGTGAGCCAGGTGACGAACGGCACGATCGCGAGGCCGCCGCCCGCCTGCGCGGCGGTCAGCATGCCGACCACGCCGGTGCCGTGGCCCGATTCGGTCAGCGCGAGCGCGGTCAGCGGCAAGGTCGCGCCGGTGCCGAGGCCGACCACCGCCACGCTCAGGATCAGCGCCAGGAAATCGCGGGTGAGGATCGTTTTCATCGGCCGAGATGCTACACCGGGCAAGAGCTTCGGGCCATGACGCGGGTCGCGCCGACGGTGTCGCCCGCACGGTTTCGGCCGACGGCGGGCGCCGCTGCGCGGGCCGGCCGCTCCGGCCCCCGCTTCGACCCCCGCTTCGACCCCGTACACGCGCCGGGTCAGGCGGGCGGTGTGCCGCCCCAGCCGTTCTCGAACACGCAATCCTCGACGGCCATGCGTTCGGCCCATTGCGCTTCCTCGAGCATCGGCCGCGCGTAGAACGCGTCGACGTGACCGAGGCACAGCACGGCGATCGGCTTGGCGCCGTCGGGCATGCCGAGCAGCGCGCGCAGCGCATCGACGTCGAACAGCGACACCCAGCCCATGCCGAGCCCCTCGGCGCGCGCCGCGAGCCACATGTTCTGGATCGCGCAGGCCGCCGAGGCCAGATCCATCTCGGGCAGCGTGCGGCGGCCGAACACATGGCGCTCGCGATCGTCGCCGAGCGCGACCACCAGGATTTCGCCGCACTCGCGGATGCCCTCGACCTTCAGCCGCATGAATTCGTCCTGACGCTCGCCGAGCGCGTCGGCGGTGGCGCGCCGTTCGGCGTCGACCAGCGCGTGGATGCGCTCGCGCAGCGGCCGGCTCGTGATGCGGATGAAGCGCCACGGCTGCATGAAGCCGACGCTCGGCGCATGGTGGGCGGCGCGGATCAGCCGCGCGAGCACGGCCGGGTCGACGGGTTCGGAGGTGAAATGGCGCATGTCGCGCCGCTCGAAAATCGCGCGGTAGACGGCGGCGATCGAGGAATCGTCGAAACGCATGGGGAGGCTGCCAGGGCTGCTGGGCCGCCGGGGGCGGCGGCCGGAGCCGGCACGATAACAGATACCGCGCCAACGCAGCGGCGCCTGGGGCCGGGTGGGCACGAGCCGCGCCAGTTCGCCGCAGGGCTGGATGGGGAAGGGGACGCCGCGCCGCGGGCCTTGACGGCCGGCGGCGCGGGCAGGTGCGGCGTTACTGCAGGCCGGTGACGACGTCGCCGCGCTCGCCCACCGTATCGTGGACGTAGCCGTAGCGGCCGTTCGAGCGCGGGCCGAAGTGGTACAGCGTGTGCTCGACGAAGCTGCGCGTGCGGGCCGGCACGAACTGGCGGTTCGGATAGACCACGGCCAGTTGCGCATCGGCGTCGTCGATCCGGTAGTCGGCCAGCAGCCGCACCAGTTCGCCGCGCGAGATCGCATCGGTCACGAAGCTCTCCGGCAGGATCGCGATGCCCGAGCCGGCCAGCACGGCGGCGCGCACGAGCCAGGCGTCGTTGATCGTGTAGGACGGCTGCAGCGTGACCAGATGCGCGAAGCGGCCGGCGTCGAGGAAGCGCCACGCGAAGCCGTGTGCGGCGAGCGGCAGCGCGACGGCCGCATGGCGGGCCAGTTCGTCGGGGCGGTGCGGCTCGCCGTGCTGTTCGATATAGCCGGGCGAGGCCACCGCGACGAACGGATCGGGCGCGAGCGCATGGCTGACCAGCGCCGCGCCGTCGTCCACCTTGCGGCCGGCGACGATCGCCGCGTCGTAGGTGGTGTCGAGCCCGTCGATCGGGCTTTCGGCGATGGTCAGTTGCACGCGCACCTTCGGATACTGGCGGCGGAACCCGTCGACGAGCGGCGTGAGCCGTTGCGGCGACAACGAACCGGACACGGCGATCCGCAAGGTGCCGACCGGCTCGCGGATGGTGTGCGCCACCGACGCCTCGAGGTGATCGAACTCCTCGAGCAATGCGCGGCAGCCGTCGAGATAGCGCGTGCCGGCTTCGGTCAGCGAGAGGTTGCGCGTGGTGCGATGGATCAGCCGGGTGTCGAGGTGCGTTTCGAGCATCGCGATCGAACGCGTGACGAGCGCATTGGACACGCCCAGCTTGCGCGCCGCCTGCCGAAAGCTTTGTAGCTCGGCGACGCAGACGAACACCCTCATGGTTTGGATCTGGTTCATAGCTTTGTCGGCCCGTTCGATGATTGTGCTTGTGTGTGCCGTGTCGCGGTGCCCGTCAAACGCTGTCGGATCAGCCCGGGTGAATTATCTAATACGCACGGCTCGGTAAATTGTTCAATAAAGTTGTTAAGACAGTCAACCGGTTAATGTGATGAATTTGCCGGTATTTTTAACAGGGTGGCGCCGATAAAGCGTTGCCTATGAAACCGATTGAATTTGTTAAGTAATTGAATTTATTGAAATTGATTCGATTTTTCGAGGTTCTTGGGGTCGGTCGAAAAATTTTATTTTTTGTCGGTTTTATGGAATGGATAGGATCAGAAATTCCGAATGGCGGTGCGCAAAAAAATGTCTGATACGCGTGCTTGGCCGGGCGCGAGGCGGATGAGCAAATAAATCGGTTTCGATCCATTCGGTTAATCCCGCAACGACGCGCGGCGCCGGCTGTGCCCCCTGGCAGTCGGGCCGGGGGGCTTGCATGCGCGGCCGGTTCGCGGAATGATCGTCGGTTCCGGTGCGCTCGCACCCTGTTACCACGCTCCCGCTCGCTCATGTCCCATAACGACCATTCGCCGATCCCCTGTCCCGTCGTGGTTCCGCTCGACGCGATCCTTCCCGAGGAACCGCTGCTGATGATGGGGGCCGGCCCCGTGCCGATCCCGGCCGCGGTCGCCAAGGCGAATGCGATCGTGATCAACCACCTCGGCGCGACGATGGCGAAGATCATCGAGCAAGTGAAGGAGATGGCGCGCTACGTGTTCCAGACCCGCACGAAATGGGTGCTCGGCGTGGCCGGCCCCGGCTCGGCCGCGATGGAAATGGCGATCTCGAACCTGGCGTGGCGCGGCACGCGCGTGCTGTCGATCCGCAACGGCTTCTTCAGCGCGCGGATGGCCGAGATGGCGATCCGGATCGGCGCCGACGTGCGTTACCTCGACGTGCCCGACCGCGAAGCCGCGAGCCTCGAGGCGGTGGCCGAGGCGATCGCGCGCGAGCAGCCCGAGATCGTCACGATCGTCCACGGCGAAACCTCGAACACGGTCTGGAACCGGCACCTGAAGGAGATCGCGGCGCTGGCCAAGGCGGCCGGCGCGCTGGTGGTGGTCGATGCCGTGTGCACGCTGTCCACCATGCCGCTCGAGATGGATGCCTGGGGCATCGACGCGGTCATCACGGGCGGCCAGAAGGGGTTGTCGTCGATTCCGGGCGTGTCGCTGATCGCGTTCTCGGACGCCGCCTGGGCGCGCATGAAGCAGCGCCCCGAGCCGAACGCGCACTGGTGCCTCGACATGTCGCTGGCCGAGAACTTCTGGCACAACGCCGGCTATCACTACACGGCCCCGGTGTCGGGCGTGCTGGCGCTGCACGAGGCGCTGCGGCTGGTGTGCCAGGAAACGCTGGAAAGCCGCTACGCGCGCCATCAGCGCTGCGCGCTGGCGCTGCAGGCCGGCGTCGCCGCGATGGGGCTCGAGCTCTATACGCCGGAGGAATGCCGGCTCAATTCGGTGGTCGGTATCCGCGTGCCGGAAGGGCTGACGCCGGGCCTCATCTGCGGGCACATCTCTCAGCGTCACCAGGTGGAGATTTCGGGCTCGTTCGGGCTGCCGATCGTGCGGATCGGCCAGATGGGCGAGCAATGCCGCGAACACAACCTGTTCCGCACGCTGCACGCGTTCGGCCGCACGATGGTGGATCTGAAGGTGCCGGTCGATTTGTCGGGCGGGGTGGCCGCGCTGGAGCAGGCGCTGTCGAACCGGTTGTAGGAGCGGCGGGCGGCGCGGGCCGCCTCGGCCGTTCGCCGCGCGGGCAGGGCGCCCGCGCGCATTGAAACTCAGGCCGCCGCGCCCGTTTGCGCGCCGCCGCGGTTCTGGCGCTGATAGAGCATCAGCGAGATCGCCACGCCCGCCGCGGCCGCCACGGCCGCGAACAGGAACACCTGCGGATAGCCGAATTCCCCGGCCACGTAGCCGGCCAGCGGGCCGGTGATGCCGAGCGACAGATCGAGGAACACCGAGTAGGCCGACAGCGCCGCGCCGCGGCTGGCCGGCGGCACCAGCGCCACCGCCTCCACGCCGAGCGCCGGGAAGATCAGCGCGAAGCCGAAGCCGGTCAGCGCCGCGCCGGCCAGCGCGACGTGCGGCACCGGCGCGAGCCACAGCAGCAGCAGGCCCAGGCACTCCACCACGAACGACACGATCGCCACGCGGAACCCGCCGTAGTTCTTGATGGTGTTGGCGAACAGCAGGCGCGAGCCGATGAACAGCAGGCCGAACACCGTCAGCGACAGCGCCGCGTTCGGCCAGTGGCGCGCCGCGTAATAGAGCGCGATGAACGTCGAGATCGAGCCGAAGCCGGCCGAGCCGAGCGCGAGGCCGATGCCGTGCGGCAGCACGCGCGTGAACACGCTGGCATACGACATCCGTTCGCCGTGCACGAGCGGCACCGGCGCGAGACGCAGCGCGCCCCAGTAGCCGATCGCCGCGAGCGCCACCATCAGCACGCCGAGCAGCGCCGCATTGACCGAGTGCGCGATCGCCACGCCGAGCGGGGCGCCGATCGCCAGCGCGCCGTAGGTGGCGATGCCGTTCCACGAGATCACGCGCGCGTTGTTGGTCACGCCGACCCGGCCGATCCCCCAGAGAATCGCGCCCGTGCCGCACAGGCTTTCGCCCACGCCGAGCAGCAGCCGGCTGGCCAGCAGCAGCACCAGGCTCACGGCCGGCCAGCGCACGAACAGGAGCGCCACCAGCAGCAGCGCGCCGCTCGCGCCGCAGCCGATCAGCCCGCGCAGCACCGTGCGCTTCGGGCCGAGCGTGTCGGCGCAGCGCCCGGCCAGCGGCCGCGAGGCCAGCGTCGCCAGGTATTGCACGCTGATCGCCGCGCCGGCAACCACGGCCGACAGCCCCAATTCCTCGTGCACGAAGCCCGGCAGCACCGCGAGCGGCAGGCCAATCGTCAGATAACAGACAAAGGTGAACGAGACGACGGACAGGATTTGCAGCGTCGTCGAGAACCCGCCGCGCGGGGTCGAAGCAGAATCGGAGGACATGGGTGGCGTGGGCGGGGGACGGAACAACGCGTCAGTAGAAACCCGAATTGTTGCATGGAACGCCGTTCCGTGCAGGTACCGTTTAGTTCATCGGACGATGGCTGTGGCGTGGCTGCTGCGTCCCGATATTGGCGCGGCAGTATGAGCCGCATGCGATTCGGGCTATGGGTTGCGATTTTCGGCGGTGATAGCGTTCGAATCATCGACCCGGCCCGAGCGCCGGCCGGCCGTGTGCCACGGCCAGGCCCGCGCCGCCGGGATTCCCCGCGACTCCAACCAGCGACACCCGATGAGCCAGCCGATCCGTTTCCATCATCGTCAGGCGATCCGCGAAGTCAGCGGCGCCGACGTGACCCGCACCGTTCTCCAGTATCTGCGCGAGGACGCGCACTGCACCGGCACCAAGGAGGGCTGCGCCGAAGGCGATTGCGGCGCCTGCACCGTGGTGCTCGGCGAACTGACGCCCGCCGGCGGCGTCGCGTTCAAGGCTGTCAACGCATGCATCCAGTTCCTGCCGACGCTCGACGGCCGCGCGCTGTTCACCGTCGAGGATCTGCGCCAGCCCGGCGGCGCGCTGCATCCGGTGCAGCAGGCGATGGTCGATTGCCACGGCTCGCAGTGCGGCTTCTGCACGCCGGGCTTCGTGATGTCGATGTGGGCGCTGTACGAGCAGGCCGGCTTCGAGACGGCCGCGCGCGACACGATGCCGATCGCGCCGGATAACGGCGTGCAAGGCG
>NZ_JAAGPF010000642.1 GCF_017104645.1 Burkholderia sp. Ac-20379
ATGCTCGCGCGCCCGGCGCTGCCCGCCGCCGGCCGCCGCTTCGGCACGCCCGACGCGCTCGCGCAGGCGCTGGCCGATTTCGGCGCGGCAGGAGCCACCCCCATTCAATGAACGGAGACTCTCCCAGATGACGGTGTATTTCATCGGCGCCGGCCCCGGCGACCCCGAACTGATCACGGTCAAGGGCCAGCGCCTGGTGCGCGGCTGCCCCGTGATCCTCTACGCGGGCTCGCTGGTGCCGGCCGCCGTGCTCGACGGGCACCGCGCCGAGACGGTCGTCAACACGGCCGAACTCGATCTCGACGCGATCGTCGCGCTGCTGGCCGGCGCGCACGCGAAGGGCCGGGACGTGGCGCGCGTGCATTCGGGCGACCCGTCGCTGTACGGCGCGATCGGCGAACAGATCCGCCGCCTCAAGGCGCTCGGCATTCCGTATGAAATCGTGCCGGGCGTGACGGCCACGGCCGCCTGCGCGGCCACGCTCGGCGTGGAACTGACGCTTCCGGACGTCGCGCAGACGGTGATCCTCACGCGCTACGCGGGCAAGACCACCCTGCCCGAGGGCGAGGCGCTCGGCGGGCTGGCCGCGCATCGCGCCACGCTGGCGATCCATCTGGGCGTGCGCCATCTGGCGAAGATCGTCGAGGAGGTGCGCCCGCATTACGGCGACGATTGCCCGGTGGCGGTGGTCTATCGCGCAAGCTGGCCCGACGAGGCGCGCGTGACCGGCACGCTGGCCGACATCGTCGGCAAGGTCGCGGGCGCGGCGATCGAGCGCACGGCGCTGATCCTGATCGGGCGCGTGCTCGACGCCGAGCATTTCGCCGATTCGACGCTGTACGCCAAATCCTGACCCACCCATGAAAACGGGCCGCCGCGCAGCGCGCGAGCGGCCCGTGAGGCTTGGCCGGAACGCGTCAGTCGCGCGCCGGAATCGTCAGGCCGCGTTCGACGGCCGGGCGCGCCACGAACGCGTCGAGCGCGCGTGCGACGTGCTTGAAGCGGTCGAATTCCACCAGTTCGCGCGCTTCGTAGAAGCCCACCAGATTGCGAACCCACGGGAACGTGGCGATGTCGGCGATCGTGTAGTCGTCGCCGACGATCCACGCGTTCGACGCGAGCCGCGCGTCGAGCACGCCGAGCAGGCGCTTCGATTCGCCGACGTAGCGGTCGCGCGGGCGCTTGTCTTCGTATTCGCGGCCGGCGAACTTATGGAAGAAGCCGAGCTGGCCGAACATCGGGCCGACGCCGCCCATCTGGAACATCAGCCACTGGATCGTTTCGTAGCGCGCGGCCGGATCGGCCGGCAGCAGCTTGCCGGTTTTTTCGGCCAGATACAGCAGGATCGCGCCCGATTCGAACAGGCCGATCGGCTTGCCGCCGGGGCCGTTCGGGTCGATCAGCGCGGGGATCTTGTTGTTCGGATTCAGCGAGAGGAATTCGGGCGAGAGCTGATCGTTGGTGTCGAAGCGCACCAGGTGCGGCTCGTAGGGCAGCCCGAGCTCTTCCAGCGCGATCGAGGCCTTCACGCCGTTCGGCGTGGGCAGCGAATAGAGCTGGATGCGGTCCGGGTGCTGGGCCGGCCATTTCTGCGTGATCGGGAAGGCGGACAGGTCGCTCATGGGGCGGCTCGGGCGAAGTTGAGGTGTGGCGATCATAGCCGGATCCGCCGAATGCTGCCGCGTGTGGCGCGGCACGCGCCGAGCGCCGGCGGCGCGTGCCGTCTACCCGCGTACCCATGTTGGCGCGATCAGACGCCGCGCTGCGCCGGCCGCCTTTCGCGCAGCGGTCGCGGGCGCGCATGACGCAGGCAGTGATGCAGCGCGTCGGCGCCGCGGCCCCG
>NZ_JAAGPF010000643.1 GCF_017104645.1 Burkholderia sp. Ac-20379
TCAGCCGTGTGCTCTTCCGATCTGCCGCCTGCGCGCCGGCGCACCGGGCCGCAAGCTGGTGGGCCTGTTCTACGACTGCGCGCATCGCCACCGCCCCGAACTCGGCAGCGCGGCGCGCTGCTGGGCCGCGCGCCGCAGCCTGCCGCGCGACGCGGTCGAGCGGCTGATCGCGGATCCGGCGCTGGCTTCGCGCGTGCTGTTCGTGAGCCTGCATCATCCGACCGGCGAAGCGCTGGCCGGTGGGCTGCCGCGCGGGATGCGCCACTACGCGCCCGACATCGACGGCTTCGACGACACCGCCGCCTGCATCCGCGAACTCGATGCCGTGATCGCCGTCGATTCGTCGGTGGCGAACCTCGCCGCGCTGCTCGGCGCGCCGACCTGCGTGCCGGTCAACCATTCCGGCGACTGGCGCTGGGGCAGCGCGGGCGCTACGTCGCCGTGGCTGCCGGGCGTCACGGTGCTGCGCCAGCGCGACAGCGGCGACTGGCGGCCCGTGCTCGATGGGCTGGCCGCGTGGCTGGTGCAGGCGGTGCTGGGTGAGGAAGCCGGGACGGCGATGGCGTAAGCCAGTAGTGCTCGCTTGACGCGATTCTCGGCCGCCCTGCGCGGCTCGCTCGGGCGGCGCAGGGCGAGCAAACCGGCGCGGCGTTGGCGGATGCCGATGCCCGCGTGATGCGATTTTCCGCTTCCCTACGTGGCTCGTTCAGGCAGCGCACGGCGAGCAAACCGGCGAGACGCCGACGTAAGCCAGTGCTCGCTTGACGCGACGCCCGGCTGCCCTGCGCGGTTCGTTCAGGCGACGCCCGGCGAACCAACCAACGCGCCGCCAACGTCACCCCGCCCCCTCTCACGCGACCCTCGGCTTCCCGTCGTGCGGCCCGAGCGCCCGTTCCGGCCAGTCGGTCCAGCGGTCGTCGCGCGTCGCCTCGTGCGCGGCGTTCAGCGGATAGCGGATGCGGTTCTCGTCCTTCGGCGTCTCGCCCACCACGATCAGCCGCACCTCGTCCGGCGTGTTGTTCAGGAACGTGTGGCAAATGCCCGTACCGGCCGGGAACGCCACCGCGTCGCCCGGCGCGAGCCGGTGCAGATGGCCGTCGATCCAGACATCCGGCGTGCCCGCGACCACGTAGGCGAACTCCTCCTCGGCGCTCTCGGCGTGCGGGTACGACGTGCGCCGGCCCGGCAGCAGCCGCACGTGATGGATGCCGATGCGCGTCAGCCCGAGCTTGCGCGCGAGCGGCGCGCCGAGGCCCATCGGCTCGGGATCGCCGGGGTAATGCCCGGCCTCCGGCCCTTCGAGTTCGGTCCAGTGCTTGATGAAATCGGGGCGCGACATCGCGAGGCTCCTGTGGGCATGGTGGGGAACGGGCATGACAGCACGCATGTGCCGCGCTGTCCACCCGCCTCGCGCATTCGGCCCCCTGGCGCTCAGGAACGCGCCACCAGCACGGCCTTGGTGCCGTCGGCCGGCTCGAACGCCATCGCCTCGCCGATCCGGTCGAACGCGAACGCCGGCCCGAGCCGCGTGCGCAGCGCGGGGTCGTCGATCAGCCCCTCGAGCGCCGTCAGCGCACGCACCAGCCGGGCCGGATCGCGCACCGTCGCGCTCTCGAAGTTGCTGAAGCGGCGGATCGTCAGATCCTTCATCATCAGCAGCGCGGTGGCGATCGAGAACGGCTCGTCGCGATCGAGGAAGCCGTACGTGTAGATCGTCGAGCGCGGCGCCAGCGCAGGCGCGAGCGCGCCGAGCAGCGCGCCGCCCACGCCGTCGAACACGGCTGTCGCGTTCAGCGAGGCCGCCAGCGGGCCGAGCGTCGCGGCCAGTTCGGGGCCGGCAGATCGGAAGAGCGTTGTGTAGGGAAAGAGCGTTGGTGGCAGTGGAGATCTCGGTGGTCCGCGGATCACTAGAAAAGAACATCTCGCAGGCGGCACGTCAGTCTCTCGACGTGAAGTCAGATTCTAGCTCGATTTTCATCGTCGCGCAGTATGTCCATGCGAGTTGCCTCT
>NZ_JAAGPF010000644.1 GCF_017104645.1 Burkholderia sp. Ac-20379
GTGCGCGAGCGCGGCGACACCACCGTGCTCGGCGCCGTCACGCGCGCGGCCGGCTTCGCCGCCGCCGGCGCGCCCGGCAACGGCGGCACGGCGATGTCGGTGCGCGGCTTCAGCGGCCCCGAATCGGTCACCACGCTCTACGACGGCACGCGCATGATGGTCGGCGCCGGCACCGTGACGTTCCCGGCCGACACCTGGCAGGTGGACCGCATCGAGGTGCTGCGCGGGCCGGCCTCGGTGCTGTACGGCGAGGGCGGCATCGGCGGCGTGATCAACGTGGTGCCGAAGGCGCCGCAGCGCGAGCGTTCCACCACCGTGCTGGTGGGCGCGGGCAGCTACGGCGAGAAGCGCGTGGCGCTGGATACCACCGGCGCGCTCGGGCCGATGCTGTCGTACCGCTTCTATGTGAACGACGACCGCCAGAACGGCTGGGTGCCGCGCGGCGAATCGCACATCACGTCGGTGGGCGGCGCGCTGAAGCTCGACGTCAACCCGGCGCTGTCGTTCACGCTCGACTACGATTTCGCGCGCCAGAAGCCGATGACCTATTTCGGCGTGCCGACCGAGGGCGGCGCGCTGAACCCGGCGTTCGCGCGGCAGAACTACAACGTCGGCGACGCATCGATTTCGTATTTCGACCGCTGGGCGCGCCTGAGCGCCACCTGGCGCGCCGCGCCCGGCGTGACGGTGCGCAACAGCCTGTACGGCATGCTGACCGACCGCCACTGGCACGATTCGGAAAGCTACGCACTGCAGAACGACGGCTCGGTGCTGCGCAGCGACTACATCGAGATCACGCACCACGAGCGGCAGGTGGGCGACCGGCTCGACGCCACCTTCGACGGCCATCTGCTGGGCCGCCAGAACCGGCTCGTGGTGGGCGCGGAGTTCAACGACGTGACGTTCGTGGACGGCAGCAACACGCCGTTCGACGGGCAATCCACGGTGCCCGCGTTCGGCTTCGATCCGGGCGTGTTCGCCAGCCCCGACGCCACCGTGCCGGTGTTCCGCACGCACACGCATCAGGCCGGCGTGTTCGCCGAGGATCGCGTCGAGCTGAGCGACCGGCTGTCGTGGATCTCGGGCCTGCGCTACGACTACATCGATTTCCATCGCGACACGTTCGCCACCGCCACGGCCGGCGCGTCGTCGTTCGACAAGACGTTCGGCCACACGAGCTGGCGCACCGGGCTGGTGTTCTCGCTGACGCCGAACGTCTCGCTGTACGGCCAGTACACCACCGGCACCGACGGCGTCGGCTCGCTGATCACGCTGTCGAAATCGAGCAGCGCGTTCAGCCTGTCGACCGGCGAGCAGTGGGAAGCCGGCGTGAAGCAGGCGTTCGGCGGCGGGCGCGGCTCCTGGACGCTGGCGTTCTACCAGATCGTCAAGCGCAACATCCTGAGCGCCGATCCGCAGAACCCGGGGCAGAACATCCAGGTGGGCAAGCAGTCGTCGCGTGGCGTGGAATGGACCGGCGCGCTGCAACTGCCGCACGGGCTGTCGATCGATGCGAACGCGGCGTTCCTGCGCGCGCGCTACGACAACTTCGACGAATCGGTGGATGGCGCGAGCGTCTCGCGCGCCGGCAACGTGCCGATCAACATCCCGCAGCAGACGGCCAACCTGTGGGTGGACTGGGCCTTCGCGCCGGGCTGGCGCGCGGGCGCGGGCCTGCGTTACGTGGGCCGCAGCTACGGCGACACCGCCAACACGGTGCATCTGCCTTCGTATACGCTGCTGGACGCTTCCGCCTCGTGGCGTGCCACCAAGGATCTGACCGTGTCGCTTTATCTGCACAACCTCACCAACCGCGTCTACGCGGAAACCAGCCAGAACGACGGCGGCGAATGGCTGCTCGGCGCGCCGCGCTCGGGCGGCGTGACCGCCACGCTGAAGTTCTGAACGCGGGCGCGCGATGAGCGAGCTGCGGATCGACGGCCTGAGCTGGACGCCCGGCGGCGCGGCCCGCGCCGCGCGCGCGCTGCTGCGGCAGGTGGCGCTCGATG
>NZ_JAAGPF010000645.1 GCF_017104645.1 Burkholderia sp. Ac-20379
TCCAGTTCGTCGGCCGGCGGCCAGAACAGCGCGGCGAACCGCGCGGCGGGCGTGGCCGTCATTGCGCGCCTCCGTCGTGGTGCCAGAACGGCATGCCGACCACCGGCGTGCTCGCGTGCGCGGTGTCGCGTGCGTCCATCGGGCCGGCCAGATACGCGGCGCGCCCCGCCTCGACGCCCTGCGCGAACGCGCGCGCCATGATCTCGGGATGCGTCGCCTGCGACACGGCCGTGTTCAGCAGCACGCCGTCGAAACCCCACTCCATCACCTGACACGCGTGCGACGGCACGCCGAGCCCGGCATCGACGATCAGCGGCACGTCCGGCAGCCGCTCGCGCAGCACGCGCAGCCCGTACGGATTGACGACGCCCTTGCCGGTGCCGATCGGCGCGCCCCACGGCATCAGCGCCTCGCAGCCCGCGTCGAGCAGGCGGCGGCCGATCACCAGATCCTCGGTGCAATACGGCAGCACCTTGAAGCCGTCCTTGACGAGCAGCGCTGCCGCCTCGATCAGGCCGACCGGATCGGGCTGCAGCGTGTAGTCGTCGCCGATCAGTTCGAGCTTGATCCAGTCGGTCTCGAACAGCTCGCGCGCCATCTGCGCGGTGTTGACCGCCTCGGCCACCGTCTGGCAGCCGGCCGTGTTCGGCAGCAGCGGCACGTCGTGGCGCTTGAGCAGATCGAAGAAGCCGGCCTCGGCGGTGCCGGCGTTCATCTGCCGGCGCAGCGCGACGGTCACCATGCCGGGCTTCGACGCGGCGATCGAATCGGACAGCGATTGCAGCGACGGGTAGCGCGACGTGCCGAGCAGCACGCGGCTCTGGAACGCGGTGCCGTACAGCGTCAGCGAATCGGGAGTGGAAAGCAGCGTCATGGGGAAGTCCTGTAATGGCGCGCGGTTCAGCCGCCCGCGACGGGATGCACGACGTCGAGCCGGTCGCCGGCCGCCAGCGCGTGCTGGGCGTGGCGCGTGCGCGCGACGAACGCGCCGTTGACGGCCACCGCGAACGGCGGGCGGGCCTCGTAGGCGGCGAGCGCGTCGGCGACGGTCGCGCCGTCGGGAAGCGTCAGCGTCTGTTGATTGATCTGGATATCCATGGCGGAAGTCGGTAGGTCGGGGGCGGCGCGTTACGCATGCGCCGCGTCGGTCTGAAACAGGTCCGGCCAGCGCGCCTCGGCGCGCCAGGCGGCGAAAGCGTCGGGATCGGCGCGCTGCAGGCCCGGCGCGCCGCCGAACCACGCCTGCACCCACTCGACGGCCGCCTGCGCCACCTCGGGCGCGATCATGAAGCCGTGCCGGTACAGGCCGTTGACGGACAGCGTCGCCGCGCCGCGCCGGACGATCGCGGGGCGATGATCGGGCAGCGTCGGCCGGCATTGCGTGCCGAGTTCGAGGATGCGCGCCTCGCCGAACGCCGGATGCACGGAGAACGCGGCGCTCAGCAATTCGAGCGCCGAGCGCACGCTGACGGGCGACATGTCCTCGCCCTCCACTTCGGTCGCGCCGATCACGTACAGATCGTTCTGCTTCGGCGCGATGTAGAGCGGATAGCGCGGATGCAGCAGCCGCACCGGCCGGGTCAGGCCGATGCCGGGCGCATGCACGCGCGCGACCTCGCCGCGAATCCCGCGCAGCGCCGGCAGCACCGGCTTCGCGCCGAGGCCGCGGCAATCGATGGTGAGATGCGCGCCAGGCTCGGGCGCGGCATCGACGGCGGTGTGCCAGTGCGTGGCGACGCCGCGTTCGGCCAGGCCGGCGGCCAGCGCGGCGAGCGTCTGGCGATTGTCGAGCTGGCCTTCGCGCGGCAGCAGCCAGCCGCGGCCG
>NZ_JAAGPF010000646.1 GCF_017104645.1 Burkholderia sp. Ac-20379
TCGGTGGGCCGCCTGCTGTCGGCGGCGGATGCGCAGGGCCCGCGCACGAAGGGCGGCGAAGACGACGCGCTGCCGGCGTCGCCCGTCGCGCTCGACACGTTCCTGCATGCGGCCGCCGGCCTGCCGGTGTTTGCGCAGGCGCTGCTGGCCGATTTGCGGCTCGCGCTCTATCCGCACGCGGCCCCGCCCGCGCCGCCGCGCGCCGATGCGAGCGGCAACAGCGGCGGCAGCCATAACCCCGCCCCCGGAGCCCCGTCATGATGTCGCCCGAAGTCGATCTGCTGGGCATTTTCGTGCCGATGCCGGCCGTGGCGATCGCGGTGGTGTTCGTGCTGCTGTTCGTCCTGCGCCGCGTGCTCGATCGCTTCCTGCATATCTGGCCGCTCGGCGGCCGGGTCTGGCACGTCGGCGTGATCCAGGTGTGCCTGTTCGTGATCCTGCTGGCCGTGGTGCTGCGGATCTTCGGCGGGCCGAGCGCGCTGCCGCTGTCGTCGGTGTTCGACGACTGGCTGCATCGGCTCCGGCCCTGATGCGTTTCCTTCATCCCATTGCGTCCTAGCGAGAATCCGCCGTGCATTTCACGCCCCGCCAATCGAGGATCATCGGTACCGTCTTCCAGTCGTTGCTGGCGGTGTTCATCGTCGCGATCGCGGCGATCGCCGTCGCCTACATGTGGACGTACTACGAGCGCGATCCGCGCACCCGCGACGCCCACGTGCGCGCCGACGTGGTCAACGTGACCACCGACGTCAGCGGCCTGCTGACCGAGGTGAACGTGCACGGCAACGCGTTCGTGCATCGCGGCGACGTGCTGTTCCGCGTCGATCCGCAGCGCTTCCAGATCGCCGAGCAGAAGGCGCGCGCGAGCCTGGAGAGCGCCGAGGCGCAGCGCGTGTACGCCGGCCAGCAGGCGGCGCGCAACCGCGCGTTGCGCGGCGCGGTGTCCGAGCAGAGCGTCGAGCAATCCGATCAGGCGCTGCGCGGCGCGCAGGCCGCGGTGGACGAGGCGCGCGCGGCGCTGGCCTCGGCGCAGCTCGATCTCGAACGCGCCACCGTGCGCGCGCCGTTCGACGGCATCGTGACCAACGCGACGCTGCATCCGGGGCGCTTCGTGAGCGCGGGCACCGGCATGCTGGCGTTGGTCAACGTGGCGTCGCTGCGCGTGGAGGGCTATTTCCAGGAGACGCGCATCTCGCGCATCCACGTGGGCGATCGCGCGCGCATCTGGCTGATGGGCGAGGGCGCGCCGCTCGACGGCCACGTGATCAGCGTGGTGGGCGCGATCCAGGATTCCGACACGGCGGCCGGCGCGAACGGGCTGGTGCCGTCGATCAATCCGAACTTCGCGTGGGTGCGGCTCGCGCAGCGCGTGCCGGTGTGGATCGCGTTCGACGACGTGCAGACCCATCTCGACGCGCGCCTGATCAGCGGGCGCACGGCGTCGGTGGCGATCCTCAAGCCGGGCGACGCGCAGGCGAAGCCGGGCGCGCAGCCGAACGCGCCGGGCAGCACCGCGCCCGAACGGATGCCGGCCGGCAAGGCGGCGGGGGCATCGAGCGCATCGGCAGCCTCCGCTTCCGCCGTATCGGCCGCATCGGTCGCGCGAGGGCAGCCATGAAGCGCTTCGCGAACCGCCTGCCGCGCGGCGTGCTGGCCGCGTCGTCGCTGTGCCTGACGATGAGCGCCTGCACGCTGTTCCATCCGCTCGGCCCCGATTACCGCGCGCCCGATGCGCCGGCCGCTGCGCGCAACGCGCTGCCGGGCGTGCCCGCCGTCGCGTCGGGCGCTGCCGCCCCGGCCGCGGCGTTGCCC
>NZ_JAAGPF010000647.1 GCF_017104645.1 Burkholderia sp. Ac-20379
GGTGCGGGCCGGCGACGGCCGGCTCGCCGGCATCCTGTGCGAGCCGATGCGCGCCGGCGATACGACCGCGCCCGCGCTGCTGATCGCGAACACCGGCGCCACCCATCATGTCGGCGACGGCCGCTTCGGCGTGGAGCTGGCGCGCGAGATGGTGTGCCACGGCTACGCGTCGCTGCGCGTCGATGCCGACGGCATCGGCGACAGCGCGGGCGCGGCGCAGGCGCGCGGCCCCGGCCAGATCCCCTACGAATCGATGGCGGCCGATCTGGCCGCCTGGGTGGATTGGCTGGCCGCGCGCGGCTACCGGCAGATCGTGATCTTCGGCATCTGCGCGGGCGCCTACACGGCGCTGGTTGCCTCGCGCAAGAACCTCGGCATCCGCGGGCTGATCCTCGTGAACCCGGCGAGCTTCCTGCTGCCCGAGAACTGCACCATCCTGCAGGCCGCGCAGAATCCGCGCGGCTCGGCGCGCGCCAACCTGCGCTCGATGACGCGCGCCGACAAGTGGACCAAGGTGCTGCGCGGCGAACTCAGCCTGCGCCCGGCGGCCCGCACGCTGTGGCGTCACGCCATGACGCGCGTGCAGCGCCATCTCGCGACGCTGTCGAACGACCGGCTGTTCGCCACCACCTCCAGCCACCAGGTGCACCGCCACTTCCGCCGGCTCGACGCCGCGGGCGTGCGCGTGCGGCTGCTGTTCAGCCCGAAGGATCACGCGCTCGACGAGTTCTACATGCACTTCGGCGGCAGCCGCCGCAAGCTCGGCAGCCTGCCGCGGCTCGACGCGCTGGTGCTCGAGAACGTCGACCACGAGGTGCTGAACCGGCGCGCCCGCGAGGACGTGACCACCGAATGCTTCGCACTGCTTCAGGAAATTTTTCTCGCTGTGCGCCGGGAGCATGTCCGCCCGGCCGCGGCGGGCGCCCAGACGGAGTTCACGCTGACCTGACCTGCCCGCCGCAGCCCGGCCCGGCCGACCAACGGCGGTTGAAGCGGCGATGCCGGGCTGCCACGCCATGCTGTGCCGATGACCTTGCACGATGACCAATCCCACCATTCGCCAGTTGCAACGTCAGCTCGGGCAACTGAACCGGTTGCTCGAGGAAACCCGCCAGCGGGAAAAGCAGGCGAAGCTCGAACAACTGGCGAAGGATGTGCAGGAGTACGACATTTCCGAGCTGGAGCTGCTGCGCGCGGCGGGCTTCATCAAGCCCAAGCGCACGCCGGTGAAGGCGAAGTTCTACAACCCGGAAACCGGGCAGACCTGGTCCGGCCGGGGCCAGCGCCCCAAATGGATCGCCGGCAAGAACCTCGACGACTACCGGATTCGCGAGTCGCCGCAACCATGGTGGCCCGACAGCGGCAAGCCGAAGACCTGATCGCTTCGCGTCGCGCGACGCTCCTTCGCATGGAATTATTTTCCGGCCCGCCGGAAGATTAATTTTTCATGACAAAAGGCCCAGCGCTCGACCGCGCCGCGCACCAACAGGACTGCGTCATGCTCAATAACGTCAATTCGGGGCAACGGATCGGCCCGCAACCCGGCGCCGACTCCACCACACACACCGAGCATTCCACCCCGGCCACCGATGCCGGCGGGGCGCGCCGGGCCGCGTCGAATCATGCGCTGTCGGGCCTGACGCCTACGCCGGACTCCCCGCGTGGCGAGGGCTCGCCGCGCATCACGGCGCGCTCGTCGGCGCCCGACTCGCAGGGCACCGCGTCCCTGTCGGCTTCCCCACCGGCTTCCACGAGCAGCGCGCCGCTGGCGCCGCCGCCGCGCTCGCCGCGGCGGCCCCTCTCGTCGCGACGGGGAAGCGGCTCACGGTCGGCACCGAAGCGAGCCCGACGGCTTCGACGTCGTGCAGTTCAACTCGCTCGTCACCACCAACGCCTCGGCCGACGTGATCTTCAACACGCTGGTGTCGTACGACGAAGCCACCAAGAAGGTCGTGCCGGCGCTGGCCGACA
>NZ_JAAGPF010000648.1 GCF_017104645.1 Burkholderia sp. Ac-20379
TACGCGATCGGCAGCGCGCGCGGGCGGGCGGAACTGGCGATCGACGTGCCGGCCGCAGCCGCCGCGCGCGCCGCCGAACTCGAAGCGGCCGGCAACACGGTGTCGTGGCTGATGCGGCTCGACGCGCCGCAGGCGGCGCTCGCGCTGATCGGCTTCGGCGACACGGTGAAGCCCGGCGCGCGCGATGCGATCGCGCGGCTTCAGGCGCTCGGCATCCGCACGGTGCTGGTGACGGGCGACAACCGCGGCAGCGCGGCGGCCGTCGCGCGCGCGCTCGGCATCGATGAAGTGCACAGCCAGGTGCTGCCCGACGACAAGGCGCGCGTGATCGGCGAACTGAAGGCGGCCACGCCGGGCGGCGTGGTGGCGATGGTGGGCGACGGCATCAACGACGCGCCGGCGCTGGCCGCCGCCGACATCGGCATCGCGATGGCCACCGGCACCGACGTGGCGATGAACACGGCCGGCATCACGCTGATGCGCGGCGATCCGGCGCTGGTGGCGGCCGCGATCGACATCTCGCGCCGCACCTATCGCAAGATCCGCCAGAACCTGTTCTGGGCGTTCGTCTACAACCTGGTGGGGGTGCCGCTCGCGGCGGCCGGGCTGCTGAACCCGATGATCGCGGGCGCGGCGATGGCGTTCTCGAGCGTGAGCGTGGTCACGAACGCGCTGTTGTTGAAGATGTGGAAGGGCGAAACACGCTGAAGCCGGCGTGCCATGACGCAAAAAGCTCGCGAACCGTCAGACGGTTCGCGAGCTTTTTGGTTTTCGGCGCTTCGATTCGTGCACGAATCGAAACGGAATGCGGCGGGAAATCAGCGGCGCAGCAGGCCGAAACGCGAGATCTGCGACTTGCGCTGACGCTCGGCTTCCGCGTGGCGGGCGGCGTACGAATAGTCGCGGTCGAGCGGCAGATGCGGCGAAACGAACAGATCGTCGATCTTTTGAAGCAGGGCGAAGATGAGGGTCATGTGCGGCTCCCGGCTGGGCAGTAGTGATCAGGGTTTTCCCTAGACATGAATATTAAGGGTTTTCCCTAGATCAATCTAGTGCGCCGCAGCATTCTGTGCGGTAAACGCGACGCGACATGCCGACGCACAGGATGCCGCCCCGAATAAAAAAGCCGGCGCGTCGCAAGACGGCCGGCTCGATCGTTGCGGGGTCGAAGCCCGTTACGGCTAGCGCGTGCGGCGTTCGCGGCGCGCCGGTTGCGGGCGCGGGGCCACGGCGCTGCGATTGGTCAGGCGCTGCACCTGCACGCCGAGCTCGTCGGCGCGTTGCTGCATCGCGGCAAGATTGGCCGCCTGCGTTTCCTGCGACGACGTCAGGCGATCGACGCGGCGTTGCAGTTCGTCGGCATCGCGGTGCGCGCTCGACAGCGCCGTCGTCTGCAGGCCCAGCGCGACGATCGCGATCAGCACCACCGCCGCGAGCGCGAGCAGCAGGCGGTTCACGCGGCGCATCTCGCGGTCGGCCGCGCGGCGCAGGTCGACGGTTTCGAGTTGCAGCGCGCGCAGGCGCTCGGACAGCGGACGCAGTTGCGCGTCGAGATCGACGGCGGCAGCCCCGGCCTCGGCCGGCGCGGAAACGGGAACAGGCGTGGGCGCGGCAGCGTCCGCAACGGGAATCGGATTCGGGCGGACAGCCGGTGCCGGCTTGCGAGCCGCTTCGTCGACGGCGGGCGCGGGCGCCGCGTTCGTCACGTCCACCGCCGCTGGC
>NZ_JAAGPF010000649.1 GCF_017104645.1 Burkholderia sp. Ac-20379
ATACCCAGCCACCCACACTCTTCCCCTACACGCAGCACTCCCGATCTAGGCGACGCGCTGGCCGGCCGGACGCGCTACGACGAGGCCGCGCAGTCCTACGCGCTGGCGCTGGGGCGGGAGCCGTCCAACCCGCGCAACGCGGTTCGCCGCGCCGATGTGCTGCGCCGCCTCGGCCGGCCCGCCGATGCGCTGATCAGCGCCGCCCGCGCGCTGCAACTGACGCCCGGCGACGGCGTGGCGCATGCCGTGCACGGCGACGCGTTGCGCGCGCTCGGCCGCCCGGCGGAGGCGCTGCACAGCTATCAGATGGCGATCGTGGCGTGCGGCAAGACGAACGCGCTGATCCATGCCTGCGGGGCGGTGCTGACCGAGATGGGCAAGCCCGACGCGGCGCTG
Source organism: Burkholderia sp. Ac-20379 (assembly GCF_017104645.1). Taxonomy (GTDB): domain Bacteria; phylum Pseudomonadota; class Gammaproteobacteria; order Burkholderiales; family Burkholderiaceae; genus Burkholderia. The sequence continues at coordinate 397 of NZ_JAAGPF010000649.1, forward strand.
GCGTGTCTCGACGAAGGGCTGGCGCGCGCGCCGAACGATCCGGTGCTGCTGTTCGCGAGCTGCGTCGCGCTCGATCTGCTGCACGCTTACGAGGCGTTGCTGGCGCGCTGCGACCGCCTGCTCGCGGTCGAGCGCGACAGCGGCCCGGGCTGGCTCGGCCGCGGCAACGCGCTGCTGGGGCTGGCGCGCCACGAGGAGGCCGCCGCCGCCTATGCGGCGGCGCTGGCGCGCATGCCCGACGCGGTCGACGCGCTGCGCAACCGGGCCTTCGCGCTGCGGGCGCTCGAACGGCCGGGCGAGGCGCTCGATCATCTCGATCGCGCGCTCGCGTTGGCGGGCGCGCAGCCGGAGCTGCTCTACCAGCGCGGCCTGACGCTGCAACTGCTGGGCCGCTACGACGAGGCGCTCTCGGATCACGCGGCGTCCGCCGCCGCGCCGGCCGAGACCACGCCGGCGATCTTCGCGCGGGCGCTGGCGCGCCAGCACGTCGGCCGCCACGCGGAAGCGCTCGACGATCTGCTGCTGGCGTGCCGGCGCGATCCCCATCACGGCGAGGCGCCTCGGGTCGAGGCGTTCTGCCGCTTGCTGATGGGCGACTACGCGCTCGGCTGGGCGCGCCACGAGGCGCGCTGGCAGGCGGCCGACGCGATGCTGAACCGGCGCCACGCCGATCGCCCGGCCTGGATCGGCGACGCGCCGCTGGCGGGCCGCACGCTGCTGCTGCACACCGAGCAGGGCTACGGCGACGTGCTGCAGTTCTGCCGATACGCGAGCCTGGCGGCGGACCAGGGGGCGACCGTCCATCTCGAGGTGCCCGCCGAACTGACAGGGCTGTTCGGTTCGCTGCGCGGCGTGAGCCGCGTGATCGCGTTCGGCGAGCCGCTGCCGGCCTTCGATCTGCAGTGTCCGATGATGAGCTTGCCGTACGCGTTCCGTACCGAGCTCGACACCGTGCCGGCCGCCACGCCGTACCTGCGCGCCGATCCGGCCCGGCGCGGGATCTGGGCGCGCCGGCTCGACGCGGTCGCGCCGCCCGGCCGTCTGCGCGTGGGCCTGGCCTGGTCGGGCAACCCGCGCCACGCCAACGACGCGAACCGCTCGATTCCGTTGTCGATGCTGGCGCCGTGGTTCGAACTGGACGCCTGCTTCGTGAGCCTTCAGCCGCAGGTGCGCGCCCGCGATGCCGACGCCTTCGCGGCCAGCGGCATGGCCACGTTCGGCGACGCGCTGGTGGATTTCGGCGAAACCGCCGCGCTGGCCGAATCGCTCGATCTGGTGATCAGCGTGGATACCTCCGTGGCGCATCTGGCCGGTGCGCTGGGCCGTCCGCTCTGGGTGCTGTTGCCGCGCGTGCCCGATTGGCGCTGGCTGCTCGAGCGCGACGACAGCCCCTGGTATCCGGGCGC
>NZ_JAAGPF010000650.1 GCF_017104645.1 Burkholderia sp. Ac-20379
GGCGCGGGCGGGCCGGACTCGGCCGGCGGTTCGACCCGGGGTTTCTCGGCTCGCCGTGCTGGGCGGGAGTCCGGCAGCGCACGCTGCATGCGGAGGAACTGATCCGCATCGCGGCCGCACGGCTGCGCGAGGCGGGCCGCGAGGTGCGGATCGTCGACATAGCGGCCGGGCACGGCCGCTATGTGCTCGATTCGATCGCGGCGGCAGCGGCGGCGCCCGACGGCATGCTGCTGCGCGATTACTCGCCGCCGAACGTCGAGGCCGGGCGGGCGCTGATCGCGCAGCGCGGGCTCGGCGCGGTGGCGCGCTTCGAGCAGGGCGATGCGTTCGACGAGGCCTCGCTGGCCGCGCTGGCGCCGCGCCCGACGCTCGCGATCGTGTCGGGCCTGTACGAACTGTTCGGGGACAACGCGATGATCGAGCGCTCGCTGCGCGGGCTGGCCAGTGCGGTGCCGCCGGGCGGGTATCTCGTCTACACCGGGCAGCCGTGGCATCCGCAGCTCGAATTCATCGCGCGGGCGCTGAACAATCATCGCGGCGACGCGCATTGGGTGATGCGGCGTCGTTCGCAGGCCGAAATGGATGAGCTGGTGGCGCGCGCCGGGTTCCGCAAGCTCGAACAACGGATCGACGCGATGGGAATCTTCACCGTCAGCCTTGCGCAGCGGGTCGAGGCGTGAGCGCGTCCGGCATCGGCGCCGCGGCGCCTGCGGTTCCGGCCGCCTCGCGCGCCGCCCCGTTCGGGCTGCGCGTCGCCGCGCTCGCGGCGATGGGCGCGATCTTCTTCTCGACCTACGGTTTCGCGAACTGGCTCGCGTCGCGGCACGCCTCGGTGCCGAGCTTCGCGTTCGGCTGGGAGCGCGCGATCCCGTTCCTGCCGTGGACCATCGTGCCGTACTGGTCGATCGATCTGCTCTACGGGTTCTCGTTCGCATTCCAGACGAATCGCGCCGCGCTGGCCGGGCACGTGAAGCGCTTGTTGTTCGTGCAACTGGTGTCGGTGGCCTGCTTCATCGCGTGGCCGCTGCGTTTCGGCTTCGAGCGGCCCGAGGCCGGCGGGCTGGCCGGCGCGCTGTTCACGGCGCTCGCCGGTTTCGACAAGCCGTTCAATCAGGCGCCGTCACTGCACATCGGGCTGCTGGTGGTGCTGTGGGCCGCTTATGCGGCGCGCTGGCGCGAAGGCTGGCAGCGCGCGCTCATGCATCCGTGGTTCGCGGCGATCGGCGTGTCGGTGCTGACGACTTATCAGCATCATGCGATCGACGTGCCGACCGGGGCGGCGGTCGGTTGTCTCGCGCTGTTTCTGTTTCCGCTCGATGCGCTCGATGTCGCACACCCTTCTCCGCGCGCGCGCCGGATCGGGACGATCTACGCGGTGGCCGCGCTGCTGGCGGCGCTCGTTGCGTTGGCCTGCATTCCGAATGCGGTGCCCGGCGCGCTGCTGGCCGGATGGATCGCGCTGGCGCTGGCCGCCACCGCGTTCGCCTATTTGCGCGGCGCGCCGGCCGCGTTCCAGAAACGCGCCGACGGCCGCATCCCGTTGCCGGTGGCGATGCTGCTGGCGCCGACCATCGCGGGCGCGTTCGTCAATTCGCGCATCTGGACGCGCCGCGCGCCGCGGCCGGTCGAGATCGCGCCGCGCGTGCTG
>NZ_JAAGPF010000651.1 GCF_017104645.1 Burkholderia sp. Ac-20379
TGGTGGCAGTGTAGATCTCGGTGGGTGCCGTATCATTAAAAAAAAAAAAAAAAAAAAAGTAGGATATGTGCGTTGCATTCATAACAACACAGAGTGATGATCTAGCAGACATGCACTATGACACATAGCGTAGGTACTCTAGTGCAACGTGGTGGATGATGTATACGACTTGATGCTCGAAGCCGTCTAAGCAGATCACATCCGCGCTGACAAGATTGGAGATGTGCATCAACTAGTATCGTCTCGTGATGCGCAGACTAATGACTCAGA
>NZ_JAAGPF010000652.1 GCF_017104645.1 Burkholderia sp. Ac-20379
CCGGCCTTCGCGGCCACCTCGCGCGCGTTGCGGCGCGCCGCCTCGCGATGCGCCTCGGACACCGCATCGGGAAAGCGCCGCGCCGCGCCGTGGTCGAGCGTCTGGCCGGCCAGCAGCCAGCCGATCGTGCCGTTGCGCAGCGCCGCCACCGGGTTCGGCAGCCCCGCGTTGACCAGCGATTGCGTGCCGATGATGCTGCGCGTGCGGCCCGCGCAATTGACGATCACCTGGGTGGCCGGATCCGGCGCCAGCTCGCGCACGCGCAGCACCAGTTCGGCGCCGGGCACGCTGGTGGCGGTGGGAATGCTCATGGTCTGGTATTCGTCGAAACGGCGCGCATCGACGATCACCACGTCGGCCTGCGCGTCGATCAGCGCCTGCACTTCCTGCGCCGACAGCGACGGCGTGTGCCGCTTCGCTTCCACGTATTCGCCGAACGACTTGCTCGGCACGTTCACGTCGATGAACAGTTCGCCGCCTGCCGCACGCCACGCGTCGAGGCCGCCTTCGAGCAGATGCACGCGCGTATAGCCGAGCGCGGCCAGCACGCGCGCGCCGCGCGGCGCGAGGTCCACGCCGCCGGCCTCGCCGTACAGCACGACGCGCGTGTCGCGGCGCGGGATGCGCGTCCAGGCGTCGAGTTCGAGCTTCGACAGCGGCAGGTTGGCCGCCCACAGCGGGTGGCCCTGCGCGTAGGGATCTTCCTCGCGCAGATCGACGAATGCGATCTCGTCGCGGGCGAGCAGCGCGGCGCGCACCTCGGCAACGGTCGACACGGGAAACGCGGCTGCGGCGGAATCGGCAAGCGCGAAGGAAGGCACGGCGGAATCGGACATGGTGACTGGGAATCGATGAACGGGAAAAGGTGAATGCCGCGCTCAGGCCGCGGCGGGCAGCGTATAGCCTGACACGAAGCGCTTGCGCGTGCCGTCCTCGCGATACACGGCGCGTTCGATCGCGCCGATGTCGGCGCCGTACACATGGATGCTGATCGAGACGCGATCGTCGTAGACGTTGCTGACGCGATGGATGTCGCCGAGCGACGGCGACACCGCCTCGACCTGCCCCGGCGCGAGCCGCACCGGTTCGCCCTGCGGCGCGGGCACGCCGCCGGCGGCCAATGCATAGGGCTGCGAATATTCCGCACCCCGCAACATGCCGATCAGCCCCCAGACGGTGTGATCGTGGATCGGCGTGGTCTGCCCCGGCCCCCACACGAAGCTGACCACCGAGAAGCGCCCGGCCGGATCGCGATGCAGCAGGAACTGCTGATAGCGCTCGGGATCGGGCTGCGCGAACGCCTCGGGCAGCCAGTCGTCGCGCGCGACCAGATCGGCCAGCAGCGCGCCGCCGGCCTGCACCACGCGCGCCTCGTCGGGGCGCGTATCGATCAGCCGCGAGAACGCGGCAATGAATTCGGCCAGCGGCGGCGCGCTGCGCTGCGCCTGCTCCGCGGCGGTTTGATGCACGGAAAACGCACTCATCGGGGACCTCTTGGAATATGATTCATGCTTATAACCCTGAACGCATTACATGCAAAAATAACATGAAAATCGGCGATATCGATGCTTTCGCGGCGGTGGTGCGCTGCCAGTCGCTGAGCCACGCGGCGCACGAACTCGGCATCACCCAGCCGGCCATCACGCGGCGCGTGCAGAACCTCGAGGAAGCGCTCGGCGTCGCGCTGCTCGACCGCAACACCAAGCCGCCGCGCCCGACCGATCTGGGCCGCCGCGTGCACGACCAATGCCGCGCGGTGCTGCGCGAGGTGGATGCGCTGCGCGAGATGGTGCGCGCCACCCAGCCGCCGGCCGGCGCGTTCCGGCTGGGCCTCACGCACGGCATCGGCGAGCTGCTGCTGCCGGGGCTGGTGGCGACGCTGCGCGCACGCTGGCCGTCGCTCGCGCCGCGCGTCGAAACCGGCTGGGCCGGCCCGCTGCTCG
>NZ_JAAGPF010000060.1 GCF_017104645.1 Burkholderia sp. Ac-20379
AGTCAAGCGTGCCAGGAGTTTTTATTGAAATGCGCCGGCCACCACCGAGATCTCCACGGCCACAAACCCTCTTCCCCTCCACGCCGCTCGCCGCCTGCCGCGAGCCGCAGGGCGGCCCCGTCCGGCTCGTCTACCTGAACCCGACGCTGCAGAACCCGACCGGCGCAACGCTGCCATTCGCGCGCCGGCAGGAACTGCTGAGCGTGGCGCAGCGGCACGGCGTGCGCATCGTCGAGGACGATCCGTACTGGCTGTTCGCGCCCGACGCGCCGCCGCCGCTCGCGCGGATCGCGCCGGCCCAGGCCGTGTACGTGTCGACGCTGTCGAAGTGCTTGTCGCCAGGGCTGCGCACCGCGTTCGTGGCGCTGCCCGACGAGGCGCTGCGCGATGCGTTCCTGACCGCGCTGCGCGCGTTTTCGCTGATGTCGCCGCCGCTGACCAACGCGCTGGTCACGCAATGGATCAACGACGGCTCGGCCGCGCAGGTGCTCGACGGTGTGCGCGCCGAGGCGCGCGAGCGGCTGCGCGCCGCCGCGCAGATGCTCGGCACCACGGGCGGCTGCGAGGCCGGCATTCATCTCTGGTATCCGCTGCCGAGCTACTGGGCGCCCGGCGAGCTGGCCGCGGCGGCCGGGGCCGAAGGGCTGGCGGTGGCGCCGTCCACGGCGTTCCACCTGGGCGCGAGCGCGCCGAACGCGATTCGCGTCTCGCTCGGCGCCACGCCCGATCGCACGCAGTTGCATGCGGCGCTGCGGCGGCTGTCGCTGCTGCTGGCGAGCGACGTGTCGAGCGGGCGGGGGATGATCGTCTGAGACGGGAACGGCCGGTTCGGGGCCGTGAAGTCGCCCGGCCGTGACGCGGTGAAACGAAACGGGCCGGTGGACGCGCTTCCACCGGCCCGTTTGTCATGTGTCGTGCGGCCGGGTGGGTAGACGGCCGGGCGGGCGTCGGATGTCGACGCCGCGCTGGTGCGGATCCGCGCTCGGAGGCGCCGGCATAGGAACGGGAGCGGGGGCATGCATGACGGCGGGCGGGGCCGCCGGCACCCGATACGGCACCGGGCGCGGCGCCTGCATCGGCACGATCGGCGGCACGCCGAACCTCGCGTCAAGAGGCATGCCGGCCAAGGCCGGCATGCCGCCGAACGCCGCCTGCTGCAAAGCCCGCATCGCGCGGGCCTGCAACGTCGCCATGTCCGTCATCCGTGCCGGCATTTGCGCTTGCATCTGGCGCGCCGTGGCGGGCGACGCACCGCTTGCCACTCGTCTGCATCGCGAAGCTCGCATCGCCGTTCGGGCTTTGCCAGCGTCATCGCACAAACCATGAACGCCGCTTCGCGTCGCATCGGGATTCTCCTGTCGTTATCGCTCATCGGCACGGAGGTCGGAAATGACGCGCGCAGATGGTCGGGGAGAACGCTTAAGCGAAACTTAAAAATACCGGGGGATGGGGTGAATGCAACGCCAAGGCGGCTGGCGCGGCGTGCCTGCCCAAGCCGCCTTGCAGCGCCACGTCGAACCCTGCATCCCCCTCACCCAGCCTCCCCCGCCCGCTGCCCCATCGCGAACGCCCGGAACCGCTCCACCGCCGGGCTGTCGCGCTCCACCCGCCAGCCCAGATCGAGATCGGCCACCGCGTCGCGCGCCCACAGCGGCCGGAACGTCACGTCGCGCATGCCCAGCTCGCGGGCCGAGGCCGGCACGATCGACACGCCGATGCCCGCGCGCACCAGCGTCAGCACGGTGTGCGTCTGATCGAGCTGCTGCGCCACATCCACATACACGCCCGCCTCGGTCAGCAACGCCAGCACGCGATCGTGGAAATACTTGCCGCCGTCGGCCGAATACATGACGAACGGCTGGCCCGACAGATCGGCGGCGGCGATCGTCTTGCGGCGCGCGAGCGGATGCGCGGCCGGCAGCACCACCATCAGCGGCTCGCGCGCGAGCCGCGCCGTGGCGATCTCCGGATCGGCCGACGGCGCGCGCAGGATGCCGATGTCGATCGCGCGCGCCTTCAGCGCGTCGATCTGCACCACCGACACCATCTCCTTGAGCACCAGCCGGATGCCCGGCAACTGCACGCGCGCCGCCGCCAGCAGCTCGGGCACGAGCCGGTAGCCGGCCACGGCCGTGAACCCCACCGTGACCTGGCCCTCGTCGCCGCGCGCCACCCGGCGGGCCGCGTCGGCGGCCTGATCGGTCAGGCGCAGGATCCGCAGCGCATCGTCGTAATAGCCGCGCCCGGCCGCGGTCAGCTTCACGCTGCGGCTGTTGCGCTCGAACAGCAGCAGCCCGAGCGATTCCTCCAGCAACTGGATCTGCCGGCTCAGCGGCGGCTGCGTCATGAACAGCCGCGCGGCGGCCCGGCCGAAGTGCAATTCCTCGGCCACGGCCACGAAACAACGCAGATGATTGAGTTCGACGTTCATTCCAATTTTTGTATTGATCGATGCGGAATATAGCTTAGACCTTGATCGATCGCCTGCCTATACTCGTTCGCACCGGGCCGCCATCCGCCTGCCGGCGCGCCGCCGATTCACCATTTCAAGACGTTCGAGACACCACCTGCCATGCCGTTCGACATCCTGCTGATCAACCCCGTCCTGCCCTCGCTCGACCGCCAACTGGCCGAGCGCTACACGCTGCACCGCTACTACGCGCACGCGGACAAGGCCGGTTACCTGCGCGAGATCGGCGCACGGATCCACGGCGTCGTCACGGGCGGTGCCTCGGGCATCGACAACGCGACAATGGACCAGTTGCCGAACCTGAAGATCGTCGCGATCAACGGCATCGGCACCGACGCCGTCGATCTCGACTACGCCCGCCGGCGCGGCCTGCACGTCTCGACCACGCCCGGCGTGCTGACCGACGACGTGGCCGACCTCGCGCTCGGCCTGCTGCTGTCGGCCTGCCGCGGCCTCTGCATCGGCGACCGCCACGTGCGCGACGGCCAGTGGGGCAAGGCGCCGGCGCTGCCGCTCGCGCGCAAGTTCAGCGGCATGCGGGTGGGCATCGTCGGGCTGGGCCGCGTGGGCCGCGCGATCGCCGCGCGCGCCGCCGCGTTCGGCTGCCCGATCGCCTACACCGACCTGCGCGAACTGAGCGACGTGCCGTACCGCTTCGTGACCGATCTCGCGCAACTGGCCGCAGACAGCGACGCGCTGGTGCTGGCCGCCTCGGCCGACAACGCGGAAGGGATCGTCGATGCGCGCGTGCTCGACGCGCTCGGCCCGGACGGCTACCTGATCAACGTGGCGCGCGGCAAGCTCGTCAACGAGGCGGACCTGGTGCGCGCGCTGGCCGACGGCCGCATCGCGGGCGCCGGGCTCGACGTGTTCGTGGACGAGCCGAACGCGCCGGCCGAACTGTTCGGCATGCCGAACGTCGTGCTGCAGCCGCACCGCGCCAGCGCGACGGTGCAAACGCGCGAGGCGATGGGCGCGATCGTGCTCGACAGCCTCGCCGCCAGCTTCGCGGGCCGCCGGCCCGACACGAGCGTCACGCCGTGACGCGCTGACGCGCCAACCCGCTGAAACGGCCCCGGCGAGGGCCGTTCGGACAACCAGAACCATCCCGCCAGATCAGGGAGGAGACACATGAAAAGCATCGACATGACGACGTCGAAGGCCGCGGCCGCCAGCGAGCGCATCGGCCATTTCCGCTACTGGATCCTGGCGCTGATCTTCAGCGTCACGGTCCTCAACTACGCCGACCGCGCGACGCTCTCGATCGCGGGCACCTTCGTCTCGAAGGATCTCGGCCTCTCGCCGAGCGCGCTCGGCATCGTGTTCTCGGCGTTCGGCTGGGCCTATGCGATCGGGCAGATTCCGGGCGGCTGGCTGCTCGACCGCTTCGGCGCGCGCCGCGTGTATGGCGCGAGCATCGTGCTGTGGTCGCTGTTCACGATCTCGCAGGGCACCGTCTCACTGTTCGGCACCGCGGCCAGCGCCACGGCCGCGCTGTTCGTGATGCGCTTCATGCTCGGCCTCGTCGAATCGCCGGCCTTCCCCGGCAACGCTCGGATCGTGGCGACCTGGTTCCCGACCAACGAGCGCGGCACCGCCAGCGCGCTGTTCAACTCGGCGCAGTATCTGGCCGTGGTGATCTTCACGCCGCTGATGGCCTGGCTCACGCACAAGTTCGGCTGGCATCACGTGTTCTTCTTCATGGGCGCGCTCGGCCTGGCGATGGCCGTGCTGTGGTTCGCCGTGCTGCGCGACCCCGGCTCGCACCCGCGCATGAGCCGCGCCGAGTTCGACCACATCGCCGCCAACGGCGCGCTGGTGGGCCTCGACAGCACCAAGGCCGGCACCCGGCGCCGCTTCACGCGCCGCGAGATCGGCGCGCTGTTCACGAGCCGCACGCTGTGGGCCGTCTACATCGGCCAGTACTGCATCACCGCGCTGACCTACTTCTTCATCACCTGGTTTCCGATCTACCTCGTCAAGGCGCGCGGCATGAACATCATGACCGTGGGCTTCGTGGCGGCGCTGCCGGCGATCTGCGGCTTCAGCGGCGGCGTGCTCGGCGGGCTGCTGTCGGATTTCCTGATCCGGCGCGGCTGCTCCACCTCGGTGGCGCGCAAGACGCCGTTCATGATCGGCATGGCGCTCGCGTCCTCGCTGATGCTCGCGCCGTGGGCCGAATCGGACACGATGGTGGTGGTGCTGGTGTCGCTCGCGTTCTTCGGCAAGGGCCTCGGCGCGATCGGCTGGGCCGTGCTGGCCGACGTCGCGCCGCGCGACATGACCGGCCTGAGCGGCGGCATCTTCAACGGCATCGGCAACACGGCCGGCATCGTCACGCCGCTCGTGATCGGCTTCGTGGTGGCCACCACCGGCTCGTTCGACCGCGCGCTGTGGTTCGTCGGCGCGCACGGGATCGTCGCGATCCTCGCCTACGGGCTGCTGGCCGGCAAGCTGCGGCGCGTCGAGCTGCCCGCCTGACGCGGCGCGCGTGCCGGCTGCCGCGCGCCGGCACGCGCCGCCCCCGCTCGGGACGGCCGATCGTCATCCGTTGCCCCGGCAACCATCGCCGCCAAAATCCGCACCGGCCGTCGGCCCCCCCCCCGACGCATCGCCGCCGGCGCGCGCCTCCGCCACGGCTGCCTCGCGGCCCGATCCGCCGCCTTCCTGCCGTTTTCCGGCGTGCGGCTTGTCATCTTTGCTTCACACGGTCCGACTTCGGCAGGCCAGTTTCGCTTACACTCCCACCGATCCCCCTTCGCGTTCCGCCGCGATGGTTCCATGCGCCCGCAACGCCAGGAGACAATCCCGCATGCACGCCGTGCCCCTGCCGAACACGAACCCCGAAGCCACCGATTCCACCGTCACGCAGCCCGTGCGCGATCTGCGCCGCGTGCCGATTCACCCCGACTTCTGGTATCCCCTCGCCTGGTCGCGCGAACTCAAGCGCGGCAAGACGCTCGGCGTGCATTTCGCCGGCGAGCCGATCGTGCTGTTCCGCGGCGAATCGGGAACGGTTTTTGCGCTCGAGGATCGCTGCGCGCACCGCCAGGTGCCGCTGCATGCCGGCGTGGTGGACGGCGACGCGCTGCGCTGCGGCTATCACGGCTGGACCTACGATTGCAGCGGCAAGTGCGTCGACGTCCCCTACCTCGGCAAGGAGCGCCTGCCGAACGGCGTGCGTTCCTATCCGTGCCAGGAAGTGCAGGGCCTGATCTTCGTGTTCACCGGCGATCCGGCGCTGGCCGCCGAAAAGCCGGTGCCCGCGCTGCCCACCGTGTCCGATCCGAAGTACAAGACGCGCCGCTTCGGCCGCAAGGTCAAGTGCCACTACTCGTTCATGCACGAGAACCTGATGGACATGAACCATCAGTTCCTGCACCGCCGCGAGATGGGCCAGATGAAGGCGCGTTCGCTCGGCCGCCGCCGCGGCGACGGCTGGGTGGAAGTCGATTACACGTTCTCGCGCGCCGAGGGCAAGCAGCCGATCGGCGAGGCGCTCGTGTTCGGCGCCAGCAAGAAGCCGCAGGATCAGAGCGACAAGAGCGTCATGACGATCCGCACCGAATACCCGTATCAAACGCTGAAGATCCTCTCGAGCGAAGGCACGCTGGTAATGGATCTGTGGATCGTCTACGTGCCGCTCGACGCGCAGCAGCGCACCAACCGCACGTTCGGCATGCTGTCGATCCGCAAGCCGTCGGTGCCGTTCGCGCTCGATCTCGCGTGGCCGCTGCTGGTGTGGTTCACCGAGCGGATCTTCAAGGAAGACCGCTGGATCGTCGAACGCGAGCAGGAAGCGCACGACATGCAGGGCGCCGACTGGAACAACGAGGTGTTCCCCGTCATCAACGACCTGCGCGACACGCTGCGCATCAACGGCGGGCGCACCGTGATCCCGATCCGCGAGATCGGGCCGGCGGCCTGATCCGCCGCGCGGCGGTCGTGAAAAAGCAGGCTTCGCGCCTGCTTTTTTCATTCCGGATGCCTGAAAAAGCGCTAGCGCCCGGCGAGCCCCTGCATCAGCAGATGCTCGAAATCCTTCAGCGCCGCGGCGGCCGTGGCCAGCGGGCTCGTGCGGCCGATCGCGAGCAGTTCGCCCATCGCATCCGTTTCGATCCGCACCGCCTTCATGCCCGCACCCACCTGCGCGAACGGATGATCGCCGGCATAGGTGCGCAACTGCACCGAGGCGCTCACGGTGTCGCCCTGCCGTTCGATGCGGCCCACCAGCTTCGGCACCCGGCCCTCGGCGCGCCAGCGCGAGAGATCGTCCGGCGCGATGCGTTCGATGCCGTCGCGCGCGATCGCATCGAGCGCGAGCCGCGCGCCGAAGCCCGCGTTGGCGAGGATGCAGATCTTGCAGGCCGTGTCCGAGCCGTCGAGATCGAAGCGCGGATCCGGCTCCGCCATGCCCGCGCGTTGCGCCTCGGCCACCGCGTCGGCGAACGCGACGCCCGACATCATGCGGTCGAGTACGTAGTTCGTGGTGGCCGTGAAGATGCCTTCCATCACGCTCACCTCGCAGCCGGCCGCGTTCAGTTCGATCAGATCGATCGTCGGCAGCGCGGCCGAGGTCGCGCCGCTGATCTTCAGGCGCGCGCCGTGCGCATCGGCCAGCGCGCGCAGGCCTGGGTAATCGAACACCAGCGCGCCCTTCGAGATCGCGATGCCGTGCGCGCCCGACGCCAGCGCCGCTCGCAAATAGCCGTAGCCCGCGCCGCCGGTGCGGTAGTCGGTCGGGCCGGCCTCGATCAGCACCTGCGGCCGCGCGGCCGCCACGAACGCCGCGCCGGTCAGCGCCGCATCGAGCGGCGCATCGGCATCGAGCGCATCGCGCAGGCCCTCGCGATCCACGCGCCCGCCGCGCGAGCGGCTGATGCCCGTGAGCCGCACGTCCACGCCGTAGCGCTCGCGATAGCGCGCGCGGCGCGCGTCGAGCAGCCCGGCGACGGCCCGGCCGATCTGGCCGAACCCGGAAATAACGACATCGCAACGTGACATGACGGCTCCTGTCGGATCGGCGGCGTGCGCGCCGCTTACTTCGCGAACAGCTTGCCGAGATCGGCGAACGCCTTGAATTCGAGCGCGTTGCCCGACGGATCGAGGAAGAACATCGTGGCCTGTTCGCCCGGCTCGCCCTTGAAGCGGATATACGGCTCGATGATGAACTTCGTGCCCGCGGCGCGCAGCTTGTCGGCCAGCACGTGCCATTGCTCGAGCGTCAACAGCGCGCCGAAATGGCGAACCGGCACGCCGTGCCCGTCCACCGCGTTGGTCGGCGCGATGCCCGCTTCTTCCGGCGCGAGGTGCGCGACGATCTGGTGACCGAACAAATTGAAATCGACCCACTCGGCCGAGCTGCGGCCTTCCGGGCAGCCGAGCAGATCGCCGTAGAACGCGCGGGCGGCTTCGAGGCTGTGAACGGGGAAGGCGATATGGAACGGCAGCAGGGGCGCGGGGGTGTGGGCGGTGGTCATCGTCGAGGCTCCGGTGTGTGGGGTGGTTGAGGTTCGCTGTTGGTTGGGCGGCGAACCATGACGATGATGTTAAAGATTCATGGGATCGATGGAAAACGATATTTATTTTTGTTGAACGATCGAAATTTTCGATTGATCGGCGGCTTGCCCGACCGGGCCCGCGCGGCCCCCATCAACCGATCGACGTATCGAGCGCATACGGCCCCTTCCGCAGGCGCTTGATGATGAACTGCGTGCAGGCCCGCAGCCTCGGCGACGTTTGCAGCTTGGCGGCCGTGACCGCCCAGACGTTCGCCTCCTGCCGATATTCCGGCAGCACGCGCTGGAGCCGCCCGGACTTCAACGCATGCGCCACGTCCCAGCCGGCGAGCAGAATGATGCCGTGCCCGGCGAGCGCCCAGTTGCCCACGATGTCGCTGTGATTGGAACCCATCGGGCCGGTGACCTTGACCGACTCGAAACCCTGCGGCCCTTGCAGCCGCCAGGTGCCGAACGTCTGATGGCGCTCGCGATACAGCAGGCAATCGTGGCTCGCGAGTTCGGCCACGGTCTTGGGTGCGCCGCGGCGCGCCAGATAGTCGGGCGACGCGCACAGCACCCGCGCGTTCTCGACCACCAGGTGCGTGACCAGATGCGGCTCGGACACCTCGCCCATCCGCACGTCGATGTCGAATCCCTCGGCCAGCAAATCGACGCGCCGGTCCATCAGTTCCAGCCAGATCTCGAGCTCGGGATACGCGCGATGCAGCTCCGCAAGAATCGGCGTGAGATGGTTGCGCCCGAGGCGCAGGCTCGAACTGATGCGCAACTGGCCCGACAGATGGGCGTCGCTGCGCGACACGCTGTCGTTCAGCCCGTCCGCCGCTTCCAGTACCTTGCGCGCCCAGGCATACACCTCCTCGCCCGCGTCGCTGATGCGCACCCGGCGCGTGGTGCGATGAAACAGCGTGACGCCGAGCGATTTCTCCAGATCCGCCACCCGCTTGCTGACATAGGCCGGGGAAATCCCCAGTTCCGTGGCGGCCGCAACGAAGCTCGAACGCCGGGCCACCTGGCAGAACACGCGGAGATCGACGAGGTCCCAATCATTGTTCACGATTTGGAAGGAGTGAAGTGAAGGATGCATGCATTGTAGCGGCACCCGTTAACTTTAATCTCCACTCCTGACGAAACCGCGCGTCAAGTACGCGGTGGACAAACATGGAGACAAGGTTATGAAACAACACGCGAGTCATGCGCCCGGCGATGCGCATCCGACCCGGCAAACGCGCAGGGCGGTGGCGAGCGGCTGGATCGGTTCGGCGCTCGAGTACTACGACTTCTTCATCTACGCGACGGCCGCGTCGCTGATCTTCCCGCAGATCTTCTTTCCGAAAGGCAACCCCACCGCCGCCATCGTGGCGTCGCTGGCCACCTATGGCGTGGGCTACGTCGCCCGCCCGATCGGCGCATTCGTCCTCGGGCACCTGGGCGATACGCACGGGCGCAAGAAGGTGCTGCTCACCTGCATGTTCCTGATGGGCTTCTCGACCATGGGCGTCGGGCTGCTGCCGACGTTCAGCCAGGTCGGCATGCTGGCGCCCGCGCTGCTCGTGATGATGCGGCTGATTCAAGGGTTTGCCGTCGCCGGGGAAATTTCCGGGGCGGCCTCGATGATCCTCGAGCACGCGCCGTTCGGCCGCCGCGGCTACTACGCGAGCTTCACGCTGCAAGGCGTGCAGGGCGGGCAGATCCTGGCCGCCGCGGTGTTCCTGCCGCTCGCGCACTACATGCCGGCGGAGGAATTCAACACGTGGGGCTGGCGCATTCCGTTCCTGATGAGCTTCCTGGTGATCGTCGCCGGCTACGTCATCCGGCGCAAGGTCGAGGAAACGCCGGCGTTCCAGGAGGAAGGCGCGCAAAGCGCCGCGCCGCGCGCGCCGATCGCCGAAGCGTTCAAGTATTGCCGCGCCGACATGCTGCGCGTGGTCGGGATCGCGCTGATGAACGTCATCCCGGTGGTGACCACGGTGTTCGGCGCGGCCTATGCGGTCCAGCCCGGCTACGGCATCGGCTTCGCGAAGGACATCTTTCTGTGGATCCCGGTGCTGGGCAACATCGTGGCGGTGATCGTCATTCCGTTCGCCGGCAACCTGTCCGACCGGATCGGGCGGCGGCCGCTCGTCATCGGCGGCGCGATTTCCTCAGGATTGCTGTCGTTTCTCTACCTGTACGCGATCAGCATCAAGAGCGTTCCGCTGGCCATCGGCGTGTCGCTGCTGATGTGGGGGGTGGTCTATCAAGGCTACAACGCGATCTTTCCGAGCCTGTACCCGGAGCTGTTCCCGACGCGCACCCGCGTCACCGCCGTGGCGATCGCGCAGAACATCGGCACCGCGATCACCGCGCTGCTGCCCGCGCTCTTCGCGGCCGTGGCCCCGCCGGGCGCGACGGGCATTCCGATGATGATCGGCGGCATCACGCTCGCGATCGCCCTGGTGGCCGCGTTGGCCGCCTGGAGCGCGCGCGAAACCTACCGGGTTCCGCTGAACGATCTCGGCAGGCACG
The DNA here is from genome assembly GCF_017104645.1 of Burkholderia sp. Ac-20379. Classification (GTDB taxonomy): domain Bacteria; phylum Pseudomonadota; class Gammaproteobacteria; order Burkholderiales; family Burkholderiaceae; genus Burkholderia. The sequence continues at coordinate 10,498 of NZ_JAAGPF010000060.1, forward strand.
ACGCACAGCCGGTCGGCAAACCCGAATACCAGGAGATGCGCCAGCAGGCGCTCGAGCAATCGCGCGCCTGAGCGCAACCATCGAGGAGAGACAGAGCATGAGCAAGACCCGAATCGCCGTGGCCGGCGCCGGCTACATCGGCCAGGCGCATATCGGCGCGATCATCGGCAGCGACACCTGCGCGCTGTCGGCCATCGTCGACCCGTCGCCCGCCGCGCGGGCGCTCGCCGAAAGGAACAACGTGCCGCTGTACGCGACGCTGGAAGCGCTGTTCGCGAAAGACAGGCCGGACGGCATCGTGCTCGCGACGCCGAATCAGCTCCACGTCGCGCACGCCATGACGTCGCTCGAAGCCGGCGTGCCGATGCTGCTCGAGAAGCCGATCGCCCCGACCGTGGCCGAAGCGGAGGCGCTGGCGCGAGCGGGCGAGGATGCGGGCGTGCCGATCCTGATCGGCCACCATCGCGCGCACAGCCCGATCATGGAGAAGGCCCGGCAGGTGGTCGAATCGGGCGTGCTCGGCCGCCTCGTCGCCGTCACCGGTTCCGCGATGTTCGTGAAGCCGGATCACTACTTCGTCGATGCGCCGTGGCGCGGCGAGATCGGCGCGGGGCCGATCCTGCTGAACATGATTCACGAGGTGCACAACCTTCGCATGCTGTGCGGCGACATCGTCGCGGTGCAGGCGTTCAAGTCGCACGCCACGCGCGGCCTTCCGGTGGAAGACACCGTCGCGATCAACCTGCGATTCGACAGCGGCGCGCTCGGCACCTTCATGCTGTCCGACACCGCGGCCAGCCCGAAAAGCTGGGAGCAGACCTCGCAGGAAAACAAGGCGTATCCGACCTACGCGGACGAGGATTGCTACGTCGTGGCGGGCACCAACGGCAGCCTGTCGATTCCGACCATGCGCCTGAAAACCTATGCTCGGCACGAGGACCGCTCGTGGTGGAAGCCGTTCGAGGCCGGCACGGTGGGCATGGTGCGCGACGATCCGATCAAGCACCAGATGGCGCATTTCGGCGCGGTGGCGCGCCGCGAAGCGGCGCCGCGCGTGTCGGCGCGCGACGGCCTGAAGAACCTGCGCGTGACCGAGGCGATCGTCGCGGCCGCGGCCTCGGCCACCGTCGTCGAACTGCCGCGCGACTGACACGCCAACCCGAAGGAATCCATATGAATATCGTCATGCTTCACGGCATCAACCACAACATGTTCGGCAAGCGCGATCCCGTTCAGTACGGGACGATCACGCTGGCCGAGATCGACGACCGGCTGAAAGCGCTCGGCCGCGAGTTGGGCGCGGAGATCGACAGCTTCCAGACCAATCACGAAGGCGAGATGTGCGAGCGGATTCACCAGGCGTTCTCCGATGGCGCCGATGCCGTGCTGATCAACGCCGGGGCGTGGACGCACTACAGCTACGGCATTCGCGACGCGCTGGCCATCCTGACCGTGCCGGTGGTCGAGGTGCACATGTCCAACATCCATGCACGCGAGGCGTTCCGGCATCACTCGGTGTTTGCGGAGGTGGTGAAGGGGCAGATTTGCGGGTTTGGGGTCGACAGTTATCTGCTGGCGCTGCGGGCGGCGGTGGGGGCGGTGCGCGAGGCGAAAGGCGCTTGACGACGCACCGGCCGCTGCATCGGCATCGCGGCGGCGGCGGCGGGGATTGCGCATGACGTACGCCCGCTTCGCCTCGGCTGCGACCGGCCAACCTCGGCCGTTCGACAATCCTCCCCGGATCGTCGACAATCGCTGCCAGGCCGCCCTGGCCTCTCGCCGGGGCGGTCATCGATCGATCCGGAGCAGTCACGCTTCGAGATCCCATCCAGCGCTCGACGCGCCCACACGGCCCGCGCGCGGCCCATTGCCAGGCCACGCCGCCAGCCTCGATGCAACCGCCATCGCAACGATTCGCCCGCCTGCATCGGGGCCGTCCGCCATGCCCGCCCAGGCGCGTCAGACGACGATACCGGGATGCGCCGCGACGAATCTTGCGCTCGGCGCTCACCACTCGTTTCAAGACATATCATGCCCAATACCTCTGAGCTTCCTTCGTGGGACGACCTTCGCATCGTCAAGGCGATCGGCGACCACGGCGGACTGACCGGAGCCGCCGCCGCACTCCAGCTCAATCACTCCACGATCTCGCGCCGGCTGGCCACCATCGAAAAGAATCTCAAGGTCGCGCTGTTCGATCGCCGCCGGGTCGGCTACCAGCCCACTGCAGCCGGCGCCGACCTGATGTCCCTCTGCGAGCGCGTCGAAAAAGACGTCGTGGGCGTGGTTCGGCGGGTGGCCGGCAACCAGCAGAGCTACAAGGGCGATCTTCGCGTCACGACCAGCGATGCGCTGCTGGTGGACTTTCTCACCGACGTCATCGCGGATTTCCTGAAAATGAACCCCGGCATTCGGATCGAGGTGATCGTCGGCAACAAGGCGCTCAATCTGGCGCGCGGCGATTCGGACATTGCGTTTCGCGCCACGCGCAAGGCGCCGGACAATCTGTTCGGCCGCAAGCTGGCGACGATTGCATGGGCCATCTACGCGCAACGCACCGAGCAGCCAGGCCCGTTCCCGAGCATGGAATTTCTGCACCAGCGTCAATGGGTGTCTTATGGAAAAAGTCTCGCCGGGCTTCGAGCGTTCGACTACGTGAACGCGCACGTACCACGCGACCGGATCGTCTATCGAAGCGATTCCGTCGCAGGCGTCGCCGCCGCGATCGGTTCCGGCATCGGTATCGGCCTGCTCCCCTGCATGCACGCCGATCGGGTTCCGGGAATCATGCGGGTCAGCCCGGTCGAGGCTTCGGTTTTCGACGAGCTATGGGTGCTCACCCATCCGGACATCCGCAGATCGGGACGTGTATACGCGTTCCTGAAACACTGCTCGAAGGCCTTGCTGAAGCACCTCGATCTGATCGAAGGACGCGGCGCGAAATAACGGCATCGCTCGCAATACCCTCGTGAATCAAGTGGCGTCATGCCTGTCGACGCGCGTTTTCTTCTCTGCATTTTTGCGGAAATGGTTGCGAAAACATGCATGTCCGGACATCGGATGACTCAATTAGAATCGCTTCCGGCGCTGGGTGATCGATTCCGGTCACCGCTATCAGCGCCCGCCGTGCGAATCATTCGCATGGCGCATCCGAACTTCAAGAGGAACATTCCATGAGCATCGCAGCGATCGCGAAACCGGCCCGATCATTGCTTAGCCCTACTGATCATGCGCTGATGCTGATCGATCACCAATCGCAGATGGCTTTCAACACGAAGTCGATCGACATCACGTCGTTGCGCGCTCACGCAGGTGCGCTGGCGCATGCGGCGCGCGGCTTCAAGGTTCCGACGATCATTTCGACGATTTCCAGGGAAACGTTTGCGGGCCCGTTGTTCGACGAAATCCTGGAAGCGTTCCCCGACGCGGACGTGATCGACCGCACGACCTCCAATGCCTGGGAAGACGAGAATTTCATCGCCCGCGTCAATTCGCTGGGCAAGCAACGGCTGGTGGTCGCGGGCCTGCTGACGTCCGTCTGCTGCAATGGCCCGGTGCTGTCGGCCCTCGAACAAGGCTTCGAGGTGTACGTGGTGACCGACGCGTGCGGCGACTGCTCCGCCGAGGCGCACGAGCGCGCGGTGGAACGCATGATTCAGGCCGGCGCACGGCCGATCACGGCCCTGACCTATCTGCTCGAACTGCAACGCGACTGGGCGCGGGCCGAAACGTACGACGTCACGACCGGCGTCGCCATGCGATTCGGCGGCGCATTCGGCATCGGCATCAAGTACGTGAAGACGATGTTCGGCGCACAGGACGGCGCAAACGCTTGACGCTGCTTTCCGAACCGGCCGGAAGGCCTGCCTCTCCGGCCGGTTCGGCATCGATGCGACATCGGCAGGGGCGCGTCGGCCCCCATCGCTTCACCGCGAACACCGCTGGACATTCATTTGAAACCTTACCTTCTCTCGCTGTGCGCCGGCGTCCTGGTGGGACTGATCTACTCATTGCTCGGCGTACGCTCGCCCGCGCCCCCGGCGATAGCGCTGCTCGGCTTGCTGGGCATCCTGGCTGGTGAAGCCGCCATGCCCGGCGTCCTGGCTGTACTTCAGCGCATGCATGGCAAACCGGAAACGCCCCTGAGCGTTGGCACACCGAAATATCGCGAAACGCCGGCTGCTCGCATGCATGCCGATTCCGGCGAACGCGCGCCAGATTCCGAACGCAATCACGGATCATCCTTATGACGCCCCACTTCATCACTTCCCTGCTTGCATGGCCGTGGTTCGGCGTACTCGCGCGAACCGCATTGACGTTGCCTTACTGGACAAGCGGATTGTCCAAGCTCTCGAATATCAAGGCCGCGCTGGCCGAAACCGAGGAACTGGGGGTGCGCCCGGCTCGATTCGTTCTGGCTTGCACGATCGTGCTCGAGCTCGGGGGTTCGCTGGCCATCATCGTCGGCCGGTATACCTGGCTCGCGGCCGGCGGCCTGGCTGTCTTCACCTGCATTGCGGCGCTACTGGCGTATCCGTTCTGGCGCGATCGCGATCCGTCGCGCCGATTCAACGATCGCAATGCCTTTTTCGAACATGTCGGATTGATCGGCGGCTGCATGCTCGTATCGATTCTGGCGGCCGGCGGCCACGGGTAAGACTCATGGAAAGGACGCTTCGCAAGCCGCGCGGACGCAGCCGGGTCGTCGTCATCGATGCGGGGCGCGATTACCTGCTGATCCGCCAGATCGAGGACGGGCGGCGAATTTCATGCGAGCAGCGGTGGCGCCGGGTCGTCGCGGCTCGCGCCGGCTACTGCATGCTCTCCGGCATGCCGATTTACACGGGAGAACAGGTGTATGGGCCGCCCGATCAAACCATGCGGACACGGGAAGCGAGCATGATCTCGCTGCGCGCGATATCGGCCTGCGCCGAAACGCCGACCTGATACGCAGCGAGAAAAACGATGGGCAAAGACACCCGGCGGCGACGGGACGGAAAAAAATCGTGATGACGGAAAAGCAGATGCAGGGCGGCGATGAATCCGGGGATACCGAAGCGGTTTCGGCTTGGCGGAAAATCGTGGCGCAATTGAACGGAAATGCGATGGTCGGCAATCCGAAATCCCTTCGCGCCGGCCAGGCATCGCGGCACGCGCACATCGAGGTGCTCGAGCGCCTGGGCGACGGCGAGATTCTCGTCGCCTGGCACGACGCCACCTGCTGTCGATACGGGCATCAGCGCTGGATCTCGGCGACGGCGCACATATCCGGGCGGTGTGCGCTGAGCGGCGCCAGGATTGCGGAGGACGACGTGATCTACAAGCCCGAAGAGCGCCGGCCAAGGCTGATCAATGCCAGGGAAATGATTCTCGCCCGGGCGATTCGCCTCGCCCAACCCAGCCGGTGACGCCTCGTCGGGATCGATTCGCCGGACGAAACTGCCCGCATCGGGCCGGCTCCCCCGCCAGTCGGCTATGATGCGAGTCCTCTCCGAAGTTGCCCCCCATGATCACCGTCCGTAATGTCACCCTGCGCCGCGGCATCAATGTCGTACTCGATCGCGCCTCCGTCACCTTCGCGCCAGGCGAAAAAATCGGTCTCGTCGGCCGCAACGGCGCCGGCAAGTCGTCCTTTTTCGGCCTGCTGAACGGCACGCTGCACGAGGACAGCGGCGAGTTCTCGATTCCCGCCGCGTGGAAGATGGGCCAGGTCGCGCAGGACATGCCCGAGACGGAGCAGAGCGCGACCGACTTCGTGATCGAGGGCGACACCATCCTGCTGGCCGCGCAGGCGGAAGTGGACGCCGCGGAAGCCAGCGACGACGGCATGCGCATGGCGGAAGCCTACATGGCGCTGCACGACGCGGGCGCACACGATGCGCCCTCGCGCGCCCAGGCCCTGATTCTCGGCCTCGGCTTCAGCGACGCGCAGCTCGACCAGCCGGTCAACAGCTTCTCCGGCGGCTGGCGCATGCGGCTGCAACTGGCGCGCGCGCTGATGTGCCCGTCCGATCTGCTGCTGCTCGACGAACCGACCAACCACTTGGATCTCGACGCGCTGGTCTGGCTGGAAGCGTGGCTCAAGCGCTATCAGGGCACGATGGTGGTGATCAGCCACGACCGCGAATTCCTCGATGCCGTGACGCAGGTGACGGTGCACGTCGACAACGCGAAGCTCGTGCGCTACGGCGGCAACTACAGCAAGTTCGAGGATATGCGCGCCGAACAGCTCGAGCTGCAGCAGGCCGCGATGGCCAAGCAGGCGGACAAGATCGCCCACCTGCAGAAATTCATCGACCGGTTCAAGGCCAAGGCCTCGAAGGCGAAGCAGGCGCAGAGCCGGGTCAAGGCGCTCGAACGCATGGAGAAGATCGCGCCGGTGCTGGCCGACGCGGAGTTCAGCTTCGAGTTCAAGGAGCCGCTCAACGTGCCGAACCCGCTGCTGTCGATGCTCGACGCGAGCTTCGGCTACCCCGCAGCGGAAGACGCCGCGCCGGGCACGCCGCCCACCGTCATCGTGCGCGGCATCAACCGTTCCGTGCTGGCCGGGCAGCGCATCGGCATTCTCGGCGCCAACGGGCAGGGCAAATCGACGCTGGTGAAAACGGTCGCGCACGCGCTGGCGCCGATCACCGGCGAGATCAGCGAAGGCAAGGGCCTGAACATCGGCTACTTCGCCCAGCAAGAACTCGACGTGCTGCGCCCGCTCGACACGCCGATCGAACACATGATCCGCCTCGCCAAGGACACGCCGCCGCACATGCGCGCGCCGGGCCAGAGCGGCACGGAGCAATCGCTGCGCACGTTCCTCGGCAGTTTCAATTTCAGCGGCGACATGGTGCATCAGGCGGTCGGCACGATGAGCGGCGGCGAAAAGGCGCGGCTCGTGCTGTGCATGATCGTGTGGCAGCGCCCCAACCTGCTGCTGCTCGACGAGCCGACCAACCACCTGGATCTCGCCACGCGCGAGGCGCTGGGCATGGCGCTCAACGAATTCGAAGGCACCGTGATGCTGGTCAGTCACGACCGCTCGCTGCTGCGCGCGGTGTGCGACGAGTTCTGGCTCGTGACCAAGGGCGGCGTCGAGCCGTTCGACGGCGATCTGGACGACTACCAGCAGTTCCTGCGCGACGAAGCCCGCCGCATCCGCGAGGAAGCCGCCGCGAAGTAACCGAAGCCGCGGCCGGGCTACCCGATCGCGGGCAGCGCCTCCACGGCCGATTTCACCAGCGCCGCCAACGCCTGGGGATCGGCCAGCCGCGCCGTCGGCCCGGCCACCGAAATCGCGCCGCGCACCGCGCCGCCGCTCATCAACGGCACCGCCACGCACGTCAGGCCGTCGATCAACTCCTCGGCATCGAGCGCATACCCCTGCTGGCGGATCCGGGCCAGTTCCTCCCGAAGCCGCGCCGGTTCGACCAGCGTGTTCGGCGTGAACGGCTTGAGTTCGTGTTCGCAAATCCGCGCGAGCAGCTTCGCCTCGCCGAACGCCAACAGCACCTTCCCCACCCCCGTGGCGTGCAGCGGCCCGCGCCAGCCGGCCTCCGAAAACATCCGGATCGGATGCGGCGAATCGACCTTCGCCAGATACACCACGCGATCGCCGTCGAGCACCGCGAAGTGCGCCGTTTCGCCCGTCTGCTTCACGAGTTCGTGCAGCAGCGGCGTGACGCGTTCGGCCAACGCCGCCTCCACGCCTGCCCCCACCCCCTTGAACAGCGCCGCCAGGCGAAAGCTGAGCCGATAGGTCTTGTCGTCCTGAACGATCCAGTCGCGCTGGGCCAGCGTCTTGAGCAACCGGTACACCGTCGCCCGCGGCAGATCGAGCGACTGCGCCATCTGGCTGACGCCGAGCGCCGCCTCCGACCCCGCCATCAATTCGACCAGACGAACCGCGTGCTCGACGCTGTTGACCGTTGCAATTTCCGCCACCGCCGCTCTCCTCGACTTGAACAAAGACGAACACGCACCGCTTGCCCTGAATCGGGCGAGCGCCTATTATGTTCGATATTGATACTAACATGTTCACTATAGATACACAACACAAGGAGATCGCAGTGAGTGAATCGAACCTCGAATCGCCGTGGATGGCAGCCGTCGTGCAGGGCACGCCGGTGCCGTTCGACCAGCGCCGCACCCTGGAGAAGGTCGACGATCTGATCGCGTCCGCCGTGTCGCAACGCGCCAGGCTCGTCGTATTTCCCGAGGCGTTCGTCGGCGGCTACCCGAAGGGGCATGCGTTCGGCTCGTACGTCGGCGGGCGCAGCGACGAAGGGCGCGACGCCTATCGTGCGTACTGGGAAGCGGCGATCGACGTGCCGGGGCCGTGCGTCGACGCGCTGGCCGCCATGGCCGGGCGGCACGGTGTGCACCTGGTGATCGGCGTGATCGAGCGCGACGCCGGCACGCTCTACTGCTGCGTGCTGTTCTTCGGGCCTGGCGGCCATTACCTCGGCAAGCATCGCAAGCTGATGCCGACCGGCTCCGAGCGCCTGATCTGGGGCTACGGCGACGGCTCGACCATGCCGGTGCTCGACACCGATCTCGGCAAACTGGGCGCCGTGATTTGTTGGGAGAACTACATGCCCATGATGCGCACGGCCATGTATTCGAAGGGCATCCAGCTTTACTGCGCACCGACGGCCGATTCCCGGCCGTCGTGGGTCGCGTCGATGCAGCACATCGCGATCGAAGGCCGATGCTACGTACTCGCAAGCAATCAGTTCCTGCGGCGCAGCGATTATCCCGCCGCGTACGACAGCTTGTTCGGCGACGACCCGGACGCCGTGGTGCAGGCAGGCGGCAGTTGTATCGTCGATCCGTTCGGGCGCCTGCTTGCCGGCCCCGCGTTCGGCGAGGAAACCATCCTGACCGCGGAGATCGATCTGCGCAACGTCGCGCGCGGCAAGTTCGACTTCGACGTGACGGGTCACTACGCCCGCCCCGACGTGTTTCGCCTGACCGTCGACGAACGCCGCCAGGCGCCCGTCACCCTCATCCCCGCCGCGCCGCAGGCGGGCGCGCATCACGAGGAGCCACGCGCATGATCACCCAGGACGATATTCGCGCCGCCGCGCAGCGGGTCGCGCCGTACATCCGCACCACGCCCGTCGTGCAACTGGAGGCCGGCTGGTTCGACGTTCCCGGCGACACGTTCCTGAAGCTCGAATCGCTGCAGGTCACGGGCTCGTTCAAGCCGCGCGGCGCGTTCAACCGCCTGCTCGGCCAGCCGCTGCCGCCGGCCGGCGTGATCGCCGCGTCCGGCGGCAACCACGGCATCGCCGTCGCCTACGCCGCGCACAAGCTCCGCGCGCGCGCCGAGATCTACGTGCCGAGCCTCGCGACGCCGCTCAAGCGCAAGATGCTGACCGACCTCGGCGCGAACGTCGTGGTGGCCGGCAATACCTATGTCGAGGCGCTGGCCGCCAGCGAGGCGCGCGCCGCCGAATCGGGCGCGCTGAAGGTGCATGCGTTCGACGACGCCGCCACCGTCGCGGGGCAAGGCACGCTGGCGCTCGAACTCGATGCGCAATTGCCGGACGTCGACACTGTGCTCGTTTCGGTCGGCGGCGGGGGCTTCATCGGCGGCATCGCGGCGTGGTTCGCGGGGCGGGCCAGGATCGTCGCGGTGGAGCCGGTGCGGTGCCCCACCTTGCATCGCGCATTGCAGGCGCGCGCGCCGGTGGACGTCGAAACCGGCGGCATCGCAGCCGATTCGCTCGGGTGCAGGCGCATCGGCAACGTGCCGTTTTCGGTGCTCCTGCCGTCGGTGAGCGAATCGGTGCTGGTATCGGATGCGCAGATTCGCGAGGCGCAGCGGACGCTGTGGAACCGGCTCAGGGTGGCGGCGGAGCCGGGCGGCGCGACCGCGTTCGCGGCGCTGACGGCGGGGGCGTATGTTCGCGCGCCGGGAGAACGGGTGGCGGTGGTGATCTGCGGCGGGAACGCGGATCCGGCTTCGTTCGGGCAGGACGCGGGGTGATCGGGCGGCGGATGCCGGTCAAGCCGCATCCGCATGCTTGCTCGATCGACCTTCCGGCCCGCGCGCCTTCCGGCCGGCGCGAGCGAGCGCCTGGCCGACGCCGTCACCGCCGATCCGCTTCGTCATCCTGCGTAACCGGCGCGCGCCCCGCCGCCGCGACGCAGGCCCGGGCCAGCACGTCGGTGGGATCGACCAGCGTCACGCCCGATGCGGGCCGCTCGCCCGCCGGCAACAGCAGCGGCAATTCCGTGCACCCGAGCAGCACCACCCGCGCGCCCATCCGCACCAGGCCGTCGAGCGCCGCCTCGATGTCGTCACGGCACACGCCCTCGGTGAACCCCGCCTTCACGCCCCGTTCGCCGTAAATCGCCGCCATCACGCGCGCCTGCAATGCCGGCGGCGGCACGATCTGCGACAGCCCCTGCGCGGCCAGCGCATCGCCATACACGCCGCTCGCCAGCGTGCCCGAGGTGGCCAGCACGCCCACCTCGCGCAGCGATGGAAACCGCTCGCGCAGATACTGCGCCGTCACGCTCAGCATGTTGACGATCGGAATCGCGAGGCGCGGCTGGATCCGCTCGACGAACGCATGCGCGGTGTTGCACGGAATCGCCACGAGGTTCGCACCACCCTGTTCGAGCCGCTTGCAGGTGGCGTACAGCGCAACGGTCGGGTCCGGCCCGTCGCCGATCAGGTGCGCGGTGCGATCGGGGATCTGCGGATTCTGCTCGACGATCACCTTCAGATGATCCTGGTCGCGCGCGGCCGGCGTATTGCCCACCAGCTTGGCCAGGAAATCGACGGTGGCTGCCGGCCCGACGCCGCCCACCACGCCGATCCGAAACGGTTCGGGACGCGGCGGCGCGAGCCCGCCGGTATCGAGCACGTGGCGCGCGTACACGGCGTTCGCGTCCACCAGCGGCACGGGCAGCGGCCCGAGCGCGTCGGCCACGAGCGCGATCTCGGTCAGCCCCGGCACGATCGCGTCCACGCCCTGCGCGACGAGCGACGCGCACGCGCGCCGCAACACCGCCACCGGCCGCCCCGCCACCGCGCCCGAGCGAATGCCGCCCGCGCCGTACACGGCCTCGGCGACGGCATCGCCCGGGGCGTCGTCGTCCGCTTCGGGGTAGCACAGCGTGACGCCGTCCGCCGCGAAATACCGCTCGAACAAACGCTGCGTGCGCGTGGCCGCCGAGGCCAGCACGCCGATCCGCCGCGCCTGCGGCCAGTTGCGCCGCACGTGTTCGCGCAACGCCTCGACGATGTCGACGATCGCGAGCGAGGTATTGGCGCGCAGCTCGTCGATGAACGTGTGGCTCAGAAAGCACGGCAGCACCACGGTGGTCACGCCGCGCCGCTCGAAGTCGCGAATCATGTCGAACACGTAGAGCTTGCGCTCGGTGGTGGCCTCGCGATCCGATTCGACGCCGCGAAACGGGTGCTGCTCGAAGATCGCGTCGATCGGCGTCGCGCCGGCCGCGCGCATCAGCTTGTAGAACACGTCGGCGCCGGCCAGCGGGCCGAGCCCGCCCACCACGCCGTAGCGCCGTGCCGCGTCGGCGGCAACGGCCCGACCGGCCGGCGCGTTCATTGCGCCTCGCCCGGCAGCGCCTCGAAGCGCACGGCCTCGCCGGCCGCCGGCGCGTCGTGCGCCATGCCGGCCTCGCGCCGCGCTTCCCACTTCGCGATCACGGCGGTCGCCACGCTGTTGCCGATCACGTTGGTCATGGTGCGGCCCATGTCGAGAATCTGGTCGATGGCGAGCACCAGCGCCACGCCGGCCGCGGGCAGATGGAACAGCGGCGCCACGGCGGCCACCACCACCACCGAGCCGCGCGGCACGCTGGCCATGCCCTTGCTGCTCAGCATCAGCACCAGCAGCATCGTCAATTGCTGCGACAGCGGCATCTCCACGCCGAACGCCTGCGCGATGAAGATCGCGGCGAACGCCTGGTACATCATCGAGCCGTCGAGGTTGAACGCATAGCCGAGCGGCAGCGTGAAGCCCACCACCTTCTTCGGCACGCCGAAACGTTCGAGCTGCTCGGTCAGGCGCGGATACGCGGCTTCGCTGCTGGCGGTCGAGAACGCCAGCATGGCCGGCTCGCGCACCGCCTTCAGCAGACGGCCGACATCGCGGCCGAGGAACAGCCAGCCCACCGCCAGCAGCAGCACCCACAACACCGCCAACGCCGCGTAGAACGACCCGATCAGCTTGCCGTACGTGACGATCACGTCCAGCCCGCGCAGCGTCACGGCCGAAGCGATCGCGCCGAACACGCCGAACGGCGCGGCGCGCATCACGTAGCCGGTCAAACGCAGCATCACCGGCACCAGGCCGTCGATCGCGCTCACCACCACGGCCACGCGCGGGTCGTGCTTGAGCGCGCCGAGCCCAAGCCCGAAGAACAGCGAGAACACCAGGATCTGCAGGATGTCGTTGCGCGCCATTGCATCGAGCAGGCTGGTCGGGAACGCATGCGTGACCACGTCCTTGACGTTGAGGCCGGCGGTGTTCAGCCCGGCGACGGTGTCCTCGGCGCCGGGGCTCAGGTGCAGCCCCGCGCCCGGTTGCAGCAGGTTGGCGAACGTCAGCCCGATCAGCAGCGAGATCAGCGACGCGCACAGGAACCACAGCACGGTGCGCAGGCCGATGCGGCCCACGTCCTGGCCGCCTTCCATGCCGGCCAGCCCGGACACGAGCGTGGCGAACACCAGCGGCGCGATGATCATCTTGATCAGCCGCAGGAAGATGTCGGTGACGATCGAGAAGTAGCCGGCGATGGCCTTGGCCTGCGCGGCGTCGGCCGCGTTGGCATGGCACAGATAGCCGGCCGCGATGCCGAGCACGATGCCGGCGGCGATCCAGAAAGTGAGGCGTGATTTCATGTCCGTCCCTGATGCGCCGCGCGGCGGAACGGCCGCGCGGCGCGAAGCGATTGAGCCGACCGGTATCGCGACGCGCGGGCAGCGGATCGGAACCGAGGGCGCGGCCGGGCAATCCGGCCGTCAGAACGGATGGTAGGGACGGTCAAAAAAACTGCGATGCGGGTCCGTCATGCGCGTATGCGGATTCCGCATAGGGCCGCGGGCGCGGCCCGACAGCCTCAGACGGAGGCGCGCAGGTGCTGCCAGAGCGTGTCGAGGAACGCGCCGCGGTTGCTGACGTCGCGGTACACGCGCAATTCCACGTCCATGTGCCAGGCCGACGGCCCGGCCGGCACCAGTTCGCCGGCGGCCAGCTCGCGCGCGACGGCGCTTTTCGGCAGCCAGGCCAGCCCCTCGCCCTCGATCACGAGCTTCTTGAGCACTTCGGCCATGTCCGATTCGTAATGCAGCCGCAGCAGCGGCGTGGCGGGCGCGCGCGACAGCAACAGCGCCTGGCAACGCCCGAAGTAACTCGTTTCGGTGTACGCAATGAGCGGCAGCGCGGCCTTGGTGGTGCCGGGCAGCCGGAACATCGGCGCGGCGCGCGGCGTGGGCCGGCTGACCGGCAGCAGCGTGTCGAGGCCAACGGTCAAATGCGCGTAGCGCGCCGGATCGAGGTGCAGCGGCAGTTCCGGGTGGTGATACGCGAACATCAGCTCGCAGTTGCCGTTGACGAGCGACAGGATCGAATCGTGGACGTTGGCCGGCACCACGCGCGCCCGCACCTCGCCGAAGCGGGCCGACAGCGCCTTGAGCCAGGCCGGCAGGAAGTTCAGCGCGATCGTGTGGCCGGCCGCGATCTGCAGGCCGTGCCCGGCGATGCGCTGCTCGGTGCGGATGATCGCGCGCGTGTCGTGGAGCTTGTGCAGGATGTCGTCGGCCGCTTCGCGGAACAGCCGCCCGGCGGGCGTCAGCACGGGCGGAAAGCTGCTGCGGTCGATCAGCTCGGCGCCGATCCACTGCTCGAGCGACTGGATGCGCCGGCTGAAACCCGATTGCGTGACGTTCCGGAATTCCGCCGCGCGCGAGAAACTCTGATATTGCGCGAGGGCGATGAAATCCTCGATCCACTTGATTTCCATGCGGAGGCCGGCGGCGAGAAAAGTGAGCGGGCTGAATCTGCGCGCATTCTAACGCCGCGGCCATCGCAAGCGGAATCGAAGACTGTTGCCGCGCGCCACGCCGGTGCTTGCAGGGCCGTGGCGTTGATGCTGGAATAGCCGTCGACAAGGACAACGAATCGAGAGAGACCATGCACGCCATGCCGACGGGCCGTCGCCATCGCCGTTTTTCCGCGTGCTTCGCCGTGCGTTTAGCCGCGTTGCCGCTGGCCGCCGCGCTGCTGCTGAGCGGCTGCGCCGACGATCCGGCCGGCACGCATCCGCACTACACCGCCGCACAGATCGCCGATTTCTGCCTCGCGCGGCTGAAGCAGCACGACGGCCCGGCGTCGCTCGACGCGCTGCAGCCGAGGCAATGGGGCGACTACGTCAGTTGCCGAGTCGCGATGACCGTACTCACGCGCTACGCGCCGCCTGCCGACGCGAGCAACCCGGAGGCGATCGTCTCGGTCAGCTTCCTGCGATCGGGCACGGTCGAATCGGCCGACGTGACCGAGACGACCGGCGAAACCGCCTGGCACACCGAGGTGGTGCAGGCGCTGCACGACATCGAGCCGCTGCCGCCATTGCCGGCATCCGCGAGGATTCACCGGATCCGGCTGTCGGTTCGCTACCCGCGCCAGACCCGCTCCCCGACCGTGCCCGCGCTGCAGGACGAAAGCCACTGGAGCCTGCACGAGTGCGTGACGGTCGGGGGCGTCGCGAAGTCGTGCAACTAGACGCCACGCCGCCCCACGCCGCTCATATCAGCTTCATCAACGCCGGCACGCCGAGCACGGCCGCATAGAAGCCCATGAACTGCACGCCGGTGTTGAAGCTGAACAGCTTCGACAACACCCCGCCCACCAGCCCCACGGTCAGGATCACGGCCAATCCGGCCAGCCCGCCCTCCCACACGCCGATCACCACGATCAGCCCGGCGAACGTGGCGATGATCGCCTCGTGGCTCAGCTTGCGCGCCACGAACGACGCGGCGCGGTGCGCGTAGTTCATCGCCAGCGGATACGCGATCAACGCGGCCAGCAGCACCGCCAGCAGGCCGTAGCCGAGGAACGACCACGCCGACATCATCGTGTGCAGGTTGTGGATCTGGCCCGAGGCGGCGTCGACGAAGAAGCGCGGCGGCGCGTTGAACAGCGGCGCGGCCGGGCCGGCGGCCACCGGGCTCAGCGGCAGCCCGAACGCGATCAGCGGAATCAGCGCCTCGGCGATATAGGTCGCCTCGGTCACGCCGTTTCGCGCGGCGATCACGGTGGTCAGGCGCGGATACGCATGCTTGACGCGCGCGCCGACGATCTCGCCCGCCACCACCGTCATCGCCACCGGGCTGAACACGAACGTGGCGCTCGACAGCGCGGCGGTGCCGAGCGTCCAGCCCGTCTGGCTGCGGTCGAGAATCCGCAGCGGGTTCGGGAACCAGCCGCGCCAGCCCTTCAGGTCGGGCGCGAGCGAGAACGTGGCGAGCCGGTCGCGGCGCATCGCGCGCCGCGCGGGCGGCGACAGGATGCCGAACAGATCGGCGATCAGCGGGCCGATCGCGATGCCGAGGAAGTAGCTGACGGACAGCTTCACGCCGTATTTGCCCGTCAGCGTCTGCAGCGCGACGATCAGCATCACGAACGGAATCAGCAGCAGCACACTGGCCCAGCGCCCGGCCGAGGCATACGCGATCACGCACGCGGCCGCCAGGAACACCCACGGCGCGGCCTTCGAGATCGCGCCGCCGAACGGCGCGAGCAGCACCGCGAACGCCACGGCCAGCGGCACCGCCACGCAGGCCGCCACGATCGCGCCGGAGATCATCTTGCGCAGCGCGATGTGCGGCACGCCGAGCGCACGCAGCGCCGTGGCCTGCTGCAACAGCGGCGCGGCCATGGTGTCGCCGGGAATGCCGAGCAGCGCGGTGGGGATCGCGTGCGTCATGTGCTTGGCCACCGCGCCCGCCAGGAAGAACGTGAACACGCCGGCCGGCGGCACGCCGAGCAGCGCGACCAGCAGCGTGAGCGGCGCGATGGTGGTGGTTTCGTCGGTGCCGGATACCAGCCCGATCGCGGCGAACGCGATCGCGCCGAGCAGGCCCATCGCCAGCGCGACGGAGAAATCGGACAGCAGCGGAGTCATCGGCGCGCTCCCGGGGTGTCGGCCGCCGATGCCGAGGCATCGCGCGCGCCGCGTTCATAGGCGGCGAACACGGCCGTCAGGCCCAGTTCGTCCATTTCGGCGCGGGCAGCCGGGCTCAGGTCGTCGAGCGAGCCGAGGCCGCCCGATTCTGCGTCGAGCTGGGCCAGCACTCGCAGGCGCGCCGCCTCGTCGACGAGATGCTCGACCACCACGCGCTTGGGCTTGAACAGCTTCGCGCAGATCGCCCCGGCCGCCAGGCAGCCGCCCAGGCCCACCAGCATTGCGTAGGCGCGCGCGATCTGCGGATCGGCCACCACCGGCGCGAGCAGCGCACGGCCTGCCAGAAAGGCGCCCAGCGCCACGCCCACGCCGATCGCGACCGACCAGCCGAGATGGCGCAAGTCGACGGTATCGCCCCACACTTCGGCCAGCGGCGCGTCGGTCGCGGTGTCGTGCAAGGCACGCGGCGGCGCGAGCGCGGCCGATTCCGCGCGAATCTCGTTCATCTGTCTCCTCCTTCGTGATGGAGTGTGCTGCGCGGCCGGGGTGGATCCCGCGGTCCGCGTGCGCGCAGGCCCGATGGCGTGCATGCGCGGTACTGCCCAGCGCGAAACGGCGCCGGCACGATGGCGTGCCGGCGCGGCCTCGCGCGTTGCTTCGTACTCCGTGCGGCCCGCTCGCTACGCTGCGGCGGGCCTCGCGGTTCGGTTACGCGCCGTTCAGTCGCGCGGCCCGGCCAGCAATTGCAGCGCGTAATCGGTGCGCACATCGCGGGCGGCGGCCATCTTCTTCGCCACCCAGTCGACATCCGCGCCGGTTGCGCCCGCCGCGATCGCGATATTGCGCGCATGCAGCGCCATGTGGCCGCGCTGGATGCCTTCGGTGGCCAGCGCGCGCAGCGCGCCCAGGTTCTGGGCCAGGCCCACCGCCGCCGCGATCTCGCCGAGCCGCTGCGCCGATTCCACGCCGAGGATCTTCAGCGCGGCGCGCGCCAGCGGATGCGTGCGCGTCGCGCCGCCCACCAGGCCCACCGGCATCGGCAGCTCGATGGTGCCGACCAGATCGCCGTTGGCGGCCTTTTCCCAGGTGGTCAGCGACGTGTAGCGGCCACTGCGGCTCGCATAGGCGTGCGCGCCCGCTTCCACGGCGCGCCAATCGTTGCCGGTGGCCACGATCACCGGATCGATGCCGTTCATGATGCCCTTGTTGTGCGTCGCCGCGCGATACGGATCGATCGCGGCGAACTCGTAGGCGTCGATCACGCGCTCGATCACGTCCTCGCCCGCGTATTCGCGCGTGGTCAGCGTCGCCGCCGAATAGCGCACGTGCGCGCGGGCCAGCCGCAGGTCGGCCAGGTTCGACAGGATGCGCAGCCGCACCGTGCCGCCCGTCAGCGCCTCCACCTTGCCGGCCACGGCCTCGGCCATGGTGTTGACGGTGTTCGCGCCCATCGCGTCGCGCACGTCCACGATCAGGTGCGCCACCACCATCGCGCCGCGCGACGTATCGGGGAACACGTGCACCTCGATGTCGCGGCAGCCGCCGCCGAGCTTGACCAGCACCGCGTCGCGCGAGTTGGCCAATTCGATCAGTTCGGCCTTGTTGGCAAGGATCGTCTGGCGCGCGCCGTACGGATCGTCGATGCCGAGGATCTGCACCTGGGCGCGCATCAGCGGGCCGGTGCTGGAGGTGCGGAAGCCGCCGGCCTCGCGCGAGAGCTTGGCCATGAACGAGGCGGCCGCCACGATCGACGGCTCCTCCACCGCCATCGGCACCAGCACGTCCTCGCCGTTGATGCGGAAATAGCCGGCCACCGCGAGCGGCAGCTCGAACGTGCCGATCACGTTCTCGATCATGCCGTTGGCGGTGTCGAGCGGCAGCGCGCCGGGCTTGGCCAGCAGCGCGTGCTGCGTGTCGTCGAGGCCGGCGGCCACGGCGATCCGCGACAGGCGTTCGGCGGGCGTGAGGGAACGGAAATCGGGCAGGGCGGAATCGATGGGCATCGGGGTCGTCTCCTTCGGTGTTGGATCGGCCCCGCGTATTCCAGTGTTGCGGGGCCGGTTCGAATGGACGAATAATAGGCGCGCTGTACCTCAATGAAAGGTACAGTTCCCAACAACACTCGCTGCGCTGTACCCAACACAGTGCGCGGGCCTCCAGGAGCGGACGCGATGATACGGCGCGCAGGAACCACGCTGTCTGAAGCGATTGCGGACAATCTCGCCAGACAGATCGAGGAAGGCGTGTTGCCGGCCGGCAGCAAGCTGCCGTCGATCAGGGAATATGCGGATGCCTCGAACTGCTCGAAAAACACCGTGGTCAGCGCGTTCGACATCCTGACCGCGAACGGCCTGATCGAGCCGCGCCGCGGCTCCGGCTTCTTCGTGTGCCGGCGCGCGAGCGCCGCCGCCGCGCCCGGCGCCGATCCCGACGACGCCACCACGCTCGACCGCGCGATGGACGTGGTCTGGCTGATGCGCGAGCAGTTGCACGAAAGCGCCAACGTGCTGAACCTCGGCGAGGGCTTCCCGCCGGTGGACTGGCTCGCCAAGACGCGGCTCGACCTGTACCACCAGCGCGTGGTGCGCACCGGCGTGGCCTCGTTGTTCCGCTACGGCAGCCGTTACGGCTACCTGCCGCTGCGCCAGTCGCTGCAGCAAAAGCTGGCCGGCTACGACATCGACGCCCAGCCCTCGCAGATCGTCCTCACGCACGGCGCGAACCAGGCGATCGACATCGTGCTGCGCTACTTCGTGCATCCGGGCGACGCGGTGCTGGTGGACGATCCCGGCTACTACCCGCTGTTCGGCAAGCTCAAGCTGAGCGGCGCGAGAATCGTCGGGATTCCTCGCGAAACCGACGGCCCGTCGATCACCGCGCTCGAAGCCGAACTGGCCGCGCACCGGCCCAGGCTGTTCTTCACGCAATCGGTGGGCCACAACCCCACCGCCACCGATACCTCCGCCGCCAAGGCGCACCGCATCCTGCAACTGGCCGACGCCTACGATCTGACGATCGTCGAGGACGACGCGCTGGCCGACCTCAAGCCGCGCACGCTGACGCGCATCGCCACGCTCGATCAGTTGCGCCGCACGATCTACATCGGCAGCTTCGCGAAATCGGTGTCGGCGGCGCTGCGGGTGGGTTTCCTCGCCTGCGACGCCGGGCTGGCCAGCGATCTGGCCGACGTCAAGATGCTGATGCACGTGAGCAGTTCGGAGTACTGCGAACGCACCATCGACGCGATCGTCAGCGACGGCCACTTCCTGCGTCATACGAACTTCCTGCAGGACAAGCTGCGGCGCGCGACCGAAACCGGCCTCGTGGCGCTGCGGCGGCTCGGCGCCGACGTGTTCCGCGAAAGCGATCAGAGCCTGTACCTGTGGGCCGCGCTGCCGGGCTGGCCCGATTCGATGCAGCTTGCACAGGCGCTGCTCGAACAGGGCGTGATCCTCGCGCCGGGCGCCGTGTTCGCGCCCGGTGCGGATCGGCTGTCGGCCTATTGCCGCTTCAACGTGGCGTATCTGTCCGACAAGCGTTTCGTGGCCGCGCTGAAGGCGGTGTCCCAGGGCTGAGCGCGTTCAGCGCGCCGCGCTCCGGCGCAGCGCGAACGCGCCCGCCGCACAGGCCAGCATCGCCACGCCGGCCAGCAGGAACGCGTCGCTGTAGGCCATCAGCAGCGCCTCGCGCGTCACCGTGCGGTCGATCAGCGCGAGCGCGAGGCGATGCACGCCGCCCGTGCCATCGAGCGGCAACGCCTGCGGCCGCGCCAGATGCAACCCGTCGATCGCGCGCGTCAACGCGGCCATGCGCTCCCGGTACGCGGCCGAGAACGGCGTGACGGCCTCGCCGATCCGCATCGCATGGAGCTTTTCGCGCTCCACCACGATCTGGCTCGCGATCGCGATGAACACCGCGCCGCCCACGTTGCGCACCATCGTGAACACGCCCGAGGCCGAGCCGAGCTGCGACTTCTCGATGCCGTCCACGGCCATCACCGACAGCGCGATCACCACCAGCGACTGGCCGATGCCGCGCACCACCAGCGACGGCACGATCACGTTGGCGGCCGAATCGGCGTCGAGCCGGATGTTCATCAGGCAGCCGGCCGCCACCAGCGCGAAGCCCGCCACGATGGTGGCGCGCGGCCCGATGCGGCGCATCAGCGGCGGCGTCAGGAACGACATCGCGAACTGCACGAGCCCGTACGGGATCATCGCGAGGCCGATGTCGCGCGCGCTGTAGCCCTGCACCTCGGCGAAATAGTTCGGCACCAGAAACACCACGCCGAACACCACCCCGCCGAACAGAAACTGCATGAGGCTCGCCAGGCCGAAGTTGTAGCGGCCCAGCAGACGCAGGTTGATGAACGGATCGGCGCGCCGCAATTCGATCGCGACGAACGCCGCGATGCCCGCCGCGGCCAGCGCCGACAGCAGCACGATGCCGCCCGACGCGAACCAGTCGTGCCGCTCGCCCTCCTCCAGCACGATCTGCAACGCGCTCAGGCCGATCGCCATGGTCGCGATGCCGCCCCAATCGGCACGCCGCAACTGGCCCGGATCCGCCGGCACCGGGCGGATCGACCACGCGATCGCCGCCACCAGCGCGAGCGCGGGCGGCACCTGCAGATAGAAGATCCAGCGCCAGGAATAGGTGTCGGTCAGCCAGCCGCCCAGCGACGGCCCCGCCGCCTGCGCGACGTTGTTGGCGACCGCGAACAGCGCCATGCCGAGCGGATGGCGCGACTTCGGCAGCTCGGTCACGATCAGTTGGAACGACAGCGGAATCAGCACGCCGCCGAACGCGCCCTGCAACGCGCGCGCGGCGATCATCGCGCCGACGTTCGGCACCATCGAGCACGCGATCGAGAACACCAGGAAGCCCGACGCGCCCACCAGCAGCACGCGGCGCGCCGAGAACACGCGCACCAGCCAGCCCGTCAGCGGAATCACGACGATCTCGGCGACGAGATAGGCGGTGGTGATCCACGAGCCTTCCTCGAAGCTCGCGCCGAGCGAGCCGCGAATGTCGGGCAGCGAGGCGTTCGTCACATGCACGTTCATGCCGGCCATGAAGCAGCCCACCACGCCGCCGAGCACCGCCACCCAGGCGCGCAGCGAGACGGCTTCATGGCCGCCGGCCGCCGCGCTCACGGCCGCGCTCCGTGTGCGGCGGCCGTGCCGCCCACGCCTGCGCCCGCGCCGTCATCGCGCGTATCGACATGCGCGATCACCGACATGCCGGGCCGCAGCACCACGTCGCCCGGCAGCGTATCCACGGCGATCTTCACCGGCACGCGCTGCACCACCTTCGTGAAATTGCCGGTGGCGTTGTCGGGCGGCAGCAGCGCGAACTGCGCGCCGGAGCCGGGCGCGATGCCCACCACGCGGCCGTGCAGCGCGCGGCCCGAATACGTATCGACGTCGATGCGCACCGGCTCGCCCGCGCGCATCGCGGCGAGCTGCGTCTCCTTGAAGTTCGCGACGACATAGCTTTCGTGCAGCGGCACCACCGCCAGCAGCGGCGTGCCGGCCTCGACATATTGCCCCGCGCGCACGGCGCGCTGGCCCACCACGCCGTCGCGCGTGGCGCGGATCCGCGTGTGCTCGAGATCGAGGCCAGCCAGCGCCCGTTGCGCCTGCGCGGCGGCCAGTCGGGCCTGCGCCGC
>NZ_JAAGPF010000653.1 GCF_017104645.1 Burkholderia sp. Ac-20379
CCCGCCTGCGGCGGCATGCACGCCGTTGGGCGCATTGCGCTGGCCGCGATCGGCAGCGCGGCCGGCTTGCGTGCGTTGTGGCTGCTGGCGCGTATCGAAATCGACCGCAGGCTGTTCGCGGCGCTCGACCGGGCCACGGATGAGGGCGGGAACGGCGAGGCAGCCGCGCTGGCCGCGCTCGACGAGACGCTGCTCGCGTTGCGCTGGATCGATGCGGGGCGCGCCGGGCGGCCGCTCGCGCTGCGCGTGCAGGGTGCGGTGGGGCTGTTGCGGCAGGGCATGATCGTCGCGTTCGCGCAGTGGAGCGTGCTCGGGATCGCCGTGGCGCTGGGCGGGTGGCGATAAGCGGCGGAACGGTGCCGACGAGAACCGGCGGCACAAAAGAAAAAGCCCGCAACACTGTTGCGGGCTGAATCCATGTTGGAGACATGGAGGAGACAGATGCAATACTAAGGGTTAGTACTAGGCTTGGCAAGCGATTTCGTCATCCGTTGTGTTTGTGCAACGACAAGGCCCTGTCAAGGCCGTCGGACGGGCGTTTTACCGTCGGGGCAGGCGTCGTTTTTGCTCCGACCCCGATGTGATCGAATGCCGGCGCGGCCTCTCACGCGGGCAAACCGGCTTCGGTATGATGGCCGCTGGCCGGTGCGCGAGGCGGAATGCCGCCCGAATCCGCCGGCAGGACTTCCCCATCCAGCCATGAACGACCTCGATACGACGTCCGACGCCAGTGCGGCGGATCCGGCAGCGCTCGACGCGCTGCATGCCTTCGTCGAACGCCATCCGCGCCTGTTCGTGCTGACCGGCGCCGGCATCAGCACCGATTCCGGCATTCCCGGCTACCGCGACCGCAACGGCCAGTGGATGCGTTCCCAACCGATCCAGTACCAGGAATTCGTCGGCTCCGAGCATGCGCGCCGCCGGTATTGGGCACGCAGCATGCTCGGCTGGCCCGTCGTGGGGCGCGCCCGGCCGAACGCCGCGCATCGCGCGCTCGCGCGGCTCGGCGCGGCCGGGCGGGTTGGCCGGCTGGTCACGCAGAACGTCGACGGCCTGCATCAGCGCGCCGGCAGCGCCGGTGTGATCGAACTGCACGGCGGCATCGACGGCGTGACCTGCCTCGCGTGCGGCGCCCATCACGCGCGCGCCGCGATCCAGCCGATGCTCGAGGCCGACAATCCCGCGTTGCTCGCGATGGAGGCCGTGCCGCTCGCCGACGGCGACGCGCAGCTCGAACTCGATACGCTCGACACGTTCCGCGTGCCGGCGTGCCCGCTGTGCGGCGGCATGCTGAAGCCGGCCGTGGTGTTTTTCGGCGAGAACGTGCCGCGCGAGCGCGTCGCGGCCGCCAGCCAATCGCTCGACGAAGCCGACGCCGTGCTGGTGGTGGGCTCCTCGCTGATGGTGTATTCGGGCTACCGGTTCTGCGTTTGGGCGCAGCAGCGCGACAAGCCCGTCGCCGCGCTGAATCTCGGCCGCACGCGCGCCGATCCGCTGCTCGCGTTGAAGGTCGAGGCCGCCTGCGGTTCCACGCTCGACTGGCTGGCCACGCGGCTCGGGCTGGCGGAAGCGGCGCACGGCGCACCGGCCGGCGTCTGAGGCGCGAAGCGGCGGCGCGGGCAGGGCGCGCGCCGCCCGCTATCGCCCGCCGCGCCCGACCGGCACACTGCGCGCTGTGCCTCTTTTGCCATCCTTTTGCATCGAGGCCCCTTTCTTATGACGCATCCGTCCCCCGCCCCCCACGCCCCGCACGCGCCGCCGCCCGCGCCCACCCCGCACCCTCGCACACCGTCTCGCCC
>NZ_JAAGPF010000654.1 GCF_017104645.1 Burkholderia sp. Ac-20379
TCCTTTCCCCCCACGCCGCTCTTCCGTGCTCGCTGGCGGGCGCGGCCCGCGGCCGCGTCACGCGCAGGAACGCGCGCCACGGGCTCGCGCCGCACACGCGCGCGACCTGCGCGAGCCGGCCGCCCGTCTGCATCATCGCGCGCGACACCGAGAAATACACCACCGGGAACACGCTCAGCGTCATCGCCGTGGCGATGCCGGGAAACGAGAACAGGAAGCCGCCGAGATCGAAGCCGGCCAACTGCTGCAGATAGCCGTGCGGCTGCAGCAACAGCATCCAGCCGAGCGCGCCGAGATACGGCGGAATCAGGAACGGCGCGAGGAACAGCAGATCCCAGAGCCGTGCGCCGGGCACGCGCACCAAGCCGCGCAGCGCCCCGAGCGGCACGCCGAGCGCGAGCGCGCCGCCCGCCACCGCCAGGCCGAAGCGCAGCGTGTTGCCGAGCAGCGGCCAGGTGTTCGATGCGTCGAGCGTGGCGTAGACGGCCGAGAACGGATGCGCGAACGAGCCCTGGCCGAGCGCGGGAAAGATCGCCTGCAGGCCGACGAACGCGACCGGCAGCCCCACCAGCACCAGCAGCGCCGCGAGCAGGGCACCGAAGCCGGCCACGCGGCCGGCCCGGCCGGACAGCCGTGCGCGCCGCGTGGAGGAACGCTGCGCGAGCACGGTCGCCATCAGTGTTCGCCGAACAGGCTGTTGAAGCGCTTGAGCACCTCGGCGCGCGAGGTCTTGTTGCTGCCGTCGTCCATCGGCAGCAGCTTCAGGTCCTTCAGCGCGGGGCGGGCCGATTTCACGTCGTCGCGGGCCGGGATCAGGTACGCGGCGGCGACGATCTGCTGGCCTTCGTCGGACAGCACGTAATCGACGAACGCGCGCGCGTTGGCCTGTTCCTTCGAGGTCTTGAAGATCATCATCGGGCGCGGCGCGATCACCGTGCCGCTGCTCGGGAAGATCACCTTGACCGATTCGCCGGTGGCGGCCGAGCCGTACGCGACGTAATCCACCGCGCCGAACACGGCCGATTTCGCGCCCTGCAGCACCGGGTTGATGGCCTGCGCGTTCGGGCCGAGCACCACCATGCCGTTCTTGTGCAGGCTGTCGAACAGCGTCCAGGCGGCTTCGCCGAGGCGGTCCTGCAGGCCCAGCAGCAGGTCGAGCGAGGCGCCCGACAGCGCCGGGTTCGGCGTGGTCACCTGGTCGCGATAGGCCGGCGCGGCCAGATCCTTCCAGTCGTGCGGTTCCGGCTTGCCGGTTTTGGTGTTCCAGACGATGCCGAGCGCCGAGATGCCCTGCGCGACGTAGTTCGGGGTCTTGAACATCGGCGAGACGTGCGCCGCGTTCGGGCTGGTGTAGGGCAGCAGCCAGCCGCGGCGGTCGAGATCCTGCGCGGTGTCCCACGACGCGGAAATCAGCACGTCGGCGTGCGGGTTGCTGGCCTCCGCCTCGACGCGGGCCATCAGCTTGCCCGTGGTGGCCTGGAACAGGTCGACCTTCACGCCGGTCTTGTGTTCGAAGCCCTGCGCGAGTTTCTTGGCGAGGTTGCCGGGGCCGGCGGTATATACGGTAAGAGCGTGCACGGATTGAGTCAGCCCGAGGGCCAGCGATAAGGTAAGAACGGTCTTGGAAAGCGTGGTGAGCATACTACCGGCTCCTTGAATTTTGAGCGATCTGCGCGACCCGGCCCTGCGCCAGCGTGACGATCGTGTGCGCCAGCGCGTCGGCTTCGGCGCGATCGTGGGTGACGTAGACGGCGGTGGTGCCGAGTTGCGCGAGCAGTTCGCGGATCTCGCCGCAGAGCGAGGCGCGCAGTTGCGGATCGAGGTTGGAAAGCGGCTCGTCGAACAGCAGCACGCGCGGGCGCGCGACGATCGCGCGCGCGAGCGCGACGCGCTGCTGCTGGCCGCCGGAGAGCGCCGACGGGCGGCGC
>NZ_JAAGPF010000655.1 GCF_017104645.1 Burkholderia sp. Ac-20379
TACGCCCGAGCCCACCTCGCTCGTCGATTTCGCCACCACGGCCGTCAACGTGCTGAAAGTCAGCCCGAAGGTGGTGGAAGGTCTGCTCGACTACGATTTCGCGTTCAACCCGAGGCCGCTGCTGGCCGCCTCCTGGTCGATCGAGGACGGCGGCAGGCGCTACGTGTTCCATCTGCGCCAAGGCGTGAAATGGCATGACGGCCAGCCGTTCACGTCGGCCGACGTGGCGTTCTCGCTCGACCTGCTGCGCAAATATCACCCGCGCGCGAAAAGCACGTTCGCCAACGTCGCCTCGGTGGCCACGCCCGACGCGGCCACCGTGGTGCTGACGCTGAGCAAGCCCACGCCGTACCTGATCAAGGCGTTCTCGGCCACCGAAACGCCGATCCTGCCGAAGCACCTGTACGACGCCGGCGATCCGCTCAACAACCCGGCCAACAACGCGCCGGTGGGCACCGGGCCGTTCCGCTTCGTCAAATGGGTGCGCGGCAACTACATCGAATACGCGCGCAACCCCGATTACTGGCAGCCCGGCAAGCCGTACCTCGACCGCCTGTTCGTCAAGATCATCGCGGATCCGGGCGCGCGCACGGCCGCGTTCGAGAGCGGCGCGGTGGATCTGGGCGGCGACATCCCGGTGCCGCTGGCCGATCTCGCGCGCCTGAAGGCCAACCCGAAGCTCGCGCTCGATACGCGCGGCTACGAATTCCAGGCCGGCGTGGCCCGCATCGAGTTCAATCTCGACAACCCGGTGCTGAAGAACCTGAAGGTGCGGCAGGCGATCGCCCATGCGCTCGATCGCGAGGTGATCCGCAAGGTCATCTATTACGGCTACGCCACGCCGCTGGTCAGCCCGCTGATTCCGTCGAACCCGTACTACGATCCCGCGCCGAACCCCTACCCGTTCGACCCGGCCGCCGCCAACGCGCTGCTCGACGCGGCCGGCTACCCGCGCCATGGCGACGGCACGCGTTTCGCGCTGACCATCGATCCGCTGCCGATCGGCGACATTCCCGCGCGCACCGCCGCCTACGTGAAATCGGCGCTGGCGCGCGTGGGCATCGCCGTGACGATCCGCAATCAGGATCTGCCGGCCTACCTGAAGCGGATCTACACCGACCGCGATTTCGACTTCAGCCTGAACGGCATGAGCAACCTGTTCGATCCGGCGGCGGGCGTCGCGCGGCTCTACACCACCGCCAGCTTCCGGCGCGGCGTGCCGTTCACCAACGGCTCGCACTACAGCAACCCGGCGATCGACGCGCTGTTCGCGCAGGCCGCCGAGGAAACCGACGAGGCCGCCCGCAAGCGCGCGTTCGCGCAGATCCAGCAGACGCTGGAGCGCGATCTGCCCGACATCAACCTGGTCGCGCCGCAATACGTGACGGTCGCCTCGCGCGCCGTGCAGGCGCATACCGTGTCGCCCGACGGCGTGTCGGGCAGCTTCGCCGACCTGTGGCTGAAGCGCTGACACCCCGTTCCCCCTTTTGCCTGGAGATTGCGCGATGAGCGCCGTACTGGTTCCCCTCACCCCGATCGACGCGCCGCATGCGGGCGCAGCCGCGCGCCCCGCCGTCGAACGCGCCCGCGCACTGGCCGCCGAATTCGC
>NZ_JAAGPF010000656.1 GCF_017104645.1 Burkholderia sp. Ac-20379
TCCCCCTGACCTGCCATCGATTTCCGCATGAAGAACCTCGTCGTCGAACATGAATGGTGAGAAACGACCTGCGCTTCCAGAACGCCCTGGCGAGCGCCGTTATTCCATCCACGGTGCGGCTTCTGCAGCCGTGCGGCGCCGCGCGTATCATGTGCGCGCATGGCGGCAGGCCGGACGTCGGCGCACTTACGAAATGCTTTCCATTGCTGACGATTCGTCATGCGAACGGCTCGAAAATTTTTTTGCATTCCGATGGAATAAGCCCCCACCTTCACGCGTTAAGCAAGGAAGCGGACAACGCCGATGCCCGCCCCCTCTCAACGCACACGACCTGACGATACCGCCATGAACCTGATCTCCCGCCGTGCCCTGACGATCGCCGCGCTGTCGCTCGGCCTCGCCGCCTCGCTGTCGGCCCAGGCCGACACGCTGCAAGTCCACGCCGATCTGACTGCCGCCGCCGAAGTGCCGCCGAAGCAGAGCAACGGCCACGGCATGCTGATGGGCAGCTACGACACCGATTCGAAGCAACTGAGCTGGCACGTCGACTATTCGGACCTGACCGGCCCGGCCACGATGGCCCACTTCCACGGCCCGGCGCCGGTCGGCCAGAACGCCGGCGTGGTGATCCCGATCGACAAGAAGGATCTGCCGAGCCCGATCGAAGGCCACGCCACGCTGAACGCCGCGCAGGAAGCCGACCTGCTGGCCGGCCGCTGGTACTTCAACGTGCACACGGCCAAGAACCCGGGCGGCGAAATCCGCGGCCAGGTCGCCGCCAGCAAGTCCTGATCGCCGGCCCCCGCCCCTCGCCCGCCTCGACGCGGGCGGCGGGCGCATCGCGACTTCCCCCACGAGAGCCTCACCCATGAATTCACGCGCCCCGTCCCCCGACAGCCCGGCCGCCGCCGTCTCGCCCAGCGTGCCGCGCTATACGCGCACGGCGATGGCGCTGCACTGGCTGATCGCGCTCGGCATCCTCTGCAACGTCGCGATCGCGCTGAGCGCCGATTCGATGCCCGACGGCTGGGTGCGCCCGGCGATCGACATCCACAAGTCGATCGGCATCACCGTGCTCGGCCTGGCGATCCTGCGCGTGCTGTGGCGCGTGTCGCACCGCCCGCCCGCGCTGCCCAGCTGGTTCCGCCGCTGGGAGCTGCGCGCCGCGCACCTCGCACACATCCTGCTGTACGTGCTGATGTTCGCGCTGCCGATCACCGGCTGGCTGCACGATTCCGCCTGGGACGGCGCGGCCACCCACCCGATGTCGCTGTACTACGTGATTCCGTGGTTCCGCCTGGGCTTCATCGAAAGCCTGCAGCCCGACCTGAAGAACCATCTGCACACGCTGTTCGGCACGATGCACACGTGGGCCGCCTACGTGCT
Organism: Burkholderia sp. Ac-20379; assembly: GCF_017104645.1. Lineage (GTDB taxonomy): Bacteria > Pseudomonadota > Gammaproteobacteria > Burkholderiales > Burkholderiaceae > Burkholderia. The sequence continues at coordinate 1,387 of NZ_JAAGPF010000656.1, forward strand.
GTACGCCGTGCTCGCGATGCATCTGCTCGGTGCGCTCAAGCACGAGCTGCTCGATCGCGAATCGGTCCTGCGCCGGATGCTGCCGTGAGCACGCCCTCGCCCACCCTTGCCGAAGAACGAAGCATGGCCGTCCCTCCGAATTCGCCCGGCCGCGCCGCCGCC
>NZ_JAAGPF010000657.1 GCF_017104645.1 Burkholderia sp. Ac-20379
TAGCTGGGGCAGGACGGCCACGACCGCGGCCTCAACGCGATCGCCTCGGCGCTGGCCGATGCCGGCTTCGCTGTGGCGCGTGCGCCGCTGTTCGCCTCGGCGACGTTGCTGGCCGAGCGCATCGCCGGGCAGGCGGCCGGCGTGCCGCTCGATCTGGTCGGCATGTCGACGCTGTCCGGCGCGCATCTCGACACCGTGCCCGCGCTGCTCGACGCGCTGGCCGCGCGCGCGATCGACGTGCCGGTGGTGGTCGGCGGCATCGTGCCCGATGCGCATGCGAGCCGGCTGATGGCGGCCGGCGTGCGCGCGGTGTTCGGGCCGGGCACGCCGATGGAGGCGCTCGCGGTGCAACTCGCGGAGATGGTCGAACGTTCATTGGCGGCGGCCTGCGCCACCGACGCAGCGCCCGGTTCGCGGGACGCCTGAAATCGGTCTCGGTGGCACGCACCACCGATGCGGCGCTAAGCCCGCAAGACGCCTGAAATCGGCCGCGGCGGCCTGCACCGCCGACGCGGCGCTCAGCCCGCGCGTTGCCTGAGATCGGCCTGATAGAACGCGGGAAAGCGATCGAGCTGGCGCTGCGCATCGCTCGGCGCGACGCCCTCGGCCAGCACCGCGCTCGAAAAGCCGGTGCGCTCCATCATCTGCAACTGGTCGGCGAGCACCTCGCCGGTGGCGCGCAGGTCGCCGCGAAAGCCGAGCCGCCGCCGCACCAGATACGCCTGGCTGTAGGCGCGGCCGTCGGTGAACGCCGGGAAGTGCAGTTCGACGCGCGCCGCGCGCGCGATCGCGTCGGCATGCGCGCTCACGTCTGCGTCGTTGGGCAGCGCGAGCACCGCGCCGTCGGGCTGGCTGCTGGCGTGGGCGGTTTCGGCTGCGTGCGCTTCGGCGCTCAGCAGGCGGATGCGTTCGGTGGCGTTCATGCCGGGTTCTCCTCGACGCTGCGTGCGGCCTGCGCGGCCGCCTTGAACGGTTCGATGCCGACGCGGCCCACCGTCTCGATGAAGCGTTCGTGCCGATCGCCGCACGGCGCGCGCAGCGCCAGATAGGTGGCGAGCACGGCGTCGATCGCGTCCGGCACCTCGCGCGCCGAGAACGACGGGCCGATCACCTTGCCCGCGCGCGCCTCGCCGCCGCGCGCGGAGCCGTCCGCGCCGCCGAGCGTGACCTGATACCACTCGCGCCCATCTTTGTCGACGCCGAGGATGCCGATATGGCCGCTATGGTGATGGCCGCACGAATTGATGCAGCCGCTGATGTGCAGATCGATCTCGCCGAGGTCTTCCAGCTCGTCGAGATCCTGATAGCGCTCGGCGATCGCGTCCGCGATCGGCAGCGAGCGCGCGTTGGCCAGCGCGCAGAAATCGCCGCCGGGGCACGCGATCATGTCGGTCAGCAGATGGACGTTCGCGCTCGCCAGCCCTTCGGCGCGCGCGGCTTCCCACAGCGCAAGCAGATCGTCGGCGTGCACCCACGGCAGCACCACGTTCTGCGCATGCGTGACGCGCGCCTCGCCGGCCGAATAGCGGTCGACCAGCGTGGCGACGCGTTCGAGCTGGTCGGCCGACGCGTCGCCCGGCGCTTGCAGCGTGCGCTTGAACGACAGCGTGACGATCCGCAGCGCCGGATCGCGATGCGGCGCGACGTTGCGCGCGAGCCAGCCGGCCAGCGCCGGCGTGCGCGCGGCGGCCTCGGCC
>NZ_JAAGPF010000658.1 GCF_017104645.1 Burkholderia sp. Ac-20379
TCGCAACGCGTCGGGCAGCGGCACCGGGCGGCGGCTGTCGCGGCCCACGTAGACGTGCACGAAATGCCCCTGCGCGGCCGCCGACGCCTCGCCCTCGGCGAACAGCCCGATCTCGTAGCGCACGCTGGAGGTGCCGAGCCTCGCCACGCGCAGGCCCGCATCGACGTTCTGCGGAAACACCAGCGGCGCGAAGTAGTTGCACTGCGTCTCGACCACCAGGCCGATCGTCTCGCCGCGCTCGGCGTCGAGCACGCCGGTGCGGATCAGGTATTCGTTCACGACGGTGTCGAAATAGCTGTAATAGACGACGTTGTTGACGTGGCCGTAGACGTCGTTGTCCATCCAGCGCGTGGTGATCGGCAGGAAGTGGCGGTAGGCGCTGCGCGGCAACGGTTCGGGCTTGGCGGACATGAGCGGCGGATCGGGATCGGGTGGAAGGAGGCGGAACGGTTGCGCGGGCGGCCCGGCTTTACAGCGCGGCGCGTTCGCGCGACGATGCGGCGCGCGGGCCGTATCGCGTGCCGCACAGAAAAACACACATCGCGTGAAATTCCAAGCGGCGGCCGGCGTCCAAGCGTCTCGAGCCGCACGCGGCCGCACCGGCCGCGGCATGAACCGCCGCCGCCCTTTCCACCCTTCGCCACGAGGTTTGCCATGCCCGACCACCGCCTGATCACCACCGCCTTCGAGCTGCCCGGCCACCGCATCGACGAATCGTTCGGCATCGCACGCGGCATCGTCGTGCGCTCGCGCTCGATCGTCGGCTCGTTCGGCGCGGCGATCCAGACGCTGTTCGGCGGCAATATTTCGCTGTACGCCTCGTTGTGCGAGCGCGCGCGGCAGGACGCATACGACAAGATGATCGCGCAGGCCGCCGGGTTCGGCGCGAACGCGATCATCGGCATGCGCTACGACGCGACGGAAATCGGCTCGGGCATCACCGAGGTGCTGTGCTACGGCACGGCGGTGCGCGCCACGCCGGTCGCGCGCTGAACGCCGGGGCCCGGCCGCCCGTCACTGCCCCGGGCGGTCGACGAACGTGACCTCGAGCCCGCGCGCGCGCATCCAGTCGGCCACGGCGTAGCCGGTGCCGGCACGCCACGGCCGCAGGTTCGGCGGTTCGACGAGCCGGTATTCGAGCAGCTCCGGCGACAGCGCGATCTCGCCGCTGGCCCGCACGTGATACGCGATGATCAGTTCGTTCTTGCGGATGAACTCGTACACGCCCACCAATTGCACCGAATCGGCGCGCAGCGAGGTTTCCTCGAGCACTTCGCGCGCGATGCCTTCCTCGGGCGTCTCGCCGTTCTCGAGGAAGCCGGTGATCAGCGCGAACATCCCCTCCGGCCAGGCCGCGTTGCGCGCGAGCAGGATCTTGCCGTCGATCTCGACGATCGCCGCGACCACCGGCAGCGGGTTGTTCCAGTGGACATAGCCGCATTCGAGATCGGGGCAGGCCTGGCGCACGCGGCCGCCTTCCTCGGGCGCATCGGCGCGGGTCGTGAGCGGCGTCGCGCAGCGCGGACAGAAACGGTGTTCGGCAGTGGTCATCGGGGGAGCGCTGGTGCGGCACGGCGAGCGGCATCGAGCGCCGTCGCGCGCCATCGTTGGAGAGAGGCGAAGCGCTCATTCTAGCGAGTTTGGGGCGTTCGCAGCGGGGGCCGCGCCGGCCCGGCCGCAGCGCGCCGAGGCAGTC
>NZ_JAAGPF010000659.1 GCF_017104645.1 Burkholderia sp. Ac-20379
CGCGGCCAGGTGACGGCCGAAATGCCAGTGCGCGGGCGCGGGCGGCGGCGTGCCGTCCGCATAGCAGGCGGCGAGGTCGCGCAGGATCAGGTGCAGGCTCTGCACGTCGGCCACCAGCAGGTCGACGTCGAGGTGCAAGCGCGTGGCGCCGCCCGGCAGCAGGCTCAGCGCCAGCCCGGCCACCTCGCCGTCCTCCACGCGCAGCCGGCGATGCGAGCGGGCCTCGCGCACGGCGTCGAGCTCAGCCGTCAACGCTCGGCCCGACAGCGCCCGCAGATCGTGCAGCGCCACCGCGCGGGTGGCGGGGGCCGGTTCGGCCAGGATCCGCTGCCGGCCTTCGCCGTCAAAGCGCGCGCGCAGCATGCCGTGATGGGCCAGCAGCACGCCCCACGCTTGCGCGAGGCGCGCGTGATCGACGCCGTGACCGTCCAGTTCGAGATAGGCATGGCAGCCGACGCCGCCGAGCACCTGCTCGTCGCCGCGCCCGATCCAGTAGGCGTGCTGCACGTCGGTGAGGGCGAACGGCGCGGTGTCGCTGCCTGCATCGACGGCATCGGACGCGGCGGTATCGCCCGCCCCGGCCGCCGCCTCGCCGTCGCGCGGCGTGCGCCGCTCGGCCAGCATCGGCCACCAGTCGGCCAGCCGCGGCGATTCCATCAGGCCCGCGAAATGGATCGCCGCGCCGGCCTTGCGCCATTGCGCGACGAGCCGCATCAATTGCAGCGAATCGAGGCCCAGTTCGAGCAGATGATCGTCGTCGGCCGGCAGCCTGCTGTCCGGGCCGAGCACGGCGGCCACCTGCCGGCGGATCTGCTCGCGATCGAACGCGCCGCTCATGCTTGCGTCTCCGCGCCGGCCAGGAAGCGCGACACGCTGGTCAGCTTTTCGCGCGTTTCCTCCAGCTCGCGTTCGGGCGTGGACATCGCCACCACGCCCGCGCCGGCCTGCAGCCAGGCGCGCCCGCCGTCGACGAAGACCGAGCGCAGCACCAGCGCGGCGTCGAGCAGGCCATCGCTGTCGGCGATCATCACGCAGCCGCTGTAGAGGCCGCGCGGCCCCGGCTCGAGCTGGCCGATCGCGTCGATCGCCTCGCGCTTCGGAATGCCCGAGGCCGTCACGGCCGGGAACAGCGCGGCGAACGCGTCCCAGGCGCTGCGGCCTTCGGCCAGCCGGCCGCGCACGCGCGAGCCGAGATGCTGGACGGTGCCGCGCCGGCAGATCTGCATGAACTCGGCCACCTGCACCGAATCCGGCGCGCAGACGGGCAGCAGTTCGTCCACGGCCAGCTTGACCGACACCGCGTGCTCGGCGATCTCCTTCGGATCGCGCAGCAGGTCGGCGCGCAGTTGCGCTTCCTGCTCGGGCGTGTCGCCGAGCGCGCGCGTGCCGGCCAGCGGCTGGGTCGAGACGCCGCCGTCGGTGGCCACCTCGACCACCGTCTCGGGGCTGAAGCCGGCGCACGCGAACGCATCGCGGCGCAACAGGAACGAGCGCGCCGGCTGGTTGGCGAGCCGCCCCTTCTGATAGCTGGCGACCAGGTCCAGCGCACCGCTCACCGGCACCGCGCGCGACGCGATCACCTTGTCGTAGTCGCGCGCTTCGATCTGTTCGACCGCGCGCGCCACGCGTTGCCGGTACGGCGCGGCATCGGCCCCGGCGATG
>NZ_JAAGPF010000660.1 GCF_017104645.1 Burkholderia sp. Ac-20379
AAATAACGCTGAGAGCAGCGTTTACTGAATCGTACATACTACACTTGTACGTCAATCAAGTTGATTGGAGAGATCACCACATGATGCATGTCTGACGCGAGTGTGTAGTCGATGTCGCTATGAATGATTGTGTAGGTTTTGCTGGTGTATTACGTATGAGGATTATACGTCTATATGATGTGGTCTTATAATTATAGAAGTTCAATACTGATAGTTTCATTTTTTTTTTTTTTAATGCTACGGCGACCACCAACATCTACACTGCCACC
>NZ_JAAGPF010000661.1 GCF_017104645.1 Burkholderia sp. Ac-20379
TGTCGCTGGCGCTGCTGCCGCTCGAGGATCTGCTCGCGCTGCCCGCGCAGCCGAACCTGCCCGGCCCGCCCGTCGGCCATCCGAACTGGCGGCGGCGCATGCCGCGCACCACCGAAACACTGATCGACGATGCGGCCGGCGCCACGCTGGCCGCCGTCGCACTGGCACGACGCACCGGGGGAACCGGCCGATGAGCAACACCCGCAACGACCCGACGATCGCGGCAAGCAGCCGCCCGCGCGCCACGCTGCGCCTGCAACTGCACGCGGGCTTCACGTTCGACGACGCCGCCGCCTACGTAGGCGATTACGCGAAGCTCGGCATCAGCCACCTGTATCTGTCGCCGATCACGCAGGCGGAGCCGGGCTCGATGCACGGCTACAACACCGTCGACTACGGCCGCGTGAGCGAGGAACTCGGCGGCGAGCACGGCTTCGTGCGGCTGGCCGGCGCGCTGCGCCGGCACGGCCTCGGCATCATCGTCGATTTCGTGCCGAACCACATGGGCGTGGGCGGTTCCTCCAACGGCTGGTGGAACGACGTGCTCGAATGGGGGCCGCGCAGCCGCCACGCGCACCATTTCGACATCGACTGGCAGCCGGCCGACCCGTCGCTGCACGGGCGCGTGCTGCTGCCCTGCCTCGGCCGCCCCTACGGCGAGGCGCTCGCGGCCGGCGAGATTGCATTGCAGTGCGAACCAACCAGCGGCCGCCTGCATATCGTCTGCCCCGGCCGCACGCTGCCCGTCAATCTGGCCGCCTATCCCGACATCCTGCGCGCCGCGCACCGGCCCGAGCTCGACACGCTGGCCGCGCGTTTCGCGCCGCTGGTGGAAGCGCCGCCCGGCGCGCCGCGCATCGGGCTGGCGTTCGAGGCGCTGCGCGAGCATCTGCACGAGCACGGCGCGGCAGCGCTCGACGCTGCGCTGCGCCACTACGCGAGCGACACCGAAGCGGGCCGCGCGCGCCTGCACGCCGTGCTCGAACGGCAGGCGTACCGGCTCGCCTGGTGGCGCACCGCCAACGACGAGATCAACTGGCGGCGCTTCTTCGACATCGACACGCTCGCGGGCGTGCGCGTGGAGGACGAAGCCGTGTTCGAGGACGTGCATGCGCTGCTGTTCCGGCTCGTCGACGCGGGGCTGGTGGACGGCGTGCGCATCGATCACGTGGACGGCCTCGCCGACCCGCGCGGCTACTGCCGCCGCCTGCGCGAACGGCTGGCCGCGCTGCGCAGCCCCGCGCCGTACCTGGTGGTGGAGAAGATCCTCGCGCGCGGCGAAACGCTGGCCACCGACTGGCTGACCGACGGCACCACCGGCTACGACTTCATGAACGACGTGGGCGCGCTGCTGCACGATCCGGCCGGCGAAGCGCCGCTCGCGAAACTGTGGGCCGAGCTGTCGGGCAGCACGGCCGATTTCGCCGACGAGGCGCTCGCCGGCAAGCGCGAGGCCGTGCCGCGCCAGTTGGCCGTCGAGGCCGAGCGCGTGGCCGCGCTGCTGCACGAGATCGCGCGCGGCGACCTGCGCACGCG
>NZ_JAAGPF010000662.1 GCF_017104645.1 Burkholderia sp. Ac-20379
AGTATCACCATCACCCTAACCCTCTTGCCCTACACGCCGCTCTTCCGATCCGGCGCGATCGCCACCGGGCCGAGGCCGGTGGCGATCAGCATCGACGCGAGCAGCGCCAGCGCGCCGAGCCAGCCCGCAAGCCCGATCCGCCGCACGGCCCCGCCCGCCCTGCCCACCCCGCTTGCCTCGTTCGCCGCTCGCGTCATCGCCTATTTCCCGCCCGGCGACGCCGCGAACGCGGCCGGATGCAGCCCGCGCGCGAGCGTCTCCACGGCCTCGGCGTTGCGCACGCCGGGCGTGGCCTCGTCGTACGGCAGCACGATGAAGCGCCGCGCGCGGATCGCGGCGACGTTCGCCAGCGCCGGGTTGCCGGTGAGATAGGCGATCTTCTGTTCGGCCGTCTGCGCGCCGTAATCGACGATCACGATCGCCTGCGGATCGCGCGCCACCACGCTTTCCCAGCCCACCGCGGCCCAGCTCTGCGCGAGGTCGTCCATCACGTTGACGCCGCCGGCCGCGCGGATCAGCGCGTCGGGCATGGCGTAGCGGCCGGCCGTGAAAGGTTTGTCGCCGCCGCTGTCGTAGACGAACACGCGCACCGGCTGCGCGCGCGGCCCGAGCGTGCGCGCCACGGCGGCCACGCGCGCCTGCATCGCGGCGATCGTCTGCGCGGCGCGCGGCGCCACGTCGAAGATCGTGCCGAGATTGCGCAGGTCGGCATACACGTCGTCGAACGACGCGGGCGGGCGCGGCATCACGTGCGAGCACGATTCGGTCAGCTCGTACGACGCGATGCCGAAGCGCGCCAGCGAATCGGGCGTGACCGGCCCGCCCACGCGCATGCCGTAGTTCCAGCCTGCCACGTACAGATCAGCGCCGGCCGCGAGCAGCGTTTCCAGCGCCGGATACTGGCGCGCCAGTTCGGGCAGCCCGGCCAGTTGCGCGCGCAGCGCGGGCGTGGCGGTCTTCCAGCCGCCGATGCCGGTGTAGCCCGCCATCCGGTCGCGCAGGCCGAGCGCGAGCATCATCTCGGTCAGGTTCACGTCGTTGCTGACGGCGTGCGCGGGCGCCTGCGCGAACGTCACGCTGCGGTTGCAGCTGTGCACCGTCACCGGGTAATGATTGGCATGGCCGGATTGGCCGGCGGCGCCGGCCGCGAACGCGGGCAGGCTCGTCAGCAGCGCGGCCGCGCAGGCTGCCTGGGCGATTCGCCGGGCGCGCGGCCCGGTGGGCGCGGTCTTCATATCGTCAGTGCTCCTCATCGATGATCAGCGTGACGCGCGGGTAGCCGCCTTGCGGATGCCGGTCCACCAGCGCCTCCACGCCGTACACGGCCTTCAGCAGCGGCGCGGTCAGCACCGTCTCGGGCGCGCCCTGCGCGACGATCTCGCCGTCGGCCAGCACGAACAGCCGGTCGCAGAACGCGGCGGCCAGGTTCAGATCGTGGATGGTGGCGAGCGTGGTGATGCGCAGCCGCTTGACGAGCGCGAGCAGCGCGATCTGGTGGCGCGGGTCGAGATGGTTGGTCGGCTCGTCGAGCATCAGCAATTCGGGCGACTGCACCAGCGCACGCGCCAGCAACGCGCGCTGCCGCTCGCCGCCCGACAGCGTGGCGAACGCGCGCGCCTGCGCCTCGGCCAGCCCGACATCGGCCAGCGCCCGCGCGATGCGGGACACATCCTCGGCCGTGTCGCCGTCGAGCATGCGCTTGTGCGGCGTGCGCCCCATCGCCACCACCTGCCCCACCGTCAGCCCGAAGTCGTCGGGCGGATCCTGCAGCACCACGGCGATGCGTTGCGCGGCCTGCCGGGCGCTCAACGCCCACACGTCCTCGCCGCC
>NZ_JAAGPF010000663.1 GCF_017104645.1 Burkholderia sp. Ac-20379
TCTGATCCACGCGGCCGCGCCGGCATTGCCCGGCCGCGGCGCACCCCTTGAACCGACCCAGGAGATCGACAGATGGCTTCGTCCCGCAACCCCGCGTCCGCCGGCAAGATCGAAGCGCGCGGCATCGAACCCGTGCCCGACGAGGAATGTCGCGGCCATCCGCTGCAACTGTTCTGGGTCTGGTTCGCGGCCAACATCAGCATCCTCGGGCTGCCGCTCGGCGCGACGCTGGTGGCGTTCCAGCATCTCGCGATCTGGCAGGCGATCCTGGTGGCGGTGATCGGCGCGGCCGGCTCGTTCGCGCTGGTCGGGGTGATCTCGATCGCGGGGCGGCGCGGCCATGCGCCGAGCCTGACGCTGTCGCGCGCCGTGTTCGGCGTGCGCGGCAATATCGGGCCGACCATCGTCTCGCTGCTGTCGCGGCTCGGCTGGGAAACCGTCAACACCACCACCGGCGCCTACGTGCTGCTGTCGCTGTGCTCGATCCTGTTCGGCTCGTCGGCCGACGCGAAGGCCGAGCCGGTGCTGACGCTGGTGTTCATCGCGATCTTCGTGGCGGCCACGCTGGTGGTGTCGGGCCTCGGCCACGCCACGCTGCTGGTGATCCAGAAATGGTCGACGTGGATCTTCGGCGCGCTGAACCTGATCGTGGCCGGCTTTCTCGCGCAGTCGATCGACTGGCACGCCGTGTTCGCGGCCGCGCCGGCCCCGGCCAGCGCCGTGATCATCGGCATCGGCACGATCGCGGCCGGCACCGGGATCGGCTGGGCCAACGCGGGTGCCGACATGTCGCGCTATCAGGCGCGCGACGTGAAGGGCGGCGCGCTGGTGGCGTCGGCCGCGTTCGGCGCGGGCATTCCGCTGGTGCTGCTGGTCACGCTCGGCGCGCTGCTGTCGGTGGGCAACGACACGCTGGCCTCGGCCACCGATCCGATCGCGGCGATCCGCGATCTGCTGCCGCACTGGATGGCGATCCCGTACCTGATCGCGGCGTTCGGCGGGCTGCTGCTGTCGAACTATCTGTCGGTGTACTCGGCCGGCCTGACCACGCTGACGCTCGGCCTCAAGGTCAAGCGCGTGCAGGCGGTGGTGGTCGACATCGTCGTGATTTCCACCGGCTCGGTCTATTTCATGCTGATCGAGGGCAGCTTCTACGGCCCGTTCATCGGCTTCATCTCGCTGCTCGCGGTGCCGATCACGGCGTGGGTCGGGATCTTCATCGTCGATCTGGCCGGCCGCGACGGCTACCGCGCCGACGCGCTGCTCGACGTCAGCCCGGCCAGCGCGTACTGGTATCGCGGCGGCATCGAATGGCGCGCGTTCGGCGCGTGGGCGATCGCGATCGTGCTGGGCTTCTGCTTCCTGTCGATCGGCGCGCACGGCTTCCATGGCCCGTTCGCCGGCAGTTGGCTCGGCCGCAACGGCCTGGGCTGGGTCGTCACGTTCGTGGTGGGCGGCGGGCTGTACGCGCTGCTCGGCGGCGCGCGGCGCACGCGCGGCCTGCGGGAGCGCACGGCATGACGGCCGCGGTTCCCCGGCTGATCCATACCGGGCAGGTGCTGGTCGACCTGATCATGCGGGTGGGCGCGCTGCCCGCCCCGGGCGGCGACGTGCTGGCCTCCGAGGCGCGCTTCGAGGTGGGCGGCGGCTTCAACGTGCTGGCGGCGGCGCGGCGTAGCGGCATGGCCTGCGTCTA
>NZ_JAAGPF010000061.1 GCF_017104645.1 Burkholderia sp. Ac-20379
GATCGCGTCGTGGCCGCCCGACAGCCGGCGGCGCAGGTCGGCCAGCAGCGCGCCGTCCACCCGCACGCGGAATTTCTCGCGATGCTTCCAGAATTCCGGCAGATACATCGACAGCCCGCGCAGATGGCCGAACGTGAAATCGAGGTCGACGGTCATGTCGTCGGCCAGGTTGATCGCGCCGTCCGCGCGCTGGCGGATGCCGAGCCCGTGGCCCCAGATCGTCGCGGCCGACACGGCCGGCAGCGCGTTGGTGCGGATGCAGGTGCCGCGCACCGTCTGCTGCGGCAGGCGGATGCCCACGCCGTCGAGCAGCCGGAAGCTGGTCGCGCCGGCCGCGCAGATCACCCGCGCCGCCTTCACGAAGCCGCGCTCGGTGGCCACGCCCGTCACCGCGCCGTTGGCGGTGTCGATCGACACCACGCCGCAGCCATCGAAGAAGCGCGCGCCCAGCTCGATCGCCTTCGCGGCGAACGCCGGCGCGGCGCGCCGCGGCTCGGCCTGGCCGTCGGTGGCGGTATAGAGGCCGCCCTTCACCGGCGCGGACAGCCCGTTCACGTGGCGGGCCACCTCGTCGCGCGACAGCATGCGCGTGTCGAGCCCGTGCTGGCGGGCGGTGTCGAGCCAGGCCGTGTAGGTGGCGTGATCCTCGTCGCTGTCGGCCAGATAGAGGCAGCCGCCCTGCCGCCATTCGAGATCCGCGCCGAGTTCCCGCTCCAGCCCTTCCCAGATCCGCATGCCGGCCATCATCAGCGGCACCTCGGCCGATTCGCGGCCCTGCTGGCGTACGAAACCCCAGGCGCGCGTCGATTGCTGGCCCGCGATGCGCGACTTGTCGAACACGACGGCCTTCAGGCCGCGCCGCGCCAGGTAATACGCGGCGGCGCAGCCCATGATGCCGGCGCCGACGATCGCGACGTCGGCTTCGGCGGGAAACGGTTCGTCGGCGCGCGAGAACGCGCGATAGAGCGGATAGGTGGTGGTCATGCGAAGTCGGAAAGCGGTGGCGGCGGAGCCGGCCGGGCAAAGGGAAGAACCAGCGCGCCATTCTACCGGCGGCGGGCCGCGCCGTTGCGCCCCCGGCGGCCGGCCGCGCGCGCGCCGGCCGCCGCGACGCATCACGCAGCGTCACAGAGACATGGCACGATGCGCTTCACGAAATTCGCGCTGCGTGTGCCAACGCGCGCAATTCGTCGCGCGACCGGCGCCGGGGACGGCCGGATCGCGCGCAAACCCGACCGGCAAGGGGTGCCGCCCTGCCGCCGGAAACGTTTACACAAAATCTTCATGTTTGTCCGGATTCCACGCCCGGCGTGATATCCGGCAAAGTTTGGTTACAGCTTTCTCATTCGCCGGTGTAAATGACGGCGGAGCGCATTGCAATTTGCGGTAAAGTTAACGTTTGCGTGCGTGGCCGGTCGGCTCGCTCTACTACAAGCGGCTTCGTCCGTCAGACCCAAACGTCGTACAGCAACAACCTCGACCCGATCGCACCAGCAGCATGGCCAACGAAGCAGTGACCACGGACTCCCTCGCCGTCGCCGAACGCGTGCGCGAGCTGATGAGCCGCAACGGCATAGGGAAACGGCAGCAGACCACCGAGCTGTGCCGCATTCTCGATCTCAGTTTTTCGCAGGGGCATCGCAAGCTGCGCGGCAGCAGCCCCTGGACCCTCTCCCAAATCCGCAAGGTCGCCGAAGCCTATGGCGAGCCGGCCGCGCAGTTGTTCGGCGCGCAGTCGCTCGACCCCGGCATGGTGGGCGCGAGCGCGCACGACGCCGTGCTGTTCGCCGGCGTGACCGAAATTCCGTGCACCGTCTGGATCGGCGCGCTGCTCGAGCCGGGCGCGCGCCCCGAATTCGTCGCCTACGAGCACCAGGGCCGCTGGCGCGTGCTGCGCCACACGGGCGTGCTCTATCAAAGCGCCTACGACGTCCACAAGATCGAGATCTACCCGCGCCGCGCCGAAAGCGACCGGATGCTGGTGGCCGTGGTCGACCCCGACCGCATGGCCGCCGACGCCGTGTGCCGCCATCTCGACGAACAAGGCTTCGCCACCGCGCATTTCGAGCGGCTGCCCGCGTTCCTCGACGCGCTGCAAAGCCAGGCCTTCGACGCCGTGCTGACCGAATGGCTGGTGGAGGGCCGCCCGGCCATTTCGGCGATCCGCGCCGTGCGCACCTCGGACAACCCCGCCGCGCCGATCTTCGTGCTGACGGGCGCGCTGCTGTCGGGCCAGGCCAGCGAGGCCGAGATCAGCGACGTGATGCGCACGTTCGACGTGGCCTGCTACGAAAAGCCCGGCCGGCTCGCCCTGCTCTGCGCCGATCTGGCGAAGCGGCTCGCGCGCAACTGAACGCGCGGGGCCGGCATCGCGCCCGGCCATGCGCCGCGGCGGCCCATAGGATCGCCATGCACCACTCGCCACGCCGCGGCGCCCGTGCTCATGGGCCGGCTGGCGGCACGGCCTCCCCCTTCCTCGCGCACGCCCGCGCCGCGACACCCCGCCACATCGGCCAAGCGCCTGCGTACAATAGCCGGCGCCCTCCCTTCCGAGTCACTTCATGGCCCGCATCATCCCCGACGACTGGCAAAGCCTGGCCGCCACCGGCGCAGCGCAGCGCGAACGCGACACGCTCGCGATGCTCGAACACGCATTGCCGGCCGCCTACACCGTCTATCACGGCGTCCACTGGACCCGCCCCGATCACCATTTCTCGGTGTTCGGCGAGGCCGATTTCGTGGTGGTGGGGCCGTCCGGCCGCGTGCTGCTGGTCGAACAGAAGGCCGGCTTCCTGCGCGAGACGCCGAAGGGGCTGGCCAAGGTCTACATGAAGACCGAGCGCAACGTGGCGATCCAGCTCGCGCGCATGCAGGAAACGCTGCACCGCCGCCTGACCGCCGCGTTCGGCGCCGGCGAATACGGCGTGGACGCGCTGCTCTACTGCCCCGATCACACCGTGGCGAACCCGGCGATCGCCGGGCTGCCGCCCGAGCGGATCGTCGACGCGTCGCGCCGCGACCAGCTCGCCGCCGTGATCGCGAGCCTGCTGCCCGAGGACGAGCCGCCGTTCGCCAGCGCGCCGAAGATCCACCATTTCCTGTCCGACGAGCTGTCGCTCGCGCCCGACACCAGCGCGCTGGTGGGCCAGGCCGATACGCTCGTCACGCGGCTGTCGGCCGGCCTCGCCACCTGGGCGCGCCGCCTGGAGATCGAGCCGTTCCGGCTGCGCGTGATCGCCACGGCCGGCTCGGGCAAGACGCAACTGGCGGTGCGCGTGATGCGCGACGCCGTGGCCGCCGGCAAGCGCGTGCTGTACGTGTGCTTCAATCGCCCGCTGGCCGATTCGATCAAGCGCGTCGCGCCGGAAGGCGCGATCATCGCCAACTATCACCAGTTCTGCGATTCGGTGCTGCGCGATGCGGGCCACACGCCCGATTTCGGCGAACCCGATGCGTTCATGCGCCTCGAGGCGCGCTTCGCCGACACGCCGGTGCCGGAACGCTGGCACTTCGACGTGCTGATCGTCGACGAAGGCCAGGATTTCCAGCCGGCCTGGGCCGCCGCGCTCGGCCGTGTGCTGAGCCCCGGCGGCGCGTGGTGGTGGCTGGAGGATCCGCTGCAGGCGCTCTATTCGCGCGACGACGTGCCGTTCGACGGCTGGGTCACGCTGCGCGAGCTGACCAACTACCGCAGCCCGCGCGACGTGCTGCACTACCTGCGCCATGTGGTGGGGGAATTCGAGCCGCTCGCGGCCGAATTGAAGTCGGGCAGCCCGTTCGACGATTCGGGCATCGCGTTCAATCCCTACGACGACGGCGACGCCACCGGCGAGGCCTGCATCGACGCCACCAAGCGCGCCATCACGCAGGCGCTGTCGCTGGGCTTCCGCAAGCAGGACATCGCGGTGCTGTCGTATCGCGGCCGCGAGCATTCGGTGTTCACGCCGCTCGACCAGCTCGGCCCGCACCGCGTGCGCCGCTTCACCGGCAAGTACGACCTGTTCGGCACGCCCGAATATCAGGAAGGCGACGTGCTGCTCGATTCGATCTACCGCTTCAAGGGCCAGGCTGCGCCGTGCGTGATCCTGACCGAGGTGGATTTCGAGCGTTTCGACGCGCGCGCGGCGCGCAAGCTGTTCGTGGGCGCCACGCGCGCCACGATGAAGCTGATCGTGGTGGCCTCGGAGCGCGCCGCGGCCCGGATCGCGCCGGCCGAGTAAGGCCGCGCCGCCGTTCCCGCCTCAGGCGACGCGGAACGCGCGCACCGCGTCGCGCAGCCCGTCGGCCTGTTCTTCCAGCGCCGCCGCGGCCGCCGCGGCCTGCTCGACCAGCGCGGCGTTCTGCTGCGACACCTCGTCCATCTGCGACACCGCGCGGCTGACCTGCTCGATGCCGTCGCGCTGCTCGTCGGACGCCGTGGCGATCGCCGCCATGCTGTCGTTGACGCGCGTGATCGCCTCGCGAATCTCGCTCATCGTGTTGCCGGCCGTGCCGACCAGCCGCGAGCCGGCCGCCACGCGCTCGACCGATTCGCCGATCAGCGCGCGGATCTCCTTGGCCGCCGTGGCCGAGCGCTGCGCCAGCGTGCGCACCTCGCCCGCCACCACCGCGAAGCCCCGGCCCTGCTCGCCCGCGCGCGCCGCTTCCACGGCCGCGTTCAACGCGAGAATGTTGGTCTGAAACGCAATGCCCTCGATCGTGCCGATGATGTCGGCCACGCGCTGCGAGCTGCGGTCGATGTCGTTCATGGTGCCGATCACCTCGCTCACCACCGTCGCCCCCTGCGAGGCGATGCGGGTCGCGTCGTCGGCCGATTCGCGCGCGTCGCGGGCGTGATCGGCATTCTGGCGCACCGTGGTGGTCAGTTGCGTCATGCTGGCGGCCGTCTCCTGCAGCGCGGCGGCCTGCTCCTCGGTGCGTTGCGACAGATCGGTGTTGCCCGCCGAAATCTGCCGCGTGGCGGTGGCGATCGATTCGGAACCATGCGTGACGCGCCGCACCGTGTCCGCCAGATTGCGCTGCATGCGCGTGACGCCCGTCACCAGTTCGGCCATCTCGTCGCGCGAGGTCCAGGTCAGCTCGCGCGTCAGGTCGCCGTCGGAGAGGCGGCGGAAGTGCTCGAGCAGTTCGGAGATCGGGCGCGAGATCGCGTAGTGCAGGCCGATCGCGCAGCCGAGGCAGGCCGCCAGGCCGAACGCGATCGTGACGATCGACACGAGGCGCAGCAGCGAGAAGCTGCGCTGCGCGCCGTCGTAGATGTTCCTGCCGCGCGCCATGCCGTACTTGTCGAGCTCGACGGTGGCCTTGCTCAACGCCACCGACAGCGGCGGCGAGGTCTTCATCATCAATTCGTCGGCCTGATCGGCGTGACCGTTGCGCATCGCGTCGATCATCGGCCGGATCGCCTGCGCGATGAACGCCGCGCGCGCCGCAGCCACCGCATCGGCCAGCGGCTGCTCGCCTTCGTGGCGCGGCAGCGCGCTGTAGTCCTGCCAGGCGCGATCCGAGATCGCCAGATACGATTCGGCCTTGGTCAGCACCGAGGCCAGATCGGGGCGATCCGGGTGGAGGATCGCGCGGTCGAGCGTGGTGCGCACGATCGTCAGATTCAGGTTCGCCGAGGCCAGCGCGGTTTGCGAGGCCAGTTGCGAGGCGTAGGCGTCCTTCAGCGCATCGTTCGAATTCTGCATGCCGGCCAGGCCGATCACGCCCGTCACGCAAAGAATCAGGGCAGCCAGGGCGAGCGTCGAATACAGGCGCGTGCGAATCGAAAAACGGGAAAACAGGGCGTTCATGGCGGACCGTCGACAGGGCTTGATGGCGCTCGCGCGCACGGAGATTGCTGCCGGTGTTTACGGAAACGCCAGGCAAAACTTGATATTGCGTTTTCCCTAACAATGCAAAAATCGAAGGCTTTACGCAAAAGCTTGATATCGCGCATAGTGGCCGCTTCGGCACATCTTCTGGCCCTTATGTTTCCGAATGCCCGCGCGAACCCGTGTTGCGATTTCCGAAATGGCGGCATCGCCCACGCGCGCCCGGCTCGCCCGATCCGGCGCAACGCCTGCCGCCGCGCCGCCGCGCGCCGCATCCTTCGCGACGATTTCACGCACACACGCTAAAATCCGCGCATGCCGACACCGACCTCGCCCTCTCCCGCCGAACCGCCCTCCGACGGCGCGACCTCCAACGAGTACACCGTCGACGAGCTCGCGCGCGTGACGGACACCACGGTGCGCAACGTGCGCGCCTACCAGGATCGCGGCCTGTTGACGCCGCCGCGCAAGCGCGGCCGGGTCGGCATCTACGACGACACGCACGTCGCGCGGCTCAAGGTGATCAACCACCTGCTCGCGCGCGGCTACACGCTGTCGAACATCCAGGATCTGATCAAGGCGATCGACGACGGCCACGACCTGCGCTCGATCCTCGGCCTCGAGAACGCGATCGGCGGACGCTGGTCGCACGAGCGCCCGAAAACCTATTCGCTGGCCGATCTCGTCTCGCTGTTCGGCCCGCAAACGCCCGCTTCGCTGCTGCGCGTGACCGAGCTCGGGCTGCTGGAGCGGCGCGGCCTGTCGTTCGTCGCGAAAACGCCGGGCCTGATCGAGGCGGCCGGCGCGCTGGCCCGCGAAGGCATTCCGGTGCGCGACCTGGTGGATGCGATGGCGATCGCGCGGCCGCACTTCGACGCGATCGCGCGCGTGCTGGTGGACCTCGTGGTGCGCCGGCTCGACCGCTACGACGAAGGCTCGCTGCCGCCCGCCACCGATGTGCCCGCGCTCGTCGATTCGATCTGGCGGCTGCGCCCGCTGTCGGCCACCTTCGTCGAGGCCGAGATGAACCGCGCGCTCGAAGCCGCCTCGGGCGATTACCTGGGCGGCCGCGTGGCCACCATCCTCGACAAGCGCCTGAGCGACGAAGCCGCGCGCGGCGACGCGCAACCGGCCGGCGATCCGCCGAAGGACGCGCGCGGCAAGCGCTAGGCGCCCGCGAGAAACCATAGTCGCGCCGCCGTCATATTGATATCGGCAATGCTTGGTTGGTGCGCGCGGATGCCCGTGCGACGATTTTTCGAATGCGGCGGCCCCCGATGCACGAGGGCCGCCGTTTTCGATGAATCGCGCCGTTCGGCGCTGCTCCGGAGATTGCCCGATGTCCTTCGCATCGCCCCGCCTTGCCCGCCTCCCCCGCCTGCTTCCCGCCACCCTGTTGGCCGCCGCCGCGCTGATGGCCGCGACCGCCGCCACCCGCGCCCACGCGCAGGACGGCGGCGATCACGTGCTGCGGATCGGCTATCAGAAGGCGGGCCTGCTCGCGGTGGTCAAGGCGCAGGGCGCGCTCGACGCGAAGCTCAAGCCGCTCGGCTATACGGTCAAGTGGTTCGAATTCCCGGCCGGCCCGCAACTGCTCGAGGCGCTCAACGCCAACAGCATCGACTTCGGCTACACCGGCGCGCCGCCGCCGGTGTTCGCGCAGGCGGGCGGCGTGCGCTTCGTCTACGTGGGCGCCGAGCCGCCCGCGCCGCACAACGAGGCGATCTTCGTGAAGGCCGGCTCGCCGATCCGCGACGTGGCCTCGCTGCGCGGCAAGAAGATCGCGCTGCAGAAAGGTTCCAGCTCGAACTACCTGCTGCTGGCCGCGCTGAACAAGGCCGGGCTGCGCTACGAGGACATCCACCCCGTCTATCTCGCGCCCGCCGACGCGCGCGCCGCGTTCGAGAGCGGCGACGTGGATGCGTGGGTGGTATGGGATCCGTACTATGCCGCCGCGCAAAGCGCGCTGAAGGTGCGCACGCTGTCGGACTACACGGGGCTGGTGGCGTCGTACAACTTCTACGAGGCCACGCGCGATTTCGCCGGCTCGCATGCCGATATCGTGGGCGCGGTGCTGCGGCAGATTCGCGAGACGGGCCTGTGGGTCAACGCGCATCCGGCCGACACGGCCGCGATCATCGCGCCGAAGGTGGGCCTCGACACGCCGCTGGTGGAAACCTGGCTCAAGCGCGTGCCGTTCGGCGCGGTGCCGGTCAACGACACCATCGTCGCCTCGCAGCAGGCCGTGGCCGACGCGTTCTACGGCGTCAAGCTGATCCCGCAGAAGCTCGACGTGGCCGCCAACGTGTGGCGCAACCCCGCCGTCGAGGCGGCGCTCGCGGCGAAGTAACGCCGCGCCGGGGCGGGTTCGGCCCGCCCCGCTTCCTTCCTCCACGCCGCGCACCCGCTGCGACGGCGTCTTCCCGCTCAGCGCCCGAAATGCTGCCGCACGATGTTGTCGAGCGTGTCGGCCAGCTTCGCGGCGTCCTCGCCGGGCTGGCCGATGCCGAATTCGTGGCGCACCGCGCGGCCGTCGATCAGGTAGAGGCTCCAGGTCATGTCGGTGGACGACGTCGAGCGCATCGTGTGCTGGGCGCCCCAGATCGCATCGGCATCGGAACGAATGCCCGATAGCTGGCCCTGGCTCAGCGCCGCGCCGTCCTGCGCGACACGCTGCAACGCGAAATTGCCGGCCCCGTTGCGCGAGGCGGCCGTGACCACGCGCGTGACGCGCGCGTTGTCGTAATCCACCACGAGCCACAGCGACTGCGGCGTCATGAAGCCGCCGCGCGCCAGCATCAGCCCGTGCACGGGCGGCCGGACCGCGCTGACGATGAAATCCATCGCGCAATCCTGGCACACGTAGCCGGCCGGCAGCAGTTGCGCGCCGGTGGCGCCGGCCGGATGCACGACCGGTGCGGGTTGCGGCGCGCGGGGCGTGCCGGAGCCGGCGCAGGCGGACAACAGCGCCGCAGCGGCCAGCGCGGAAACGAGAGCGATGACGGGACGCAAGCGTGCGCTCCTTCGGTGCATGACAAACGATCAAGGGGCGTGGCCGGCGCGGATTGCTCCGCAAACGGCAACGCACGGCGCGCCATCATCGCATTGCCCCCGGCGCTCCGCAATGACGAAAGCTATCGGTAATCAATTATTAAATCGATGGAAAGGCGGCGAATCCGATTTGCACATCATTAGCGCATCGCGCGAATGTCAATATCCAACTGAATTCATTCCAAAATTCATTAAGCAGAAAATCGTTGGTGTTTTTTTAATACCACGCCCGGCGTATTTAAACGCCATTTTTATTTTCGTCGTCCTATGATGCGGCCCGTTGCCCGATGTTGATTCGAGCGCCGCGAGGCCCGCCCGGCAAGCCTGCTCGGTTCGGCATGCACCGCTTTTGCGCTCGCGCCGATTCACCCGATTCGATTGCGCCGATTGCTGGCGCGCAATGATTTCGCGGTCATTTCGGAACCTATCGATCAGCAACGCAATATCGCAATCCGCAATTACCGATCGCCCTTCTGGAGGCCCTACGATGAAACCCACCCTGATCGCCGCCGCATTGTGCGGCGCGTTTGCCGCCGCGACCTCGGCGCATGCGCAAAGCAGCGTCACGCTCTACGGCCTGATCGACACCGGCCTCGTGTACACCAACAACCAGCTCGGCCACAGCGCCTGGCAGGAAAACAGCAGCTCGACGCAGAACACGGTGTTCGGCCTGAAGGGCAGCGAGGATCTCGGCGGCGGCCTGCATGCGGTGTTCAAGCTCGAGCAGGGCTTCCTGCTCAACAACGGCGCGCAGGCGTTCTCGGGCGACGGGTTCGGTTCGCAGGCCTGGGTCGGCCTGCAGAGCGACCAGGCCGGCACGCTGACGCTCGGCCGGCAGTTCGACGTGATGAACGATCTGGTCGGGCCGCTGACCGCCGAGCTGAACACCTGGGGCGGCAGCATCGCCGCGCATCCGTTCGAGAACGACAACCTCGCCGCGAACTCGGTGGTGGTCAACAACACCGTGAAGTACGCCAGCCCGACCTGGAACGGCCTGACGTTCGAAACCATGTACGGCTTCAGCAACAAGGCCGGCAGCTTCGCCAACAACCGCGCGTACGGCTTCGCGCTGTCGTATGCGCAAGGCCCCGTCAACCTCGCGGCCGGCTACCTGCAGTTCAGCAACGCGGGCAATGCGGCCGGCGCGATCACGTCGAGCGACGCCAGCGCGAACTTCGTCTCGCAGCGCCAGCGGATCTGGTCGCTCGGCGGCAACTACACGTTCGGGCCGGCCACCGTCGGCCTGGTGTGGAGCCACACGCAGATCGACAACGCCACCGGCGTGTTCTCGTTCGGCACCGGCACCTACCTCGGCTCGGGCGACAGCTCGGCCGGCGGCCTGAACGGCACGCTGCGCCTCGACAACTACGAAGTGAACGCCAAGTACGCGCTGACCCCCGCGCTGAGCCTGTCGGGCGCCTACACCTACACGCGCGGCGCCTACGACGGTGCGTCGCCGGGCTGGAACACCGCGATGCTGCAGACCGATTACGCGCTCAGCAAGCGCACCGACATCTATCTGGAAGGCGTATTCCAGAACGTGCACGGCGCGCCGGCGGGCTCGGTGCTGTCGCACGCGATGATCAACACGCTGTCGCCGTCGTCGACCGACAAGCAGGTGGCCGTCACGGCCGGCCTGCGGCACACGTTCTGAGCCTTCGGGCGATGGGAAACCGGCTCGACGGGTTCGGGCCGGCTCGATGAGATCGGGCCGCCTTGCGCGGCCCGTTTTTTTGCGCTGCCCGCGCCGAGGCACGGGCGGCAAACCTGGCGCGGCAGGCATCGCCTTCACACTCCGGCAGCGCCCACTGCGCCAGGCACGCGCGATCCGTCTCAATCGGCCTTCGACAACACCGTCTTGTCCGCGCCGACCACCAGCAGCACCTCCGCCTGCTGCGCGCCCACCGAGCGGAGCCGGTGCGGAATGCGCGCATTGAAGTGCACCGCATCGCCGACCGACAGCGTCACCTTGTGATCGGCGAAATCGATCTCGACCTTGCCACGGTGCACGAACAGGAATTCCTCGCCTTCGTGCTCCTTGTACTCCGACGCCGCGAATTCGGCCGGCGGCGAAATCATGAACGGCACGAGCCCGGCATGCCCGCCGCGCGGCGACAGGATCTCGTAGCGCGGCTGATCGGCACCGCCGCCTTCCGTGCCGTGGCCGCCCTGCGCCACCGGCACGCGATCCGCCACGCGCACCACCGTCACCGGCGCCTCGCCCTGCGCGACTGAAAAAAGCTGGTTCACGTCCACGCTCAGCGCGCCGGCCAGCTTCATCGCCGTGGCGATCGACGGCGTGTTCAGGCCGCGCTCGACCTTCGACAGATAGCTCTTGGTCAGCGCCGTGCGGTCCGCCAGATCCTGCAGGCTCAGGCCCAACTGCTTGCGCAACATTTTCAAACGAATGGCGAGCACCGATATTTCCCCAAATTTTCTCGAACCAAAATGACACATCGTGTCATATACTACACTTCGTCAACTTACCTGCCCTGCACGGCAGGCCGGTCACCACCCTGAACGACTGTCCACCCGGAGGCGCGTCATGCCCGAAACACTGAACCTCTCGAAATCCGAAATCGTCGCCCGTTCGCAGCAGTTGATGAACGCCGAACTCGCCGAGCAAAGCTGGACGCCGCGCCAGAAGCTCGCGCTCACCTGCCGGATTCTATTCGATGGGGGCCACGATTCGGGCCTGGCCGGGCAGATCACGTGCCGCGCCGAAGACGCCGACACGTTCTACACCCAGCCGCTCGGGCAGGGCTTCGACGAGATCACGCACGACAGCCTGCTGCGCGTCGACCAGGATCTGAAGACGCTCGACGGCCGCGGCATCCCGAACCCGGCGAACCGCTTCCACACCTGGGTGTACCGCGCGCGGCCGGACGTCAACTGCATCATCCACACGCACCCGTTCCACGTGTCGGCGCTGTCGATGCTCGAAACGCCGCTGGTGGTGTCGCACATGGACATGACGCCGCTCTACGGCGATTGCGCGTTCCTGGCCAAGTGGCCCGGCATTCCGGTCGGCAACGAGGAAGGCGAGATCATCTCGACCGCGCTCGGCAGCAAGCGCGCGATCCTGCTCGCGCACCACGGCATGCTGGTGACCGGCAAGACGGTCGAGGAAGCCTGCCTGCTGGCGCTGCTGATGGAACGCGCCGCGCGCCTGCAACTGGCCGCCATGCAGGCCGGCGCGATCCAGCCGATCGCCCCGGAGCTGGCCGCCGAGGCGCACGACTGGACATCCACGCCGAAGCGCCACGCCGTGACGTTCGACTATTACGCGCGCCGCGCGCTGCGCAACCACCCCGATTGCCTCGGCTGAGCCGCGCCGTCGCGCTTCGGCGCGGCGCCGCCCCCACTCGAGCGCGTCATTCGCCTCATTCGCCTCATTCGCTTCAATCGTCTCATTCGTCAGCAGCCCAGATAGTCAGGAGCCCAACATGTCTCAACCGCAATTCGCCGGCATCATCGCCTACCCGATCACGCCGTTCACGTCGAACGACACCCTCGACCTCCCCGCGCTGCGCGCCAGCATCGACCGCCTGGTCGCCAGCGGCGTGCAGGCGATCGCGCCGCTCGGCAGCACCGGCGAAAGCGCCTACCTGAGCGACGACGAATGGAACGAAGCCGCCGAAGCGTCGATCGGCCAGGTCGCCAGACGCGTGCCGGTGGTGGTCGGCATTTCCGACCTGACCACGCGCAACGCGATCCGCCGCGCGCAGTTCGCCGAGAAGGCCGGCGCCGACGCCGTGATGGTGCTGCCGATCTCGTACTGGAAGCTGTCCGAGCAGGAAATCTTCGATCACTACGCCGCGATCGCCGCCTCGATCGGCAAGCCGATCATGGTCTACAACAACCCGGCGACGAGCGGCGTCGACATGAGCCCGCACCTGATCGCGCGGCTGGTGCGCGAGATCGACAACGTCACGATGGTCAAGGAAAGCACCGGCGACATCCAGCGCATGCACACGCTGCGCGAGCTGTCGAACGGCGAAATCCCGTTCTACAACGGCTGCAACCCGCTCGCGCTCGAAGCGTTCTGCGCCGGCGCGACGGGCTGGTGCACGGCCGCGCCGTGCCTGATTCCTGAACTGACGCTGGCGCTCTACCGCGCCACCCAGGAAGGCGCGCTGGCCGAGGCGCGCGAGCTGTTCTACAAGCAGTTGCCGGTGCTGAACTTCATTTTGAAGGGCGGCCTGCCGACCACCGTCAAGGCTGGGCTGAAGCTGCAAGGCCACGATGTCGGCGCGCCGCGCCGTCCGCTGCAGCCGCTGTCGGCCGAGCAGACCGACCGGCTGGCCGCGCTGTTGAAGTCGGTGGCGTAAGGCTGTACGGGCGGCTTGCGTCGGTGGCTGCGCGTTTTGCAGCTTGCTCGGGATGCTCGTTCGGGTCGCTCGTTCGGGTCGCTCGTTCCGGGTCGCGCCTTCGAGCCGCTCGTTCGAGCCGCGCACTCAGGCCACCACCGATACGGCCACGCTCAAACCGTCACAGTCACCTGCGCCTCCTGCGCGAGCCAGTCCCGCGGCGACAGGCCCACCCGCGCCGCGAACGCGCGCGACAGCGCCGACGGGTTCGCGTAACCCAACTCGTCGGCCAGCCACTTGATCGGACGGCCTTCGCGCAGGCGGCTTTTCGCGAGCGCGATGCGCCACTGCGCCAGGTAATCGGCCGGCGTCTGGCCCACCACGTCGCGGAACGCATTGGCGAACGCGGTGCGCGACATGCCGGCGCATTCGGCCATGCTGTCGAGCGTCCACGGCTCGCCGGGCGCGTCGTGCATCGCCACCAGCGCGCGGGCCAGGCGCGGGTCCGACAGGCCCGTGATCAAGCCCGGGCTGATGCCGACCTCGTGCGGATGGTCGAGCAGCCAGCGCAGCAATTGCAGCACCACCACCTCGAATAGCCGATCGGCCAGCAGCCGCTGCCCGCAGCGCACGCGATCCGTCTCGGCGAACAGCAGCGCGAGCGCGGCGTCGAGCCCCGACACGCTCGCCAGCGGCAGCGCGATCAGCGGCGGCAGCGCACGGGCCAGCGGATTGTCGTGCCCGCCCTCGAAGATCAGACGCGCGCAGGTGAAATCGGCGCCTTCCTCCGGCGGGTTGTGGAAACGATGCGTGAGCGGACGCGGATAGAACAGCAGCGCCGGTTCGTCGAAGCGCATCCGTTCGGGCACGCCGCACCGGGCCGGGTGGCTGACCACCAGTTCGCCCCGCCGCAGCACATGCAGATAGCCGTGGCCCTCGTGGGCGTCGAAATGCGAAAGGCCGCACAGCGCGCCGGCGTAATGCAACTGCGCCTGCACGCGAAAGCGTTCGAGAAGACCGGACAAGCGGTCGATGGGGGTGATATCCGACATCGAAGGAGGAATGTACGAAAAGGTATGTTTCTGGAATTCAATTAATCCAATCATACAGATTCGACCGGCATACTGCATCTCACCGATTCACTGATTGCAGTCCCTGACCTCAACCGGCAACGTCCAAGGAGATCGCCATGTCCCGCATCAACCTCGATACGCAACTGAGCCCCGCCGTCAGCCAGCCGCTGCTGGGCCAGATCCAGCAAGCCTTCGGCGCCACGCCGAACATGTTCAAGGCGGTGTCGAACTCGCCCGCCGCGCTGCAAAGCATGTGGGCCGCGTTCGGCGCGCTCGGCAAGGGCACGCTCGGCGCGCGTCTCGGCGAGCAGATCGCCGTGGCGATCGCGAACCGCAACCGCTGCGAATACTGTCTCGCCGCGCACACGGTGCTCGGCCAGAACGCCGGCGCAAGCGCCGCCGACATGGCCGCCGCGCAGGTGGGCGAATCGGCCGATCCGAAGACGGCCGCCGCGCTCGCGTTCGCGCTGAAGGTGGTCGAGCAGCGCGCGCAGATCGCCGACGCCGACGTGGCCAGCCTGCGTCAGGCCGGCTTCGGCGACGAGCAGGTGGTCGAGATCCTGGCCCACGTCGCGCTGAACATCTACACCAACTACATCAACGTCGCGCTCGACATTCCGGTCGACTTCCCGAAGGTCGCACTGAAGTAAGCGCACGGCGGGCGGCCCGGTTCCGGGGCGGCCCGCCCCCTCACGCCATCGATACCGTCATGCCCTACGACATCGAAGCCAGCGACTGGCTCAACACCGACGCGCCGCTCAGCCTGCCCGCCCTGCGCGGCCGCGTGGTGGCGGTCACCGTGTTCCAGATGCTGTGCCCCGGCTGCGCGCACACCAGCCTGCCGCAGGCCAACAAGCTGCACGCCGTGTTCGCGCGCCAGGATCTGGTGGTGATCGGCCTGCACAGCGTGTTCGAGCACCACGCGGCGATGACGCCCGAGGCGCTGTGCGCGTTCGCCGGCGAATACCGGCTGCGCTTCCCGATCGCGATCGACCTCGCACGGCCGCACTCGCCGGTGCCCGCAACGATGGCGAAATGGGCGCTGCAAGGCACGCCTAGCCTGCTCGTGTTCGGCCGCGACGGTGCGCTCGCATTGCAGCATTTCGGCCATCTGGAAGACCTGCGCTTGGGCGCCGTGCTGGGCGAGTTGATCGCGCAGCGCGGCGGCATGGAAGCCGCCGCCGATGCGCCCGCGCCATCCGCCTCCTCAATCCCAACGGCTCTTGCCAAGGAATCCTGTCATGAAAATTGCCGTGTTTGACACCTACGTGGCGCGCCGCGACGGCCGCCGCATGCACTTCGACATCCTCGTGCGCGACGAGGCCGCCGACAAGGCGCCGGATCGCGTGCTCTCGCACGGCCGCCGCTATCTGGCCGCCAAGGGCGTGCCGGCCGCCGCGCTGGAGGCGCAGGAATGCCGCTTCTGCCACATCGAATCGGCGTCGCCGCAGATCGAGGCCGAGATCGAACGGATCGGTTTCGCTATCATCGAATTGCAGCATTGCGATTGACGCCATGACGGCCGCCTCCTCCATGCAAAACCGCCAGCCCACCGCCACGCTCACGCAGCACGACCGCCACGGCCGCTGGCCGCAAGCCGAATCGGCCGACGATCTGCGCCGCAACATCGCCGCGGTGCGCGCGCGCATCGCGACAGCCTGCGCACGCGCCGGCCGCGACCCCGGCGCGGTGCGCCTGCTGCCCGTCAGCAAGACCCGCAGCGAGGCCGAGATCCGGCTTGCCTACCAGGCCGGCTGCCTGCTGCTCGGCGAGAACAAGCCGCAGGAGGCGTACCGCAAATGGGAGGCGACGGCCGATCTGGCCGACCTGCACTGGTCGGTGATCGGCCATTTGCAGACCAACAAGGCGAAGCTGGTGGCGCGCTTCGCCAGCGAATTCCAGGCGCTCGACAGCCTGCGCGTGGCCGAGGCGCTCGAGCGGCGGCTGCAGGCCGAAGGCCGCGGCCTCGACGTGCTGGTGCAGATCAACACCTCGGGCGAAGCCAGCAAGTACGGCCTGCCGCCCGAAGCGGCCGCCGCGTTCCTGCGCGAACTGCATGCGTTCCCGGCGCTGCGCGTGCGCGGGCTGATGACGCTCGCCGTGCTGTCGGCCGAACCGGCACGCGTGCGCGCGTGCTTCACGCGGCTGCGCACGCTGCGCGACCAGTTGCGGCACGATGCGCCGGGCGCGGTGTCGCTCGACGAGCTGTCGATGGGGATGTCGGGCGATTACGAAATCGCCGTGGAGGAAGGCGCGACCGTGGTGCGCGTCGGGCAGGCGATCTTCGGCGCGCGCGCGACGCCCGATTCGCATTACTGGCCGGCGGCCGATGGCGAAGCGGAAGCGGCGGCGGATTGAGGCGGGGGCGGGTCGAACCGCGTGTCGAGCGCGCCGCCCGACCCGCTTGCCGCCCACCGGCCCGCTCGCAGGTCACACCACGCGCAGCGCCTCGTCGGCCCGCGCGCCGTCGCGCTCGGGCGAGCGCATCGCGCGGTACTCGCCACGCAGCAGCGCGTATTGCGCGAGATCGCGAAACGCCCCGCCCCAATACCCGGCCTCGCGCTGATACCCCTCGCGCACGAAACCGAATGCATCGAGCGTGCGCAGCGACGGCGCGTTCTCGGGATGCACGCGCGCCTCGACGCGGTTGAGGCCCATCGGGCCGAAGCCGTGATCGAGCACGGCCGTCAGCGCCTCGCGCATCAGGCCCTGCCCGCGCGCCTCGGGCGCCAGCTCGTAGCCGATCACGCAACTGCGCCACGGCCGGCTCCAGCGGAACAGCCCGCACGTCCCCACCAGCGCACGATCGTCGCGCCGTTCGAGCGCCCAGCGCAGGCCGCTGCCGGCGATCCGCCAGGCGGTGTAGGTATCGATCAGGCGAGCCGCCTGCGCGGGAGACGACATCGGATCGGCGCCGTACCAGCGCATGCCGTCGACGTCGCCGTGAATGGCGTACAGCGCCGGGGCGTCGGCCGCGCTCAGTTCGCGCAGCACGAGCCGGCGCGTCATCAGGCTCGGAAAGGGTTCCATCGGATGGGTCGCTCGCGGCGCCTCGAGTGCTGGCCGGTTCGGGCGGCGCCCGCAGCCTGGTAGCGTGTCGCCCGCGATCCTCGCACGAGGCGGGGCGCGCGGCCATCCGTGATGGTACGCAGCCGATATGAAACGCGGGCGGCGGCCCGGCCGGCGTTGTGCCGGCGCGACGCCGCCCGCTTTCGACTGCGTCCGCCCGCGTCAGTCCGCGTTCGACCCGCCGAAATCGACGATCTCCACCCAGTTCGCGCCCTTGCCCACCGGCGTCTCGCCGAGCGGCGTCAGCGCGCCGTTGCGCGCGTCGATGCGATAGGTTCGCAGCGACGTCGACAACTGCCCCACCGCCAGCAGGTAACGGCCCGACGGATCGATCGCGAAGCCGCGCGGCTGCTTTTCGGTCGGCGTGGTGGCGATCCGCGTCAGGTGGCCGGTGGCGCGGTCGACGCGCCAGGTCGCCAGCGTGCTCGAGGTGCGTTCCGACGCGTACAGGAAACGGCCGTCCGGCGTCAGGTGCAGGTCGGCGCCCCACGGCGTGGCGTTACCGAAGCCGGGCGGCACGATCGACACGGTCTGCACCGGCTTGACGCGATCGTGCTCGCGATCGAACGCCAGCACGTGCAGCTTGCCGTCGAGTTCGTCGATCAGGTAGATGAAACGTTGATCGGGCGAGAAGCGGAAATGGCGCGGGCCGGATTTCGGCGGCAGCGCGTAGGCGGGCTTCGGGTCGAGCGTCAACTCGCCGGTGCCGGCGTCGAAGCCGAGCTTGAGCCACGCGTCGGCGCCGAGCACCGAGGCGAACACCGTGCGGTTGTCGGGCGCGGGCAGGATCGCGTGCGCCTTCGGGCCGGTCGGGATGGTCTGGCGCACCGCGCCCGCCACGCCGTCGGCGCCGATCGCATTGACGGCCAGCAGCGCGCCGTCGTACGAGGCCGAGAACAGCCAGCGCCCGGTCAGATCGGTCGACAGGAACGGCATGCTGTTCGCGAGCGGCGCCTGGCCGAGCTCGGCCAGATGGCCGTCGAGCGGATTCACCGCGAAGCTGAGCACGCGGTACGGCTGCGAGCGCACGCCCGCATACAGGCGCAGATGATCGGGCGACAGCGTCATCGGCATCACCGTGCCGTTCACCGGCACCGTGTCGACCGGCGTCACCGCGCCGGTGCCGGTGTCGAGCCGCAGCACGGAGATCGTGCCGCTGTCGGCGTTCGATACGTAGGCGTAGGTGGCGGCTTGCGCGGCGGGCGCGGCCGTCAGGGCCGCGGCGAGCGAAACGGCGGCCGCGATGGCGCGCAGGGCACGGTGGCGAGTCATCCTTGATTCTCCTTATCTGTCGTCGTACAACTTAAATTGATTGATTAGATCAAATTGCTGCCTGGTCAAGCAGATCCATCTCGAATAGCTTCGTTGGATTCGCATGCCGCCGGGCAATTCTATCCAAATCAAGTCGCGTGACATCGTACATCTTGATTGTCGAGGCAGCTATGCTCCGCGACCCTGATAGCCGTCGCTGCCGGCCGGGATCCTGCGATCGATCGCCGCCGCGCCGCCCGCCCCGCCCCGCCGCCGCCGCCGCCCGCAGGCACGATCGCCCCTCGCCGCGCCGCCGCAGCGCGGCGCTTCGCCACCCGCCATTTGATTCGAATTCCGAATCAAAATGAAAATGGATGCATCCGCAACCATCGATGAAAACCGCGCATCGTCCATAGGTACATTCGCACTCGCCTTGCCATCGCCCGGCCCCATCTTCCAGGGCCGAAAGATTGTTAACGCGAATGCCGCATCGCAGCGCGGAATCGATAACAAAACATGTTGCAGAGCGTAAAACCATCGACCAATCCGCAAGGATTGCGCTACATTGCCTGCCTAGAGATGGCGCATCCGACGCTATCGACATCGACGCCCACCATCCACGAGGCCATCATGCGTGTTATCCGATACACCGCGCTGATCGCGGGTTCGCTGCTGACCCTGACGCTCGCCACCGGCGCCCACGCGCAAACGCCCGCGCCCGCCGCGCCGCAAACCGCCCAGCCGGTGCTGCCCGTGATCGCGACGATCGCGCCGATCTACAGCCAGCTCGTCTACTTCCGCCTGCCCACGCGCTTCGTGTCGATCTACGAAGGCACGCGCGGCGACGACTACGCGCACGAATGGGTGCTGCCCGGCGAAACCAACGCGAACTGGTCGCAGATGATCACGCTGACGGGCGCGCAGAACGTGATCGCCAAGCACCCCGAAGCGGACGCGAAGAGCTACGCCACCAGCATCGCGGCCGGCTTCCAGAAGGCCTGCCCGCAAACCTTCGCGGCCAAGGGCATCTTCGACGGCAAGCTGAACGGCAGCGATGCGTTCTCGATGGTCGTCAGTTGCGGCAACGCCGCCGCCAGCGCGGGCCACAGCGAAACCACGGCGATCACCGTCGTGAAGGGCGCGAAGGAGCTGTACACGCTGCAATGGGCCGAGCGCGGCCCGCAATCGGCCAAGCCGGTGCCGATCGACGCCGCCATGTGGCTGCAGCGCGTGCGCAACCTGATGCCGCTGAAGGTCTGCCCGATCGTGCCGGGCGAGAAGGCGCCGTACCCGAGCTGCAGCGCGAACGTTTCCTGATCGCGCGTTCCACGCTCGCCGGCCCGTTGAAGATCGGCGGGCCGGTTTCCTCCGCGCGCGGCGTTCGCCGCGCCGATCCGCTCAGCCCGCCGCGTCGCCGCGCGCGCGCCGCCTGAGAATCGCGATGAACTCCTCCATCTGCGGCGACGCCACCTCGTGCTTGCGCGTGATCGCGCTGTAGTGGCTCATGCTGCGGCGGATCTCCACCGGCAGATACGCGAGCAGGCCCTCGTCGACGAACTTGCGCACCACCGATTGCGGCTGCAACGACACCATGTCGGTCGATTGCAGCAGCTCGAGCGTGGAGAAGATCGACGGCGTCTCCACCATGCCGACCGGCGCGACCAGCCCCGCGCCGGCGAACGTCTCCTCGAACAGTTGGCGGATCGCCGTGGGCGGCGGATAGAGAATCCACGGCCAAGCGCCGAGATCGGCCACGTCCACGCGGCGCGCCTTCAGCAGCGGATGATGGCGGCCCACCACCACGCGCACCGGCTCGTCCGACAGCTCCACCGCATCGAAGATCGCGCGATGGCGCGGCTCGGTCAGCCGGCCGATCATCAGGTCGAGCTGCTTCTGTTCGAGCCAGATCGCGAGCTGATCGCTGCTCTGCTCCACCAGCTTGATGACGAGCCGCGGGCGCTGCCGCTGGATCTCGCGCACCGCCGCGATCACCAGTTGCGCGGCCGAGGCCGAGATCGCGCCGACCGTCAGGTGCCCGTAACCGCCGCCCTGCTGCGTGACGAATTCGTTCGCGAACTTGCCGAGATCGGCCATCGCGCTGCTCGCGTAGCGGATCGCCAACTGCCCGAGATCGGTGGGCCGCATCTCGCGCGGCAGCCGCTCGAACAGGCGCGCGCCGAACATGGTTTCGATATCGCCGAGGATCTTGGTGGCGGCCGGCTGCGTGACGTGCATCTGCTCGGCCGCCGCGCGCAGGTTGCGGGTGCGGCCCAGCAGTTCGAGCAACTGCAGATGCCGGAACCGCAGCTTCGGCGGCAGCGTGGCGGACAGCAGGGGGCGATGACGATCCATGAGGGTAATCCCGCGCTCGGCGATAACCGAAAGGAATCGAGTCTAACAATTCTTCGATTGGACGTTTATCGCCGCGCTGCCTACAGTGCAGCGAAGTGGGCGTGCACGAGACACACGCCCCGCACCCCAATCCAGACGAGACGATCGATGAAGCTCGATACCCCCCACGCCGACACCGGCACGCCCGCCTCCGCGCCACCCCAACCGAACGCGGTCACGCTGCACCCCGACGACGACGTCGCAATCGCCCGCCGGCAACTCGTTGCGGGCGCATCGATCGGCGCCGATCTGCCGGTGCGCGGGCTGATCCCGGCCGGCCACAAGGTGGCGCTGCGCGCGGTGGCCGCCGGCGCGCCGGTGCGCCGCTACGGCCAGATCATCGGCTTCGCGTCGCAGGCGATCGAGGCCGGCGAGCATGTGCACGTTCACAACCTGTCGATGGGCGAATTCGAGCGCGACGGCGCGTTCGGCGCCGATGCGAAGCCGACGCAAACGGCGGCCGCACGCGCGCAATTCCAGGGCATCGTGCGCGCCGACGGCCGCGTCGCCACGCGCAATTACATCGGCATCCTGACTTCGGTGAACTGCTCGGCCACGGCCGCGCGCGCGATCGCCGACCAGTTCCGCCGCGACATCCGCCCCGAGGCGCTGGACGCGTTCCCGAACGTGGACGGCGTGGTGGCGCTGACGCACGGCCTCGGCTGCGGCACCGCCGCCGACGGCGAGCCGATCGCGGTGCTGCGCCGCACGCTCGGCGGCTACGCGCGGCATCCGAACTTCGCGGGCGTGCTGATCGTGGGGCTGGGCTGCGAGACGAACCAGATCGACGCGCTGCTGCGCGATCAGGCGATCGACACGGGCGCGGCGCTCGAAACCATGACGATCCAGGCCAGCGGCGGCACCGCGGCCACGGTGGCGGCCGGTGTGGCGGCCGTCAAGGCGATGCTGCCGCGCGCCAACGCCGTGCGGCGCGAGCCGGTGGACGCCAGCCATCTGGTCGTCGGCCTGCAATGCGGCGGCTCGGACGGCTACTCGGGCATCACCGCGAACCCGGCGCTCGGCGCGGCCGTCGACCGGCTGGTGGCGCACGGCGGCACCGCGATCCTGTCGGAGACGCCCGAGATCTACGGCGCCGAGCATCTGCTGACGCGCCGCGCCGTGTCGCCCGAGGTGGGCGAGAAGCTGATGGCGCGGATCCGCTGGTGGGAGGAATACTGCCGGATCATGAACGCCAACATGAACAACAACCCGTCGGCCGGCAACAAGGCTGGCGGCCTGACCACGATCCTCGAGAAATCGCTCGGCGCGGTGGCCAAGGCCGGCACCACCAACCTCGTCGACGTCTACCGCTACGCCGAGCCGGTGCGCGCCAAGGGGCTCGTGTTCATGGATACGCCGGGCTACGACCCGGTGTCCGCCACCGGCCAGGTGGCGGGCGGCGCGAACCTGCTGTGCTTCACCACCGGCCGC
The DNA here is from genome assembly GCF_017104645.1 of Burkholderia sp. Ac-20379. Classification (GTDB taxonomy): domain Bacteria; phylum Pseudomonadota; class Gammaproteobacteria; order Burkholderiales; family Burkholderiaceae; genus Burkholderia. The sequence continues at coordinate 22,393 of NZ_JAAGPF010000061.1, forward strand.
GGCTCCGCCTACGGCTGCGCGCCTTCGCCATCGCTGAAGCTCGGCACCAACGCCGCGCTGTGGCAGCGGCAGGCCGAGGACATCGACGTGGATTGCAGCGCGATCCTCGACGGCGGCGCCAGCATCGACGCGCTCGGCCAGCGGATCTTCGAGCGCATGCTGGCCACCGCGTCGGGCGCGCGCACGCAAAGCGAAATCCACGGTTACGGGCAGAACGAGTTCGTGCCGTGGCAACTGGGCGCGACGCTCTGAGCGAACGCTGGCGCCGGGCAGGCGCGGGCCGGATGCCGGCTCGCGCGTTCGCGCCCGGCGGCCGGCTCGCGTTGTTCCGGCACCGCCCTGCAGCGCGATCGCGCGACACCGGGCCGGGCGACGGCACGGGCCTGCCGACGATCGCGTAGCATCGCCTCACCGCCTCATCGCCTCATCGCGCTCCCCGGCGTGACGCCCCATCGCCACACGCGCCGTGCAAACTCACCCCGCATCCCCTTCCACCGACATCACAGCCACCGATCAAGCCATGACCCAGCCCGCTCCCGTCCGTTATTCCGCCCCCGAACTGCAAGCCTTCGCGCATGCGCTGCTCGCCGCTGCCGGGCTCGATGCGCCGCACGCGCAGGCCGTCGCCGAGATCCTCGTCGACGGCGACCTGATGGGCCACGACACGCACGGCCTCGCCCAGCTCGCCGCCTATGTGGGCGAGATCGAACGCGGCACCATGACCCGCTCGGGCGCGCCCGAGGTGCTGTCCGACCGCGGCGCGGCGCTGCTGTGGGACGGCCGCCGCCTGCCGGGGCCGTCGCTGGTGCTGGCCGGCATCGACACGCTCGCCGAGCGCGCGCGCCGCTACGGCAGCGCCACGCTCGTGATCCGCCGCAGCCACCATATCGCCTGCCTCGCCAGCTACCTGGAGCGCGCCACCGCCGAGGGCTTCATGATCGTGCTCGGCTGCTCCGATCCGTCCGGCCAGAGCGTCGCGCCGTTCGGCGGCACCCGCGCCGTGTTCACGCCGAACCCGATCTCGGCCGGCATTCCCACCTCAGGCACGCCGTTCCTGATCGACATCTCGGCCTCGCTCGTCACCAACGGCATGAGCGGCCGGCTCGCCAAGGCCGGCCAGCAGTTCGAGGACGAGGTGCTGCTCGACGCCGGCGGCAACCCGAGCCGCGACCCGGCCGTGCTGTCCACCACGCCGCCCGGCACGATCCTGCCGCTGGGCGGGCTGCCGTTCGGCCACAAGGGCTTCGGCATGGCGCTGCTGATCGAGGCGATGACGGGCGGCCTGGCCGGCTTCGGCCGCGCCGATCCGGCCGAAGGCTGGGGCGCGACCGTGCATCTGTCGCTGTACGATCCGAGCGCGTTCGGCGGCGAGGCCGATTTCAAGCGGCAGATGGACTGGATCGCCGACGCCTGCCGCAACAACCCGCCGCGCCCCGGTTTCTCGTCGGTACGCATGCCGGGCGACCGCGGCCTCGCGCGCAAGCGCGAGCAACTGCGCGACGGCGTGCAGTTGCATGCCGCGATCGCGCCGGCGCTGGAAGCCTGCGCCCAGCGTTACGACCTGAAGCTGCCCGCGCCGCTCGCGGGCTGAACGCGCGGTTCGGTTCGGGGGCATCGGGTGCATCGGGCGCGTCGGGCGCGTCGGGCGCGTCGAGTGCGTCGAGTGCGTCGAGTGCATCGGGCGCATCGAACGCACGGAACGCCTCAAACGCACGGAACGCCTCAAACGAAAAACCCCCGCGCGAACCCATCGCGCGGGGTTTTTCTTCGTCCGAAACCGCCGGGTTCAGCCTTCCGCGCGTTGCTCGCGCAGCGGCACCGGCTCGCCCACCAGGAACCAGTAGCCGATCATCGCCACCACCACCACGCTCGCGCCGACATACAGCGCCGGCTTGAACGAGTGCGAGGCCTGCACCATGAAGCCCGTCACGACCGGCGCGAGCGCGCCGCCGAAATAGCCGCCGAAGTTCTGCATCGCGCCGATCGAGGCCGTCGAATTGGCCGGCGCGGCGACCGAGGCCATCGCCCAGGCCGCGCTCGACGAGATGTACATCAGGAACATCGACACCGAGATGAAGGTGATCGCGAGCGCGGTGTTGTCGGTCAGCGCGGTCAGCGTCGTGAACACGGCGATGCCGAGCAGCGATGCGACCATCGGATACTTGCGGCTGTTGATCTGCGAGACGCCGCGCCGGGCCAGCACGTCGCAGATCTTGCCGCCCGACAGGCTGCCGACCACGCCGAACAGATACGGCACGGCGGCCACCCAGCCGGTGCGCGCGATCGTCAGGTGATGCTCCATCTGCAGGTAGGTGGGCAGCCAGGCGTTGTAGAGCCACAGCACGTAGATCGTGCCGAAGAAGCCGAGCAGCATGCCCCAGGTGGTGCGGTAATGCAGCAGATGGCGCCAGTCGGCCCAGGTCGGCCGCACGCTGGCCACGCCTTCGGTGTCGTCGAGATATTCGCGTTCGCGCTGCGTCAGCTGCACGTGACGCGGATCGCGGTGCAGCAGGTAGAAGGCCAGCGACAGCCCGAGCCCCGCCACGCCCATCACGATGAACATCCAGCGCCAGCCGAGGTTCAGCATCAGCACCGTCAGCAGCGGCGCGGAGATTGCCGTGCCGAGCGTCGACGAGCTGTTCCAGATGCCGGTGGCGGAACCGCGCTCGTGCTTGGCGAACCAGTCGCGCACGATCCTCGCGCTGGTGGGGAACTGCGGCGCCTCGCCCACGCCGAGCACCATGCGCGCCGCGAAGAACTGCGTGAAGCCGTTGACCATGCCGCCGAAGGTCTGCGCGATCGACCACAGCGCGAGGCTCGCGGCCAGCGTGACGCGCGCGCCGAGCCGGTCGATCAGCATGCCGGCCGGCAATTGCGCGAACGCATAGGCCCACAGGAAGGCCGACAGCAGCAGGCCCATCTGCGGCACCGAGAAACCGAGGTCCTGACGAATCAGCGGCGTGGCGATCGCGAGCGTCGAACGGTCGAGATAGTTGACCACGCCCGCCATCAACAGCAGCGCAAGCGCGGTGCGCTGGGTGCGGCGGATCCGCGGGGTGGCCGCGTCGCGCGCGAGTGCCTGCGGCGATTCGGCGTCGGCCGGCAGCGCCGTGGGGGTGCTTGGCTTCATCGTGGTGTCTCCTGACAGTCTCGTTCTATGTATGCGCCGCCCCATCGGGCCGGCATCTCGAAACCCGCTCCTGACCGGCGTCGCGCAAGGTACCGGTTCCGACAAACATACAGGCGGCCGGCGATGAAAATCCAATCAAATTTTGCAGGGGAGCGATTCCATTCGCTTATCGCGCGTTAGGGGCTAACCCGTTGCCGGGTAAGCCCTAGCGCATCGCGCCGGGCCGCCGCGCCGGGGTTCTGGTCGCATGTCGTACAAGTACGGAACTTCGTTCCGCATTGCAGCCCCTGCCCGGTCGATTCTGCCGGGTCGCCTCGCTTATCCTGCGATGCTCGCCGGGTTTACCTCGATGCGCCGAAAAACAAAAATGGAATAACGTTCCGAATCGTCATCAGACGACAGTTCAAACCCAACCAGGAGATACCCGATGGCACGTCAAATGATCCGGAAGCCCGCCTTGCTCGCCGTGAACGCCCTGCTCGCCGCCGCGCTGGCCGCGGCCAGCCTGAGCGCCGGTGCGGCCACCGCCCCGGCTGGCGGCGAAGCCGCCGTCGCGCAGGCGTCGGAGCAACTGCGCGCGGCGCTGGTATCCGGCGATGCGGCCACGCTGACGAAGCTGACCGAGCCGCAATTGAGCTACGGCCACTCGGCCGGCAAGATCGAGGATCGCGCCGAGTTCATGAAGGATCTGGTGGGCACGCACGCGTTCAAGTCGGTCACGCTGTCGGACCAGACCGTCAAGGTGGTCGGCGACAACGCGATCGTGCGTCACGTGTTCGATTCGGAGAACAACCAGCCGGACGGCTCGGTCACGCGCTCGCACATCGGCGTGCTGCAGGTCTGGAAGCATCACCGCGACGGCTGGCGGCTGCTGGCCCGTCAGGCGGTGCCGCTGCCGCAGAAGGCGGCGCAATGAAAAAGGCGGCGGGCCGGCACGACACCGGCTCGCCGCCTGGCAGGAATCGAGCGGCAATCAGGCTACCAACGCGCCCCGCTCCTTCTTCACGCCCGGCATGATCCGCTTGGCCGGATCGTTCTCCAGCGCCGGCACCGCCGCGAACAGCTCGGCCACCCAGTCGGCGAACACGCGCACCGTCATCGACAGATGGCGGTTGTGCGGATAGACGATCGAGATCGGCTTCGGCTTCGGATACACGCCCTGCAGCACCTCCACCAGCGAGCCGTCCATCAGGTGCGGGATCACCGAGAACAGCGTGGGCTGGATCAGCCCGAAGCCTTCGAGCGCGCAGGTGACGTAGCCGTCCGAATCGTTGACGGTGACGATCGAATTCATGCGCACCTCGCGCAGCTTGCCGTCCACCAGGAACGTCCACGGCATCGCGCGCCCGCCGCTCGCATAGGCGAAATTCACGGCGCGGTGATGGTCGAGCTCCTCGATCGTCTTCGGCTCGCCGAACTTCTCCAGATAGCCCGGCGATGCGCAACTGACGCGATTCATGACGCCCACGCGCCGCGCCACCATCGACGAATCCTCCAGCGGCCCCACCCGGATCTCGCAGTCGTAGCCGTCGCGCACCAGATCGACGGGCCGGTCGGCCATGCCGAAATGCAGCTCGATGTCGGGATAGCGCTCGTGGAACAGCGGCAGCGCCGGCAGCACCACGCGCCGCCCGAGCGAGGACGGCATGTGCACGCGCAGCGCCCCGCGCGGCTTGCGGTTGCCGACCTGGAAGCTCGCGTCGGCCTCCGAGATTTCGGTCAGGATCCGCACGCAGTGCTCGTAATAGCCGGCGCCTTCGGGCGTCAGCGAGAGCCGCCGGGTGGTGCGGTGCAGCAGGCGCACGCCGAGCAGCGCTTCGAGGTTCTGGATGATCGTCGTGACGGAAGCCCGCGGTATCGAGAGCGTTTCCGCAGCGCGCGTGAAGCTATTTGCATCGACCACGCGCGTAAAAACCTGCATCGCCTGTAAACGGTCCATCAAATCCCCCTTTCTTGCTTTTCAAACGGCCAACGGAACAGGATAGAGCTTCGGGCCATCGCGATTCAAGAGGCACCGCGATTATTCGCGCGGGGCGACCAATCGCGCCGCGCGCAGAGGCACTGGATGCGCCGCGCCGGCTGCCCGCAAACCCGCCGCCCAACCGCCATCCATCAGCCGCCAACCCGCCGCCGATTTCGCCTACCCGCGCGAGATCGGCGCACCGGCCCGCCTACGTGTTTTCACCGACGCGTCGCCGCCCGCGCGGCGCGCAAAAAAATTTCCCTTTCGATTCAAGGAATTGCAACGCAGCATCGGCCGCTGCGCGACGCTAGAGGCCGCCATCTACTCGCTTGCGGTTTCGCCCGTCACCGACTATCGTTACATCCGTCAATGTCACATTTAAAAATGAACCAGCACGGAGACACTGCATGAATGCCCGTACCCTGCCCGACTCAGACGGCGTGCCCGAATCCGTCGACATCGCCATCATCGGAACCGGCTTTGCCGGCCTCGGCATGGCGATCCGGCTGCGCCAGAAGGGCCGTGGCGATTTCGCGGTATTCGAGAAGGCCGCCACGGTGGGCGGCACCTGGCGAGACAACCACTACCCCGGCTGCGCCTGCGACGTGCCTTCGCATGTCTATTCGTTCTCGTTCGCCCCGAACCCGCGCTGGACGCGCGCGTTCGCGCCGCAACCCGAAATCCGCGCCTATCTGGAACGCTGCGTCGAGCAGTTCGGCGTGGCGCCCTACCTGCGCCTCGGCCACGAGCTGGCCTGCGCCGAATACGACGACGTGGCGCACCGCTGGCGTCTGAGCTTCGCGAACGGCAAGCAGGTGTCGGCGCGCGTGCTGGTGTCGGGCATGGGCGGCCTGTCGCGCGCGGCGCTGCCGCAGATCGACGGCCTCGACAGCTTCCAGGGCCACGCGTTCCACTCGCAGCACTGGGATCATCAGTACGACCTGCGCGGCAAGCGCGTGGCCGTGATCGGCACCGGCGCGAGCGCGATCCAGTTCGTGCCGCAGATCGCCCCGCGCGTGGCGCAGCTCGCGCTGTTCCAGCGCACGCCGCCGTGGATCATGCCGAAGCCCGACCGCCAGCTCACGCGCCTCGAACAGTGGATGTTCCGCACGCTGCCGTTCACGCAGAAGCTCGCGCGCTCGAGCCGCTACTGGATGCTCGAATCGCGCGTGCTCGGCTTCGCGATCCACCCCGGCATCATGAAGATCGTGCAGAAGGTGGCCGAGCGCCACATCCGCAAGCAGATTCCCGACCCGGCGCTGCGCGCCACCGTCACGCCCGACTACACGCTCGGCTGCAAGCGCGTGCTGATCTCGAACGACTACTACCCGGCGCTCACGCGCGCCAACGTGGACGTGGTCACCGATCCGATCGCGCGCATCGAGCCGCACGCGGTGGTGACCGAGAGCGGCCAGCGCCACGAAGTCGACTGTTTGATCTACGGCACCGGCTTCCAGGTGGCGGACCCGTATCCGCGCGGCGTGATCCGCGGGCGCAACGGCGTCGACATCGTCGACACCTGGCGCGACGGCGCGCACGCCTACCTCGGCACCACGCTGCCCGGCTATCCGAACTTCTTCATGATCGTCGGCCCGAACACCGGCCTCGGCCACAACTCGATGGTGTTCATGATCGAGTCGCAGATCGAATACATCCTCGGCGCGCTCGACGCGATGGATCGCGAACGCGCCGATGCGATCGAGGTGCGCCCGCTGGTGGAGGCCGATTACAACGCGCGGCTGCAACAGCGCCTGAAGCGCGCGATCTGGTCCACCGGCGGCTGCAAGAGCTGGTATCTGGACCCGCGCACCGGCAAGAACACCACGCTGTGGCCAGGCTTCACGTGGCGCTTCCGGCAGGCCACCGCGCAATTCTCGATCGCCGATTACCAAGCCTACGCGGCCGCGCGCCGCGATGCCCAACCGGCCGCGGCCAGCGCTGCCGCCGCCACCGACGCCCCGGCGCGCAGCGCCCAGGCCGTCTGACGACCAGGAGACACCGATGAAATCGTTCAACGACAAGGTTGCCGCCATCACCGGCGCCGGTTCGGGCATGGGCCGCTCGCTCGCGCTGCAACTGGCCCAGGCCGGCTGCCACGTGGCGCTGGCCGACCGCAACGGCGTGGGCCTCGCCGAGACCGAGCGGATCGTGCGCGCGCTCGCGCCCACCGTGCGCATCACCACCTGCGTGCTCGACGTGGCCGACCGCGCCGCCGTGCACCGCTGGGCCGACGACACCGCACGCCAGTTCGGCCGCGTGAACCTGGTGTTCAACAATGCCGGCGTGGCGCTGTCGAGCACCATCGAGGGCATGGATTACGCCGATCTCGAATGGATCATGAACATCAACTACTGGGGCGTGGTGCACGGCACCAAGGCGTTCCTGCCGCACCTGAAGGCGTCGGGCGACGGCCACGTGATCAACACCTCGAGCATCTTCGGGATCTTCGCGCAGCCGGGCATGAGCGCCTACAACTCGACGAAGTACGCGGTGCGCGGCTTCACCGAATCGCTGCGCCAGGAGCTCGACATGATGCGCTGCGGCGTGTCGGCCACCTGCGTGCATCCCGGCGGCATCAAGACCAACATCGCGCAGTCGAGCCGGATCTCGCAGAACATGCTCGGCTTCATGGTGGACAGCGAGCAGCAGGGCAAGGACGACTTCGAGAAATTCTTCATCACGACGCCGGAAGAAGCCGCGCGCGTGATCCTGCACGGCGTGCGCCGGAACAAGCGCCGCGTGCTGATCGGGCGCGACGCGCGCGGCGCCGACTGGCTCGCCCGCACGCTGCCCGCCGCCTACCAGGCGCTGGTCGTGCTCGCGACCCGGCGCGAACGGGCCAAGGCGCGCAAGCGCGCCGCGCGCGGCGGCACGCTCGCGCCCGCCCACTCCACCTACAACAACACAGGTAATCAGGGAGAACCGTCATGATGCCCGTCCGCCGCGACGTCCGTTTCGCCATGCCCCCCGACCGCGCGTGCGACTGGCACGTGAAGGGCGTGCCCGTCACCCACTTCATGAACGCGCTGTCGCTGCTGTTCCCGGCCGGCGAGCGCTTCTTCATGGATTCGGTGCGCCACTATCGCGACCGCATCGACGATCCCGAACTGAAGAAGCAGGTGGCCGGCTTCATCGGCCAGGAAGCGATGCACACGCGCGAGCACATCGAGTACAACGATCTGCTGCAATCGGCCGGCCTGCCCGCGCACAAGCTCGACAAGCGGCTGTGGTGGATCCTCGGCCTGTTCAAGAAGTACCTGCCGCCGTCGATGCAGCTCGCCATCACGATCGCGCTCGAGCACTACACGGCGATGCTCGCGAACCTGCTGCTCGAAGGCCACAAGGAGCGCATCGACGGCTCGGTCGACGGCTACACGCAGATGTGGATGTGGCACGCGATGGAGGAAACCGAGCACAAATCCGTCTCCTACGACGTGTGGCTGCGCGTGATCAAGCCGGGCCTCGGCCGCTACCTGCTGCGCACCAGCACGATGCTGATCACCACGGCGGTGTTCTGGACGATCGTGTTCGATTTCCACGTGCGCCTGCTGTTCGCGCACCGCCGCGAGCACGGCCGCTTCTCGGGCATGTGGACGCTCGTCAAGTACCTGTACGCGCCGCGCGGCGGCGTGTTTCCGGGCATCGCGGGCGAGTGGTTCGGCTTTTTCCGCCCGAGCTTCCATCCGTGGGATTACGACAACCGCCGCTATCTGAGCGAGATCCCCGATCTGCTCGCCAAGATCGACGAAACCAATGCGCGTTTCGCCGCCGAGGCCGCGCCGCGCCGCGTGCCGCTGCATCCGGCCGCCGCCGCGCCGGCGCACTGAGGCACGGCCCGCCATGGCGAACCCGCGCGACACCCTGACGGTAGATTCGGACGGCGTGCGGCTCGCCGTCCACCTGAGCGGGCCGCGCGACGCGCCGCCCGTGATCCTGGTGCACGGCTACCCCGATTCGTCGCGCGTGTGGGATCGCGTGCGCGCGGTGCTGGAGCGGCGCTATCGCGTGATCGCCTACGACACGCGCGGCTCGGGCGAATCGGACGCGCCGCGCGCGACCGCCGCCTACCGCATGGCCCAGCTCGCGCGCGACCTGTCGGCGGTGGCCACGGCCGCCTGCGGCACGCGGCCGTTCCATCTGGTCGGGCACGACTGGGGATCGATCCAGAGCTGGGAGGCCGCGACCGATCCGGCGATGCGCGGGCGCATCCTGTCGTATACGTCGATCTCGGGGCCGTGCCTCGATCACGTGTTCCGCGCGCCCTTCAACCTTCGGCAATCGCTGAAATCGTGGTACATCGCGTTCTTTCATCTGCCGGTGCTGCCACCGCTGTTCTGGCGGCTCGGCGGCGCGCGGCTGTGGCCGCTGTGGCTGCGCCGCACCGAGCGGATTCGCGCCGAGGCCGATCCGCACCAGTTGCGCAACGGCGTGAACGGCATCCGGCTGTATCGCGCGAACTTCATCGCGCGGGCGCGCGCGCCGCGCGAACGCTATGCGCAGGCGCCCGTGCAGATCCTCGTGCCGACGCGCGACCGCTACGTCACGCCCGCGCTCACCGAACACCTCGAACGCTGGCTCGGCCCGCACCGGCGCGAACTGATCGACGCGCCGCATTGGACGGTGCTGCGCGACGCGGCGCTGATCGCCGAGCGCATCGATCGCTTCGCGGCGCAGTACGAACCGGCGTTCGCGGCGAACGCGGCGGACAGCGCAGATCGGAAGAGCACACG
>NZ_JAAGPF010000664.1 GCF_017104645.1 Burkholderia sp. Ac-20379
TTGAACGTGCTCGTGTCGCTGACCGACTGGTTGCTGCTCGTGCCGATCGCCGCGGCCTGCGGCTACGCGTGGTTCGCGGCGCTCGCGCCGTCGCCGCGCCCGCCGCGCGCGGCGCAGCGCAACGGCTGGTTGCCGGTCAGCGTGCTCAAGCCGCTGTACGGCGCCGAGCCGCGTCTCTACGAAAACCTCTCCAGCTTCTGCGCGCAGCGCCACCCGTGCTACCAGATCGTCTGCGGCGTCGCGTCGCCCGACGATCCGGCGATCGCCGTGGTGCAGCGGCTGCAGGCCAATTTCCCCGATTGCGACATCGCGCTGGTGGTCGATGCGCGCATCCACGGCAAGAACCTCAAGGTCAGCAACCTGATCAACATCGCCGAGCGCGCGCGTTACGACCGCTTCGTGATCGCCGACAGCGACATCGCCGTCGAGCCCGATTACCTGGAGCGCGTCACCGCGCCGCTCGACGACCCGGCGATCGGCGTCGTCACCTGCCTGTACCGCGCGCGCGGCGTGGGTGGCTTCTGGCCGCAGCTCGGCGCGCAGTTCGTCGACGCCTGGTTCGCGCCGTCGGTGCGCATCGCGCACGCGGGCGGCTCGAGCGATTTCGGCTTCGGCGCGACGCTGGCGCTCACGCGCGACACGCTCGAGCGGATCGGCGGCCTGGCCGCGCTGAAGGACGAACTGGCCGACGACTACTGGCTGGCCGCGCTGCCGCGCCGTCACGGACGGCGCACGGTGCTGTCCGAGGTCAACGTCGTGACCGACGTGACCGAGTCGCGCCTCGCCGCGCTGTGGAAGCGCGAGACGCGCTGGCTGCGCACCATCCGCTCGCTGAAGCCGGCCGGCTTCGCGAGCCTGATCGTCACGTTCACGGTGCCGTGGCTGGCGGTGGGCGCGCATCTGGCGATGCGGCTCGACGGCACGTTCGTGGGCGGCGTCGCGGCGGCGATGGTGGCCAGCGGCGCCGTGGCGCGGCTCGCGATGCATGCGCGCGGTTCGGCGACGCGCGGCGTGTTCTGGCGCGGGCTGCCGCTCGTGCCGGTGCGCGACACGCTGCTGCTGCTCGAATGGCTCGCCGCCGCGTTCGGCTCGCACGTCGATTGGCGCGGCGCGCGGATCACGGTGGTGGGCGCCGGGCGCGCGACGATCGCGGAGGGCGGCGACGGACGATGAACGGTGACGTGGCGCGGTTCGATCGCGCCGGCGTCGGCTATCGAATGCAACACCGGAATGCAACACCGCCGCCCGCGTTCCGCGCGGGCGGCGTATCGACGAGTAAGGGCGCGCGGGCCGGCTGGTGTCGCGCGGGTTGAACGAACATTGATCGCATCGAGACGAATCATGCAAGCACACGAAGCCCCGCTGAAAACCCTGTTCCTGCAAGCGCCGTCGTACGACGGCTTCGACGGCGGCGCCGGCTCGCGGTATCAGGCCAAACGCGAAATCCGCTCGTTCTGGTATCCGACCTGGCTCGCGCAGCCCGCCGCGCTCGTGCCCGGCAGCCGCGTGCTCGACGCGCCGGCCGATGAGCTCTCGGTGGAAGACACGCTGAAGATCGCCGTCGACTACGACCTCGTCATCATCCACACCAGCACGCCGTCGTTCCCCACCGACGCGAACTTCGCGCAGGACCTCAAGCAGCGCAAGCCTTCGGTGCTGGTCGGCATGGTGGGCGCGAAGGTGGCCGTCGATCCGCACAACTCGCTGACGGCCTCGGACGCGA
>NZ_JAAGPF010000665.1 GCF_017104645.1 Burkholderia sp. Ac-20379
GCAGGAGAGCACGAGGCCGTCGGCGCCCGCCTCGACGATCGTGCCCGGCTCGGCCGCGCCGCGCGCCTCGACGGCCTCGGCCGCCCACAGCTTGAGCACCGTGCCGTCGAGCGTGCCCGCGCCGCCCGGGAACGGGTCGAACGCGCGGATCCGCCGCGCCAGCGTGTCGGCCGGCTCGCGCCAGTCGAGCGCCGCCTCGTGCTTGCCGATCTTCTCGGCATAGGTGACGCCTTCGGCCGGCTGCGGCGTGGACGCGAGCGCGCCGTCGCGTTCGAGTTGCACGAGCGCCTCGACGATCAGCTTCGCGCCAAGCGCCGCGAGCGTGTCGTGCAGCGAGGCCGTGGTGTCGCCGGCGGCGATCGCCGTGCGCGCCTCGGACAGCATCGCGCCGGTATCGAGCCCGGCGTCCATCTGCATCAGCGTGACGCCGGTGTCGGCGTCGCCCGATTCGATCGCGCGGTGGATCGGCGCGGCGCCGCGCCAGCGCGGCAGCAGCGACGCGTGGATGTTGATGCAACCGTGGCGCGGAATATCGAGCACTTCCTGCGGCAGCAGCAGCCCGTAGGCGGCCACCACCATCACGTCGTGCGGCGTGGCGTTCAGCGTGCCGATCGCCTCGGCGGCCTCGGCGGGGAACTTGCCGTTACGGCGCAGCGACGGCGGCTGCGCGACAGGCAGGCCGTGCTCGAGCGCATAGCGCTTGACCGCGCTGGCCTGCAGCTTCATGCCGCGGCCGGCCGGGCGGTCGGGCTGGGTCAACACCAGCGGCACCGTAAAGCCGGCCTCGTGGATCGCGGCGAGCGCCGCCGCGGCGAATTCCGGCGTGCCGGCAAAGATGACGCGCAACGAGTGAGTCATGGAGGATCGGTCCGTCACGCTTCGCGTTCGAGTTTCTTCATTTTCGACTTGATGCGGGTCTGCTTGAGCGGCGACAGGTATTGCACGAACACGCGGCCCATCAGGTGATCCATCTCGTGCTGGATGCAGACGGCCAGCAGGCCTTCGCATTCGAGCTCGAACGCGTTGCCGTCGCGGTCGAGCGCGCGCACGCGCACGTGCTCGGGCCGCTCCACCTCGTCGTAGACGCCCGGCACCGACAGGCAGCCTTCCTCGTACACCTGCTTGCCGTCGCTCGACCAGACGATCTCGGGATTGATGAAGACCTGCAGTTCGTTCTTGTCTTCGGAGGTGTCGATCACGATCACGCGCTCGTGCACGTCCACCTGGGTGGCCGCGAGGCCGATGCCCGGGGCGTCGTACATGGTTTCGGCCATGTCGTCGACAAGGCGGCGGATGCGGTCGTTGACCTCGGCAACCGGCTTGGCCACCTTGTGCAGCCGTTTGTCGGGGTAATGCAGGATGTTCAGAAGCGCCATGATGTTCGGTTCGAAAGCGGTTGGGGCGGTTGGGGCGGGCGGCTCGGCCATTCGGCCGACTGGCCGGGCCGTCGCGATACCCGGAAGATGAGGCCCCGAGTCGCGCGGAATGCATCGCGCAGCCCAACGCCGCGGGCGGGTGCGCGCGATCGCTCTGTGTATTTCGGATGATGAAAATTTTAGCATGGCGGCCTGCGCATCGCTGGCCGCGGCTCGGGCGGCACCCATGAACCCCGCACAGCCCGATCGCCAGACGCTGGCCGCGTGGCTGCATCTGGCCTCCGCGCCCGGCCTGACGGCAGCCGCCGGCGAAGCATTGCTGTGCGCGTTCGATTCCATCGATGCGCTGTTCGGCGCCGAGCATGCCGCGCTGGCCGCCGTTGCCGGCGAGGCCGCGGCGCGCGCGGTGCTGGCGCCGCG
>NZ_JAAGPF010000666.1 GCF_017104645.1 Burkholderia sp. Ac-20379
TCGCCGGCCGCGCGGATCGCGTCGGCCGCGTTCGCGATGGCGACGAGCGCCCTGCCGTCCTGCCCGGGCGCCGCTTGCCACTGAGTCTGCTTCTGCGCAGCCGAACCCGTGGCCGCGGACGGCGCGGCGGGCGGCGTCTTGCGCGTGGCCGCCGCATCGGGCGCGGCGTAGCGTTCGTAGGCGTCACGCATCCGGTAGAGCTGCGTCGCGAAATAGCCCGCGCTGAAGCGGCCCCGGTTGAGCAGCAACTGCTGCGTGTCGTAGCCGAAGTCGAGGCTCTGCGCGCCGTCGGCCGCCAGGTAGTTGGTCGAGCCCACGCGCGTGCGGAAATTCAGTTCGAACTGCGACGTGCCCGCCACCTCGGCGAGGCCCGGCTTGAAGCCCTGACGCGGCGTGAGCGGCAGGCTGACCGACGCGCCGATGAACGAGCCGTGGCCGCTGTGCTGCGCCTGGAAGCTGAACGCGACATCGTCGAACCAGCGCGTGGCCACCACCAGCGGCCCCTTGTCGCCGCCCACGTAGCGCGCCACGCCCGCCTCGATCCACAGCTTCCAGGCCGGCTGCACCCAGCGATAGGTCAGCGACGCGTTCTTGACGTCCGGCAGCGCGTCCTTGCCCGGCTCGCGGCGCAGGTAGGCCAGCTTCAGGCGCACCACGTCGGGCCGGCCCGGCACGAACGCCGTCGTCTCGTTCTCGACGCCGAGGTATTGCAGGTCGAACTTGCCCGCCGCCGTCACGTTCAGCACGCGTGGCGCGATCCAGAAGCTCTGCGCGAGCGCCGCATCGGCGATGCCGCCGCGCAGGCGGTAGGCGCTGTAGAAGCGGCCGTTGTCCATGTTGCGGCTGTTGGCGAGCGGCGCGATCGCGCTCGCGTAGAACTCCGCGCCGCGCCAGAGCGGCACGAACGCACGCACCTGGGCGCCGACCGAATAATCGAAGTTGCCGTAATCGGTGCCGTACAGATAGTTGGTGACCGGCGCGATCTCGAAGCGCACGTAGCTGTGGCGGCCCGTCTTGCCCGACCAATCGACGCTGGCCGAATCGTAGGTGGGGCGCATGCGCATCGTCAGCGACGCGCTTGCCGTGGTCGGCGCGCCGCCCGCGAGGAACGCCGCATACGCGCCGCGATCCACGCTCACCTCGGCCATCGCCGCGTTCGCCTTGCGGATCACCACGCGGATCGTGTCGATCTCGCCGCCCGCATGGCGCACGGCGATGCCGAGCGCAATACCCAGCGCATCGGCTTCGTTCTGGTTGTAGCGGTGGTTTTCGTATTCGACCACCAGGTCGTGGCCGACGATGCCCGCGCGGCCGCGTTCGAGCCCGGCGTCGGACAGCGCATCGACGATCGCGTCGAGCGAGGTCGGCCCGCTCGCCACCGGCACGATCGCGCCGACCCGCTGCATCGTTGCGTGCGCATCCATCTCGCCAGCCGGCGCGGGCCGCAGCGCGGACCAGGCGACGGCCGGCAGCAGGAGCGGCGTGGCGGCGTTGGCCGAAACCGGATCGCTTGCGTGGCCGGCGGCCGCGCTCGCGTC
>NZ_JAAGPF010000667.1 GCF_017104645.1 Burkholderia sp. Ac-20379
GCCTCTCGACGAAAATCGTCGAGCGTGCCACGGTTGACCCGCGTCGCTACGTCACGACACTACTGTCCAGCTTCGCGTGAAATCGCTGTCCCGCTTGGTGTGAAATACGCAGGATGAGCTTTCAACCCGGCTCCCGCGCAGGAATGAAAGCTCGGCATCCGTTTCGAGCGGCGACTTGTGTTCACTGATGCAAACCCACCTTCCGACCAAGAACGTTTCTATTTTTTTACCGATCGTCTGATATTTCTATGCGATCATTTGTTAGTATTTTTAACATTGTGCTGTAGGAGAAAAAGATCAAACGTGTTGTCGCGCGCCGGTTTTTCTGAAAAATCAGGACTCTTATTGATATGAGTCTGCACTCTCTTTCGCGCAATGCGGGACGCCGTCCGGGCCACTGATTGGGCTTGTCGTGCGGCGCTCGCTGTTCTTCAAAACCTCAGGAGATCTCATGCAATCCACCGATAATGTCGTATTCGCATTTGTTCCCGGTACGTCCGCCTCGGAGCTAAACCTAAGTGCGAGCGAACGAGCATGGCCGGAAGCGCTGGAACTGGTCCATGTCCTGAAATACGAATATGACCAGCATTGCAAGGCGGTTGCACACAATGTAGATCTTGCAGTCGGAGATCTTGTCGGTCAATTTCAAATAGGACCGAAAACGCTCCCGTGTTATGGCTCGCTGATCAACTTCATGCATACGAACGGCTTCGTCAGTGCAATCCCGTCGACCTGTAAGCCTTTGAAGAGTGCGACGAAGCCGCTTACCGCCCCATCCCCGAGGGTGTTTTACCATTGCCCTTACGATTGGCGAGAAACCAATGAGGATTCCGCGCGGAAGCTAGGCGATGCGCTAAAGGAGCTCGACGATGTGTACGCCGCCGCCGGCCAGACTTATAAGCTGTACATCATCGGACACAGCATGGGCGGATTGGTGAGCCGGTGCTTGCTCGAAAATCCCGATTCGAAGTCCACACCATGGTTCAACAAAGCCCAAGCGCTCATCACCCTCGCGACTCCGCACTATGGCGCGCCTCTTTCGCTGAAGGCAATGCTTGGCCAGGAGCTTCTGCAGCTAGACTTGGTCCCGCCCGCAGTGATGAAGCGGTACGAAGCCTTTATACAGTCTGTGGTCAACAATCCTGAGTTTCCTTCTACCTACGAGCTCCTTCCGCCGCCTGGGAAGGCCTTTATTCAGGACACCAAAGGCAATGCCCTCGACGTCTATAACGCAGCATCCACTGAGCCGTTCATGGGGGATCTCACTAAATTCGGTTTTTCGCCGACGAGCGCGCAGAAAGCCAGGAAGTTTTTCTTAACTCTTACTGTGTCTTCGCCGGACAACACGCCGATCCCATACTACTGCTTCGTCGGGACGGGGAATGAAACGTTCGCCAGCAGCACGTCCCAGTTGGCATTCACCTATCAGCCAAATTCTTCGAAAGCGGAGGCCGATCCGTTCGTGCCGTCAGTCGCGGAAAAAGTGGGTGACGGAGTTGTTCCGGCAGACAGCGCTCGATTCATTTTCCAGCTCGACACCCCGCAATGCCCGACTTTCGAGGGTTACACGCATGGGCAAATGGGCGGCTCCGACATGGACGGTCATAAGCTTGCAATCGAGGCAATATTTACGCTCGCAGGTTTGCCAGTGAAGCACGCAGCACCGTTAAATGAGTCCACGGCTGACCGTTGACGCCAGCATAGTAAATCGTCACCGCCCCTACTAGCCTTGTGGAGGCACCGCGCTTTCAAGAGCTGGGGCTTCCACGAGGGCCCACGTAG
>NZ_JAAGPF010000668.1 GCF_017104645.1 Burkholderia sp. Ac-20379
TGGCCGCAAGCCGGCCGATCCGGCCGGGCGCGTCGGCGGCCGGGTTGGCAGCGGTGCTTGAGTCGCGGCCCGCGTCGGCGGCCGGATCGGCCGGCTTGCGGCCCGGGTTGGTTTTCGGATCGGTCACGTCGTCATCCTCCTCGTCGGGTTCGGGGCGGTTCCGGCTTCGCCCTGCCATCGTGCGCCCGCCGATATGACAGCGGCGTGACACGATTCGATCGGCCGATAGTAACCCCGGACGGCCGCCGCGTCGGCATCGGCGCGACGAATTAGGCGCACGGCCTGCGTGGTAAGCTCGCGCGGCCCCTTTGCGCCGTGTCGACGAGACTCATGCACGCATCCGATCCCTCCGATCCCTATTCCGGCTACGTCAGCGACATCACGTTTCCCGACCGTTTCCACCGTGAGCTGTCGCCCGCCTGGCTCAACTACGCGAGCGCGCCGGGCGGCTTCCGGCCGGTGGCGCTGGATCGCCCGTTCCGCTATCTCGATCTCGGCTGCGGCTTCGCCTACGCGAGCACGCTCAACGCCG
This sequence comes from Burkholderia sp. Ac-20379, assembly GCF_017104645.1. Classification (GTDB taxonomy): domain Bacteria; phylum Pseudomonadota; class Gammaproteobacteria; order Burkholderiales; family Burkholderiaceae; genus Burkholderia. The sequence continues at coordinate 533 of NZ_JAAGPF010000668.1, forward strand.
CCGCGTTCCCGCACGCCGAATTCCACGCCTGCGACATCAATCCGGCCCACATCGAGATGGCGCGCCGCCGCGCCGAGCGGCTCGGGATCGGCAACATCGTGTTCCACGAGGCGAGCTTCGCCGCGCTGCTCGACACCCTCGACGCTGGCCTGCCCGCGTTCGACTTCATTGCGATGCACGGCGTGTACAGCTGGGTCGGCGCGGACGTGCGCGAGACGGTGCGGCAACTGGTGGCGCGGCATCTGGCCGACAACGGGCGCGTCTATCTGAGCTACAACTGCCAGCCCGGCTGGGCCGCCGAGGCGCCGCTGCGCAAGCTGATGCTGGAGCTCGCGCAGGCGGCCGGCGGCGACACCGCCGCGCGCACCGGCGCCGCCGTGGCCGATCTGCAGCGGCTCGGCCAGCCCGCGCTGCGCTACTTCCGCGACAACCCGTCGGCCGCCGAGGCGCTCGCCGCGCTCGCGAACGATCCGCACGACTACCTCGCGCACGAATTCCTGAACCGGAGCTGGCAGGTGCATTACTCGGTCGACGTGGCCGACGCGTTCGCGACGGCGGGCCTCGCCTACGCGGGCAGCGCGACGCTCGCCGACAACTACCCGATGCTGCTGATGGACCGCCCGGCCGCCGACGCGATCGGCGCGCTGCCGAACGCGCGGCTGCGCCATCTGGCCGAGGATTTCGCGGTGAACCGGCGCTTCCGGCGCGACGTGTTCGTGCGCGGTGCGCACGCGGCGCAGGCGCCCGGCGACAGGCTGCGGCAACTCGATGCGCTGCCGGTGGGCTGCCTCGGCGATCCCGCTCGGATCGAGACGCGCGTGACGATTCCGCGCGGCGCGATCGGTTTCCAGCCCGATTTCGTCGAGGATCTGCGGGCGACGATGGCGCACGGCGCGTTGCCGATCGGGGAGATCGTCGCGCGACTCGGCGGCGGCGGCGCGCGCCACGCGGGCGAGTTGCGGCAGAACCTGCTGTTCATGGTGGCGGCGATCGGAAGAGCGTCGTGGAGGAACGCGTGTTGGTGGGAGTGGAGTGATCGGGGGTCGCGGCGTCATGAAAGAGAACGCATGGTGCAGTGGGATCTTGCGCAGCACATCGTGGTCAGTGGGCCTGTGACCGCGATGGCTCA
>NZ_JAAGPF010000669.1 GCF_017104645.1 Burkholderia sp. Ac-20379
TCACGAGCGGCGGCGTCGCGGCGGTCGCGGCAGCCGCTGCGGCGGGCCTGGCCGTGTGCCCGCTGGCGCGGCGCGTCGGCCCGCGTACGCTGGTCGATGTCGGCGCACGGTTCGGCCTGCCGCCGCTGCCGGTGTCGCAGGTGATGCTCTATTCGCGCGTGCGCGATCCGCGCTCGGCCGACACGCTGCGCCGATTCGCAGCGAGCCTGTCCGCTTCGGCATAAACTGTCCGGCTGCCCACCTTCCTGCCGACATTCGACCGATGACGCCCGCCGCCCGCCAACACCTTCGCGCGAACCTGCTGATGCTGGCGGCCGCCGCCATCTGGGGCTCGGCGTTCGTCGCGCAGCGGTTGAGCCTGTCGGTGATCGGCCCGTTTCTCTACACCGGCCTGCGCTTCCTGCTCGGTGCGCTGGTGCTCACGCCGCTGCTGCTCACGCGCCGCGCGGCCCGCGCCGAATTCGCCGCGCTCGCGCAACGGCCCGCCGGGCTCGTGCCGGGCCTCGTGCTCGGCACGCTGCTGGCCGTCTCGATCTCGCTGCAGCAGGTCGGCCTGCAATACACCAAGGTGGCCAACGCCGGCTTCATCAGCTCGCTCTACGTGGTGCTGGTGCCGCTGATCGGCGTGGCGCTGCGCCATCGCGCGGGCCTCGGCACCTGGCTCGGCGCGACGCTGGCCGCGATCGGCCTGTATTTCCTGAGCGTCGACGCGCACTTCTCGGTGATGGCCGGCGACGGCTTCCAGTTGGCCGGGGCGATCATCATCGCCGTGCATGTGATCGCGGTCGGCCATTTCGTGCGGCGGCACGATCCGCTCGCGCTGGCGTTCCAGCAGTTCGTGGTGTGCGGGCTGCTGTGCGGCGCGGCCGGCCTCGTCGTCGACACGCTCGATGCGGCCACGCTGCTGCGCGCGATGCCCACGCTGCTGTACGGCGGCGTGCTGTCGGTCGGCGTGGCCTACACGCTGCAAGTGGTCGCGCAGCGCGACGCCGCGCCCGCGCACGCGGCCGTGATCTTCAGCATGGAAGGGGTGTTCGCGGCCATCGCCGGTTGGGCCGCGCTCGGCGAAACGCTGAGCCTGCGCGCGCTGTTCGGCTGCGCGCTGATGCTGGCCGGGCTGCTGGTCTGCCAGTTGCTGCCGAGGCGCGCTACCGCACGCGAGGACAGCGGGCTGCCGGCCTGAACGCGCCGCGCCGGCCCCCTGAAAATAGGATCCGATCGATTCGCGGCGCGCGCGGCAGGTGCGACGCGCGCGAATCCGATCCCTATAATGTCGGTTCCTCCTTTCTCCGCACGCGCCTCGTGAGCCTTTCCGCCGCCGATCTTTCCGCCGCCCTGCTGCGCGAACGCGCCGCCCGTTATGCCGCCGAAGCCGCGCTGTTCGCGCGCGATCAGGCGCTGTCCGTCGCGTCGCACGATCTGCGCAGCCCGCTCAATGCGATGCACAGCTGGGCCTACGTGCTGGAGCGCCAGTTGCCGCCCGGGGATGTCTCGCTGCAGCGCGCGCTCGGCGGCATCCGCACCGGCATCGAACAGCAGAC
>NZ_JAAGPF010000670.1 GCF_017104645.1 Burkholderia sp. Ac-20379
TATCGAGGCGGCCATCGCGGCCGCGCTCGCGCGCCTCGGCGCGCTGCACGGCCCCGAGGCCGCAACGCACGCGCAGGTCGCCTGCGTCGCGACGCTCGACGCGAAGGCCGGCGAGCCGGGGCTGATCGCATGCTGCGAGCGTCATGGCTGGCCGCTGCGCGCGATCTCGCGCGACGCGATCGCGGCGCGAACGCAAGCGCGGGAAACACATGAACCGCGTGAACCCCACGAAGCGCCTGGCGACGAGGCCGATGCCGTCACGCGCCGCCCGAGCGCCGTGCAGGCGCGCTTCGGCGTCGACGGCGTCTGCGAGCCGTGCGCGCTGGCCGCCGCGCCGCAGGGCCGGCTGCTGGTGCCGAAGACGATCGTCGACGGCGTGACCGTCGCGATCGCCGGGCCGGCCTGAGCCGGCTCCCGAATTCAGAACCCCGAACCACCGACATCCCATGAAAACCGATCCCGAATCGCATCAGCGCATGACCGAACGCCGCCGCGCCGGCCACGAGAAGAAGCAGGCCGCGGCCACCGCCGAAAAGGGCCTGCTGATCGTCAACACCGGCAACGGCAAGGGCAAGAGCACCGCTGCGTTCGGCATGGCCGTGCGCGTGCTCGGCCACGGCATGAAGCTCGGCGTCGTGCAGTTCATCAAGGGCGCGCTGCACACGGCCGAACGCGACCTGCTCAACACGTTCGCCGACTGCGATTTCGTGACGATGGGCGACGGCTACACCTGGAACACGCAGGATCGCGAGAAGGACATCGCCACCGCGCGCAAGGGCTGGGACGAGGCGCGCCGCATGATCGAGAGCGGCGACTATCAGATGGTGATCCTCGACGAGTTGAACACCGTGCTCAAGTACGACTATCTGCCGCTCGACGAGGTGCTGGCCGTGCTGACCGCGCGCGGGCCGTCGCTGCATGTGGTGGTGACGGGCCGCCACGCGCCCGATGCGATCGTCGAGGCCGCCGATCTCGTCACCGAGATGCGGCTCGTCAAGCACCCATACCGCGAACAGGGCGTGAAGGCGCAGCGCGGCGTGGAGTTCTGAGCATGACCGCCGGCGTGCTGGCGTGCCCGGCGCTGTTCCTGAGCGCGGGCGGGTCGGGCCAAGGCAAGACCTCGGTCACGGCCGGCCTCGCGCGGCTGCACCGGCGGCTCGGCCGGCGCGTGCGCGTGTTCAAGACGGGCCCCGATTTCCTCGATCCGATGATCCTCGAGCGCGCGAGCGGCGCGCCGGTGTATTCGCTCGACCTCGGCATGGTCGGCGAGGCCGGCTGCCGCGCCCTGCTGGCCCGCGCGGCGGCCGAGGCCGATCTGATCCTGATCGAAGGCGCGATGGGGCTGTACGACGGCACGCCGAGCAGCGCCGATCTGGCCTGCCGGTTCGGCGTGCCGGTGGCCGCCGTGATCTCCGCGAAATCGATGGCGCAGACGTTCGGCGCGCTCGCGTTCGGCCTCGCGCGATTCCGGCCGGCGCTGCCGTTCCACGGCGTGCTGGCGAACCGCGTGGGCTCGGCGCGGCACGCGACGCTGCTGCAGGCCGCGCTGCCCGGCGACATCCGCTGGCTCGGCCATCTGCCGGCCGAC
>NZ_JAAGPF010000671.1 GCF_017104645.1 Burkholderia sp. Ac-20379
GTTCCCGCACGGCCGGCGCTGCGATGAGGCGCGCACGCATGCGGCCGGCCCTGCGGGCCGCCTGGCGCGCGCTGCTGCTCGCCGCGCCGTTGCTGGGATCGGCAACCGGCTCGCCCGCACAGCTTCGCAATGCCAACGATGCGGCCGCGTTGCAGGGCGTGCCGGGCGAGCGGTTTTCGCTGCGGTTCGAGCCGGCCTCGCTCGACGCCCTCGGCGCGACGCTGACGGTGCTGGTGTTTTCGTACGATGCGACCGGCCAGCCCAATCCCTCGCCGGCCGCCACCTACTACCAGGATGTCGATCCCGGCCAGCAGGGCCGCCCGGTCGCCGTGCCGGTGACGCTGACCCGCCCCGGCTTCTATCGTGCGCAGGCCGAACTGTATTCGCGTGCCGGCACGCTGCTCGGCCGCGCCGCGACCACCTTCGCATTGCAGCCGAAACGTCGCGTGGGCGGCCTGCCCGGCTTCGGCGTCGCAACGCATTTCGCGCAGTTGCAGGGCGCGCCGGCCGTGCTGCTGCCGATGGTGCGGCAAGCCGGCTTTTCGTGGATTCGCGACGAGCTGTATTGGCAGGAGATCGAGAAAACCCCGGGGCAATTCCGCTTCCCGCCGCAATACGACGCCTATCTGAAGCAGGCCGTGCAGTTGGGCATCGCCCCGCTCGTCGTGCTCGACTACGGCAACGCCCGCGCCTATCCGGCGCTGTTCGACAAGACGCCGTTCCCGCAAACGCCCGAAGCGCGCCAGCGCTTCGTCGGCTACGTCGAGCAGGTGGTCAAGCGCTATGGCGGCCTGGTCAAGCACTGGGAGCTGTGGAACGAGCCGTCGTTCGATCAGATCTCCTACGCAACCTACGGCGCGCTGCTGAAGGCCGTCTACCCGGCGATCAAGGCATTGAGCCCCTCGGCGACGGTGCTGGCGTGCGGCGGCGGCGGAATCGGCGGCGGGCCGGGCGGCGATTGCCCGATCGAATTGATCAAGGCCGGCGGCCTCGCGTATCAGGACGGCTTCAGCGTGCACCCTTACATGTCGCCGAACACGCCGGAACGCGGCTACGCGGCCAAGGGCGGCCCGATCGACACGGTCAGCATCCCGACCACCTGGCCTTATCTGAAATCGCTGGCCGCGCGTTACCCGAAGCCGAACGGCGCGCCGCTTCAGGTCTGGATCACGGAATACGGCTGGCCCGTCAACCCGAAATTGCCGGGGCAGGACGAGGCGAGCCAGGCCGGCAACCTGGTGCGCAGCTATTTGATGTCGCGGCGGGCCGATTCGGTCCGCGTGCTGTTCTGGTACGACCTGATGGACGACGGCACCGACCCGAACAATATCGAGCACAACTTCGGACTGCTGCATCACGACATGTCGCCGAAACCGGCGTACGTCGCCGCCTCGGTGCTGGCGGCGACGGTCGGCAGCCGGCCCTGGCGCAATGCGCTGGCCGACGGCGACGTGAAGGTCTATCAATATGCGACGGGAAACGATGCGGTCACGGTCGGCTGGACGGTGAGCGCCACGCCGGGCACGGCATCGATCGATCTGCCGCCGGGGAACTATGTGGAGCGCGACTGGCAAGGCGCGGAAACGGCGGTGACGGTGGCCGCGCGCCCGTTCATCTGGCAGCTCGGGCCGCTGCCGCGCTATCTGCTGCCGGCGGGCGCGGCGCCGGGCCGCCCGGCCGGCTAGCCGGCTAGCCAGCTACCGGCTTCAGCCGCGGCTGGCG
>NZ_JAAGPF010000672.1 GCF_017104645.1 Burkholderia sp. Ac-20379
CCGCCGGCGCGGCGTGCGCATCGTCGAGGGCGCGCGCGTCACGGCGGTGCTCAGCGAGCGCACCGGCACGCGCCGCCGCGCCTCGGGCGTGACGTGGCGCACCAAGGACGGCAATACGGGCACGCTCGCGGCCGACATCGTCGTGAACTGCGCGGGCCAGTGGGCCAAACAGCTCGGCCGGCTCGCCGGCGTGAGCGTGCCGCTGCATTCGGCCGAGCACTACTACATCGTCACGGGCCGGATTCCGGGCGCGCACCCCGATCTGCCGGTGATGCGCGACCCCGACGGCTACATCTATTTCAAGGAGGAAGTGGGCGGCCTCGTGATGGGCGGCTTCGAACCCGACGCGAAGCCGTGGGGCATGGCCGGCATCCCCGACGATTTCGAATTCCAGCTGCTGCCCGACGACTGGGATCAGTTCGAGATCCTGATGCGCAACGCGCTGCACCGCGTGCCGGCGCTCGAAACGGCCGAAGTGCGCCAGTTCTACAACGGCCCCGAATCGTTCACGCCCGACAATCACTTCATCCTCGGCGAAGCGCCCGAACTCGCGAATTTCTATGTGGGCGCGGGCTTCAATTCGATGGGGATCGCCTCGGCCGGCGGCGCGGGCCGCGCGCTGGCCGAATGGATCGCGGGCGGCGAGCCGTCCACCGACCTGTGGGCCGTCGACATCCGCCGCTTCGCGCGCTTTCACGGCAACGACGCCTGGCTGTTCGACCGGGTCAAGGAAACGCTCGGCCTGCATTACGCGATGCCCTGGCCGAACCGCGAGCTGGACAGCGCGCGCGGCGTGCGGCGCTCGCCGGTGCACGCCGCGCTGCAGGCCGCGCGCGCGTGCTTCGGCAGCCGGATGGGTTGGGAAATCGCCAACGTGTTCGCGCCGCCGGGCGCAACGCCGCGCATCGAATACAGCTTCGGCCGCCAGAACTGGCACGACTGGAGCGCGGCCGAACATCGCGCCGCGCGCGAGCAGGCCGCGCTGTTCGACCGCAGCGCGCTCGCCAAGCTGCTGGTCAAGGGCCGCGACGCCGAAGCCGCGCTGCAAGCCCTGTGCGCCGCCGACCTCGCCATCGAGCCGGGCGCGGTGCGGCGCAGCGCCCTGCTCAACGCGCGCGGCGGCTTCGAATCGGATGTCGCCGCGGTGCGCCTCGCCGACGACTGCTACCTGATCCTGACCGGCACCGCGCAGGCCACGCGCGATCTCGACCTGATCGAGCGCCACCTCGACGCGGGCGGCTATCGCTGCGTGGCCGTCGACGTGACGGGCCAGTACGCGCTGTTCTCGCTGCTCGGGCCGCAGGCGCGCGCGCTGCTGCAGCGCGTGTCGCGCGCCGATTTCGGCGAAGCGGCCTTCGCGCCCGGCACGAGCCGCGAAATCGCGCTCGGCCACGCCACGGTGCGCGCGCTCCATCACGCGGTGGCCGGCGAGCCGGGCTGGGACCTGCTGGTGCCGGTGGAATCGGCGGTCGTGGTGCTCGACACGCTGCTGGCGGCAGGCGGCGAACACGGCCTGCGGCTCGCGGGCGACTACGCGTTCGAATCGCTGCGCATCGAGAACGGCCACGCCGTGTGGGGCCGCGAGCTGTCGCCGGGCGTCGATCCGTTCGAAGCGGGCCTCGCCGCGCTCTGCAAGCCGGCCCACGCCCAGCCGAACGCGTTCTCCGGCGCGGCGGCGCTCGCCGCGAAGGCCGGCCAGCCGTGCACGCG
>NZ_JAAGPF010000673.1 GCF_017104645.1 Burkholderia sp. Ac-20379
TTGCTGGCCGGGGGCGCGGCGGCGGGCATGGGGCAGGCCGCCGGGGCGGCGCAGGCCGACATTCCGCTCGGCACGCCCGACGGCTTTATGGCGATCGGCGTCAGCGCGGTGGGCGGCAACCGGTATTGCGTGAGCGGCTCGGTGTTCGACGACACCGGCCCGAGCAACGCGGCGATGGTGGTGCTGGTGGATGCGGCGCGCCGCGCGGTGCTGTGGAAGGTGTCGATTCCGTACGGCAAGGATTACGTCGGCAACCAGGCCGTGGCCTGCGCCGCCGCCGGCAACGGCTATGCGGCCGTCACGCAGGATTCCACCAACAGCGTGGAATCGGAGAACCAGACGCGCGTGACGCTGAGCCGGATCTCGGCGGCCGGCAAGCTCGAACGGCACGAAACGATCGAGGCCGGTTACGACGAATGGTTCTACGGCCTGGACGCGGGCCCGGCCGGCCTCGCGGTGGTGGGCGGCACGAGCGGCAGCGCGCAGCGCGGCGGGCCGTTCGGCACGTTCGTGGCGCGCTTCGGCGCCGATTTCGCGCCGGCGGGCCTCTCGACGCTCGCCAGCGGCGCGTTCTGGCTCGATTCGGCGGCGCGCTTCGACGGCGCGCACCTGATCGTGTCGGGCCAGTTCATGCCGAACAAGGGCGCGGGCCGCGATGCGTTCGCCGCCTCGAAGATCGATCCGCGCAGCGGCAAATACGTGTGGTCCACCTACGCGTTGCCCGGCGACACGCAGTCGGCGCGCGCCTGGGTTGCTGCGGATGGCGGCGTGGTCACGGCCGGGCTGACGCCGAACGCGCTGGCCGTGGCCGTGCTCGATCGCAACGGCAAGCTGGTGCGCAATTTCTCGCTGAAGAAGCCGCTGTGCTCGCTGAGGGCGGTGGCGGTGGACGGATCGCGGCTCGACCTGATCGGCAATGCGTGCGGCGGCGACGAGCCGACCGTGCGCGTGCCGGTCGATCTCGACGCGAAGACGGCCGGCCCGGCCCAGCCGCTCGGCGGCAAGCTGCGCGCGGTCGGCGTGGACGGCAAGGGCTGGGTGGGCGTGGCGACCGTGAAGGGGCAGCCGGTGCTGCGGCGGGTCGCGCCGTAAGCGGTTTGGAGCGGAGTGAGCGAAGCCCGGCGCGATGCCGGGCGTCAGCGCGCCGTGCGCGTGCGCTTCGGCTTCTTCGCCGCGGCGGCGCGCGGCGCTTCCTTGGCGGCGGCCACGGCCGGATCGCCGCGTTGCAGATCCTCTAGCCAGGACAGTGTATCGGCGTAGCCGAGGAACTGGCGCAGATATTCCGGCGAAATATCGCGCATCTGCAGCAGCGCACGGTGCACGAGGCTGCTCGAGTTGAGCGGCCCGGCGTTCTTCGGCACGCTGTCGAGCGAGGCCTGCACCTGGCGGTCGGCGCTCAGCTTCGACCAGATTTCGCGGAAATAATCGAGCACGGCGGCCGGCGGCGCGCTGCGGGCCGTGCGCGCCTTGTCGAGCGCGAGCGCGGCGAACGGGTTGGACGATTGAGCCGATTGGGCCGCGGGCGTGTGGCTTGGTGCGTTCGCCGCGCCGCGCGCGCG
>NZ_JAAGPF010000062.1 GCF_017104645.1 Burkholderia sp. Ac-20379
GCCGCGGTGCTGGAAGCCGCCGCGCTGCGCTTCTTCGAGGGCGCGCCGGCGGTGCGCGAGGCGCGCTGGCATCTCGACATGCACACGGCGATCCGCGCCTCGGCGTTCGAGCGCTTCGCGCTGCTGCCGCATACGGGCGAGCCGCCCGCGCGCGCGATGATCGACTGGCTCGGCCGCGCCGGTGTCGCCGCGGTGCTGCTGCATACCGAGAAGGGCAATACGTATTCGCAGTTCACGGCGAGCGCCTGCGGGGCGCTGGCCTGCACGCTCGAACTGGGCAAGGTGCGGCCGTTCGGCCAGAACGACCTGACGCGCTTCGCCGCCGCCGATGCGGCCGTGCGCCGGCTCGTGTCGGGCGCCCCGTTCGCCGCGCACGACGTGCCGCCGGCCCCGCCGCGCATCTTCACGGTGATCGGCCAGATCACCAAGCAGAGCGACGCGTTCGAGCTGTTCGTGGCGAACGACGTGCCGAATTTCACGCCGCTGCCGCGCGACACGCTGGTGGCGCGCGACGGCAGCTATCGCTACCAGGTGTCGCACGACGAGGAGCGGATCGTGTTTCCGAACCCGTCGGTCAAGCCGGGGCTGCGCGCGGGGCTGATGGTGGTGGACACCACCACGGCCACGCTGGCCGCGCTCGGCTAGACAAGTTGGCGCCGCGTTCGCGCGCGGCGGTACAATCGCGCCCTTGCGGCGTTTCCGGCCGCGCCGCGGCGTGGCCGCGGGTCCGATCCGGCGCCTGCCCCAGGAAGGCGCGCGCCGTTTGCCAAAAAACCATCCTGACTACCGAGGAGAACCTTCCGATGAAGTTGAACTGGCGAAACATGGCCGCATGCGCGGTGGCTGCGGCCGCCGCGATGTCCACCCTGTCCGGCGCGCACGCCGCGGAGCTCAAGCAGATCCGCTTCGGCGTCGAGGCCTCGTATGCGCCGTTCGAGTACAAGACGCCGGACGGCAAGCTGGCCGGTTTCGACGTCGACGTCGGCAACGCCGTCTGCGCGAAGCTCAAGGTCAAGTGCGTGTGGGTCGAGAACGACTTCGACGGCCTGATCCCGGCCCTGCAGGCGCGCAAGTTCGACGCGATCAACTCGGACATGACGATCACCGACCAGCGCAAGAAGGCCGTGGCGTTCACCGATCCGATCTATTCGATCCCGAACCAGCTGATCGCCAAGAAGGGCAGCGGCCTGCTGCCGACGCCGGCCTCGCTGAAGGGCAAGCGCGTGGGCGTGCTGCAGGGCACGATCCAGGAATCGTATGCGAAGGCGCGCTGGGCGCCGGCCGGCGTGGAAGTGGTGCCGTATCAAACCCAGGATCTGGCCTACGAGGATCTGAAGTCGGGCCGCCTCGACGCGACGTTCCAGGATTCCGAAGCCGCCGCCAAGGGCTTCCTGTCGAAGCCGCAGGGCGCGGGCTTCGCGTTCGCCGGCGATCACGTGGTCGACGCGCAGATCCTCGGTTCGGGCGTGGGCTTCGGCATGCGCAAGAACGACGCCGATCTGCAGGCCGCGATCAACGGCGCATTGAAGGCGCTGAAGGCCGACGGCACGATCGACACGCTGGCGAAGAAGTATTTCAGCGTGCCGGTGGTGCTGAAGTAACGCCTCGGCCGTACCGCAAGGCCAATGAAAAACCGGCCGCTCCCGCGAGGGGGCGGCCGGTTTTTTCATGTCGGGGCCGGCGGGAGGCGGGAAACGCGCGCGCTCAGTGCGATTCGGTTTCGGGCGGCGCGAAGAAGCGGGCCAGCTCGGCGCCCATGCTGTTGAGCACGGCCATCTCGCGATGGGCGATCCGCTGCGTCTGCTGCGAGCCCGACCAGTCGCCGTAGAGCAGGGCGACGCAATGATTGCCGCTGCGCACCGGCAGCAGCACGAAGCCGTGCACGTCGTGGAACGCGTCGCGATACCAGGCCGGCAGGCGGCGCAGCATTTTCGGATCGCGCGCGTCCTCGATGAAGATGCCGACCGAGTTCGAGATCGCGAGGTGGAACACGTCGGGCTCGAACGTTTCGTGGAAGCGCAGCCGGCCCAGCGCCGTCTCGATGCCGTGGCCGAAGCCGAGCCGGGCGATGAAGGTGCCGTCGTCGCCGCGCACGAACATGATGGTGCGGCTCAGGCGCAGGCCGGCCAGCACGCTTTCGGAGGCCAGCGCGAGCACCGGTTCGCGGCGGTGCTCGGACGGCAGCGCCCGCAGGTCGGCCAGGCCCGAATCGAGCGTGGCCTGCGGCTCGGCCGCGGCGCGTTCGAGCGCGGCCGCGTTGCTGCGCAGCGCGATGATCTCGCGCAGCACGGTGTCGCTGGTTTCGTCGTGGGTCAGTTCGCGGGCGATCTTGACGAGGGAATCCGATTCGATGCCGAGCGCGGTGCCGAAGCGGTGCGCGAGCGTGGTCAGGCGCGTGTCGCGCAGCGTCGGCGTGACGCCGGGCGCGGTCATCGCGGCGGCCACCTCGGTGGCGCATTCGCTGACGGCGCGCAGCCAGCGCACGCGTTCGGCGTCGTCCTCGTCGCCGGGGCTGTCGGGGATCGCCGGCGCGCCGGCGGCTTCGGGCTCGTCGCCGTCCTCGTCCTGCTCGGCCGGCGCGGGCGCGATGCTGAAGCGGATCGCGTCGGGCAGGCGCCAGCGCACGGCCGCCTCGCGGGCGATCTCGTCGAAGCTCACGCCGAGCACGTCGATGCAGGCGGTGGCCTCGTCGCAGCCGAGCTGGGCGGCGCGGTGGCGGATCGCCTCCCATTCGCCGTCGAGGTAATTGACCACCAGCAGCTTGCCGACCTGCCGCATCAGCGTGCAGACCACGGCTTCCTCGCCGGCGCGCAGGTCGGCGTCCTCGGTCAGCCGGCGCGCGACGCAGCCCGACAGCAGCGCGCGGTTCAGTTCGAGTTTGGCGTCGATGCGCTGCGAGGCGCTCTGATGGAAGTGGTCGACCAGCTTCAGGCCCACCACCAGATGGCCGACCGCATCGATCCCGAGCACCATCAGGGCGCGCGTGACGGTGGTGATGTTGCCGCCGAAGGCGATGTACATCGCCGAATTGGCCAGCCGGATCACCTTCTGCGTCAGCGCGAAGTCCGACAGCACGACGCGCACCAGCGCCGAGAAATCGAGGTTGTCGTTATCGATCGCGGCCATGGTGGCGCGCAGCGAATCCGACAGCATCGGAAAATCGCCGCGGTCGTTCATGCGCGCCCACAGCTTGTCGAGCAGCGCCGCTTTCGGCAGGTGTTCGGTCAATGTCGTCATACGATTAAAAACGCTCGGCCGTCAGGCCGGTTCGCGCAGGTGAAGCAGCCGATCCTCGAAACGCTGCGCCAGTTCGTCGGACGGCAGCGCCCGGCAGACGAGCCAACCCTGGATGTGATTGCAGCCCATCTCGGTCAGCAGCGCGCGTTGCGCCTCGGTTTCGACGCCTTCGGCCACCAGTTCGAGATCGAGCGTTTGCGCGAGTCCGACGACGGCCGACACAATCGCGCGATCATTGCGCGACGTCAACAGATTTTCCACGAAACTCCGGTCGATCTTCAAGCGGGCCAGCGGGAAGCGTTGTAGATATGCAAGGCTCGAGTAGCCGGTGCCGAAATCGTCCACCGCGAAACGGATTCCGAGCGAGGCAATTTCCTCGAGCAGCGTCTTGGCGCCGGCCGGATCCTGCATCAGCAGGCTTTCGGTGATTTCGAGCACGATCCGCTGCGGGCTGATGCCGGTCAGCGCCACCGCCTCGCGCACGCTCTGCACGAAACGCGGGTCGCGGAACTGCTGCGGCGACACGTTCACGGCCACGTATTCGAGCACCAGCCCCTGGTCGTCCCAGGCCACCAGCTGCATGCAGGCCGCCTTCAACACCCAGTTGCCGAGGTAATGAATCAGCCCGATCGATTCGGCCAGCGGAATGAAGGTGGACGGCGGCACCAGGCCGAGCACCGGATGCTGCCAGCGGATCAGCGCCTCCACGCCGGCCACCGCGCCCGAGCGGCTTTCGGTGATCGGCTGGAAGTGCAGCGAGAATTCGCCGTTGCGCACGCCGTCGTACAGGTCCGATTCGAGCTTGAGACGCTCGGCGTCGGTCGGGTCGGCCGTGCTCTGGTGGAACGCCATCGTGTTGCCGCCCAGCGATTTCGCCTGGGTCAGCGCGTGATCGGCGCGGCGCAGCAGCGGGCTGTGGTGCTGGGCGTGGACGCGCGGGCCGGCGATGGTGCGTTCGTCCGGATACAGCGCGATGCCGACGCTGGCCGACAGGTGAACCGACTGGCCGTCGTAGCGGTAGGGCGGCTGGATCGCCGCCTGCAAACGCCGCGCCAACGTTTGCGCTTGCTCCTGAGCCTGCTCCCGGCCCGTCGCGCTGAACACGATCGCGAACTTGTCGCTGGCCACGCGGGCGAGTTGCTCGTCGTCGGTGATCGCGGCCTTCAGGCGCTGGGCGGTGTCGCGCAGCAGCGTGTCGCCGGCGTCGTAGCCGAGGCCGCGGTTGATGCGCTGGTAATCGTCGAGATCGAGCAGCAGCAGCGCGGCGCAGGTGCCGCGCTCGTCGGCCACGCGCTGCGCCTCGATCAGGCCCGGGATCAGCGCCGACAGGTTGTCCAGCCCCGTCATCGGATCGTGATGCATCTCGTAGGTCAGGCGCGTCTCGATCGCGCGCCAGGCCGACACGTCGAACGCCGCGATCGCATACCCGTCCACGCCTGCATGGCGGCTGCGCACCGCGCGCAGTTCCACGTCGAGCGGGTAGGTCAGCGATTTGACGATGCAGACGGTGGCTTTTTCCACGTTGCCCGTTTGATGCGCGCGGGCGAGCAGCGCTTCGAGCGTCGCGGTATCCTGCTCGGCAATCAGATCGCGCAGCGTCAGCGTGTGCAGGTAGTCGCGGTGGTAGCCGATGAAGCGCAGGCTGGCGTCCGAGACGTAAAGGAATCGCAGGTCGCGATCGAGATGGGCAAGAAAATCGACCGGACCGACGGTCTGTTCGAGCCAATTGCGGACGGTGTCGTCCTCGCGCGGTGCATTGGCGCGCGATGGCATCAACGCGCCGCTGGACCATGCAAGTCGGCGCAGCGCGCGTAGGGCGTGATGCCAGGCGCTCTTCCGAGGCGACGTGTTCCTGATGGCTTCCATGTTTCTCGCTGGCTGGGTGAGGCTGGAACCCCGTGGTTCCGTTGCAATAACGGCTAACGGTTCGGATTCTTTAGCGAGTCTGCGGTACGGATTTGTCTACCGCCCCATTTCGCCTGCCGGAATGTTTGGCGTGCGGATCGGGGCGAATTCGGAAACATCTTGGACTTTATTGAAAATGAGGAACGAAATGAAGCGGAAAATACTCTCGAGCGTCGCGGTGGCCGCGCTCGCCCTGCATGCGCTGGCGGCGCACGCCGTGCTGAAGGCCGGCGACGCCGCGCCGGACTTCAAGACCGAGGCCTCGCTGGGCGGCAAGACCTATTCCTATTCGCTCGACGCGCAACTGAAGAAGGGCCCGGTGGTGTTGTATTTCTACCCGGCCGCGTTCACCACCGGCTGCACGATCGAGGCCCACGCGTTCGCCGACGCCGTCGACGACTATAAAAAGTACGGCGCGACCGTGATCGGCGTGTCGGCCGACAAGATCGACACGCTGCAGAAGTTCTCGGTCAGCGAGTGCCGCAGCAAATTCCCGGTGGCGGCCGATCCGGACGCGAAGATCATCCGCGAATACGATGCGAAGCTGCCGGCGGTCGATCGCGCGAACCGGGTTTCCTATGTGATTTCGCCGGAAGGCAAGGTGATCTACGAGTACACCAGCATGTCGCCGGACAAGCATGTGGAGAACACCATGAACGCGGTCAAGGCGTGGGCGGCGGCGCACAAGGGGCAGTAAGCGCGGCGCGTTCGCGCTGTCAACGACAACGGCGGCCGGATTCCGGCCGCCGTTTTTCATGGCGCGGGCCCCGGGCGGGGCGGCGTCAGGCGCGCAGCGCCTGCTCGATCGCGATGCCGCCGCCGACGAAGCCGATGATCTTGCGCGAGATGCCGAGCTTGAGCGCCTCGACGGCGGCCCAGGCCACGTCCTGGCGTGCGACCGGCGTGGCGCCGTCCTGCCAGCGGTCGGTCAGCGCGATCTTGCCGACGCCCGGATCGTCCGACAGCGGGCCGGGGCGCAGGATCACGTAATCGACGCCCGAGGCGGCCACCCGGTCGTCGCCCTCGCGCTTCATGCGCGAGTAGTGGGCGAGCGCGGCGGGGCCGCCGTCCGGCTGGTAGGCGGTCAGCGAGCTGATCACCACGAGCTTCTGCAGGTTGTGCGCCTTCGCATACTCGGCCGCGCGGCCGGCCGCGTCGCGGTCGATCGCGGCTTCCTGCGCCTCGCCTTCCGATTCGGCCGAGCCGGCCGCGAAGATCGCATGCGAGACGCCGCGGAACGCGGCCGAGAAATCGGCGTTCAGATCCGCCACCACCACGCGCGCGCCCGGCATCGCGAAATCGGGCCGGCGCACCAGCGCCGTCAGTTCGAAATCCCGCTGCTTGAGCAGCAGGTCCGCGAGCGCATGGCCGGTCCGGCCGCTGGCGCCGATCAGCAATACCTTCATCGACATGGAACCGCTCCTTGGATAACGCTGCGCCGGCTGGCCCGGCCGGCCGGCGCGGGATTCACCAGTGTATGCCGAATCCTCCCCCGGCCGCAGGGGCGCGGCGCGCGCCGGCCGATCGGCCGGGGTGGATCGCGAGCCGGGATGGATCGTTCGTCATCTTACAGATTGCCGACGAAAAAGCGATGACCGGCGAACCCGGCCCCGAAACGGCGACGGGCCGGGCATCGATCGCCCGGCCCGTCGCCGTGTGCGGCATGACGCACCGCCCGGGGGCGCCCGTCGGCGCGACGCCTATTCGGCCGCGCCGGCCGGTTGCGGCGGCGGGTTGCGCCGCGCGCGGCGGCGCTCGGCCGCCACGCGGATCCGGTCCATGTACAGATAGACCACCGGCGTGGTGTAGAGCGTCAGCACCTGCGAGACGATCAGCCCGCCGACGATCGCGATGCCGAGCGGCGCGCGCAGCTCGGCGCCGTCGCCGTGGCCGAACGCCAGCGGCAGCGCGCCGAGCAGGGCAGCCATGGTGGTCATCATGATCGGCCGGAAGCGCAGCCGGCACGCCTCGTGGATCGCGTCGAACGACGATTTGCCGTGGCGCGACGCATCGATCGCGAAGTCCACCATCATGATCGCGTTCTTCTTGACGATGCCGATCAGCAGAATCACGCCGATCAGCCCGATGATGCCGAACTCGGTCTTGAACAGCAGCAGCCCGAGCAGCGCGCCCACGCCGGCCGAGGGCAGGGTAGAGAGGATCGTCACCGGGTGGATGTAGCTCTCGTACAGCATGCCGAGCACGATGTAGATCGCGGCGATCGCGGCGGCGATCAGCAGCAGTTGATCCTGCAAGGCGGACTGGAACGCCTGCGCGGTGCCCTGGAAGCTGCCGGTGATGGTGGCCGGCATGCCGAGCTGCGCCATGGTTTCGTAGATCGCGCGGGTGGCGTCCGACAGCGCCACGCCGGGCGGCAGGTTGAACGAGATGGTGGTGGCCACGAACAGCCCCTGGTGGCTGACCGACAGCGGCGTGGTGGCCGGCCCGAAGCTCGCGATCGCCGAGAGCGGGATCATGGTCGATTTCGAGGTGGACACGGCCGCGCCCGACGACGCGCTCGATTTGCCGGTGGACGCGATCGAGTTCAGCGCCGCGTTGCGCGCCGAATCGGAGGCGATCGCCGCCGCGCTCGTCGCGCCGGTGCCGGCCGTGCCGGTGCCCGCGCTGCTGCTCGAACTGCTGGCGGTGCCCGCCGTGAACGTGCCGGCCGTCGCGTTGGTGGTGGCCGCGCCGTTCGCGGTGCCGCCGGTGGTGCTGACGTACACCTGCTTGAGCATCTCCGGATCCTGCCAGTACTTCGGCGCGACCTCCATCACCACATGGTACTGGTTCAGCGGGTTGTAGATGGTCGACACCTGGCGCTGGCCGAACGCGTCGTACAGCGTGTTGTCGATCTGCGCGGGCTGGATGCCGAAGCGCGCGGCGGTGGCGCGGTCGATGGTGACCATCGATTCGAGGCCGCCCTGCTGCTGGTCGGAGTTGACGTCGGCGAGTTCGGGCCGCTTCTGCAGCGCCTCGGTCAGCTTCGGTCCCCACTGATACAGCTCGGCCGTCGAATCGCCGAACAGCGTGAACTGGTATTGCGCGTTCGATTGCCGCCCGCCCACGCGCAGATCCTGCGCGGCCTGCAGGAACGTGCGCGCGCCGGCCACGCGCCCGAGCCGCGGCCGCAGCCGGGCGATCACCTGGTCGGCCGACAGCTTGCGGCCCGGCTTGTCCTTGAGCGTGATGAACATGAAGCCCGCGTTGGTCGCGCGCCCGCCGCTGAAGCCGGCCACCGTGGCGACGTCCGGATCGGACCGCACGATCTGCATCATCTCGGTGAACTTGACCTTCATCGCCTGGAACGAGGTGGACTGGTCGGCCTGGATGCCGCCGACCAGCATGCCGGTGTCCTGCTGCGGGAAGAAGCCCTTCGGGATCTTCACGTACAGCAGCACGTTCAGCGCGACGGTGGCCACCAGCGACAGCACGATGATGCGCGGATGGCGCAGCGCCCACACCACCGAGCCGTCGTAGCCGCGCTGCAGCCGCCCGAAGCCGCGTTCGAGCCAGCGCCCGAGGCGGCCTTCCTGGCGTTGCGCGGTTTCGTGCGGCGGCAGCAGCCGCGCGCACATCATCGGCGTGAGCGTCAGCGAAACCAGCAGCGACACGAAGATCGCCAGCGACAGCGTCAGCGCGAATTCGCGGAACAGCCGGCCGATGATGCCGCTCATCAGCAGGATCGGCAGGAACACGGCCACCAGCGAGAGGCTGATCGACAGCACCGTGAAGCCCACCTCGCGCGCGCCGTCGAGCGCGGCCTGCATCGGCGTCTTGCCGTTCTCGATATGGCGCGAGATGTTCTCCAGCACCACGATCGCGTCGTCCACCACGAAGCCGGTGGCCACGATCAGCGCCATCAGCGAGAGGTTGTCGATCGAGAAGCCGAGCAGGTACATCGCGCCGAACGTGCCGACGATCGAGATCGGCACGGCCACGCTCGGGATCAGCGTGGCGCGCCAGTTGCGCAGGAACAGGAACACCACCATCACCACCAGGCCCACGGCGATCAGCAGCGTGTGCTCGGTGTCGGTCAGCGAGGCGCGGATGGTGCGCGAGCGGTCCATCACCGGGGCCACGCTGACGTCGGCCGGCATGCCCGAGGTGAGCTGCGGCAGCGCGGCCTTGACGCGGTCCACCGCGTCGATGATGTTGGCGCCCGGCGAGCGGTAGAGGATCACCAGCACCGCGCGCTTGCCGTTGGCCAGGCCGATGTTGCGCAGGTCTTCCACCGAATCCACCACGCTGCCCACGTCGTCGAGCCGCACCGCGGCGCTGTTGCGGTAGGCCACCACCAGATCCTTGTACTGCGACGCCTGCGAGGCCTGGTCGTTGGTATAGAGCTGATAGTGGTTCGGGCCGAACTCGATGGCGCCCTTCGGGCTGTTCGCGTTGGCCGACGACAGCGCCGCGCGCACGTCCTCCAGCCCGATGCCGTAGTGGAACAGCGCCTGCGGCTCCAGCTCGATGCGCACGGCCGGGTTGGCCGAACCGGACACGTCCACCTCGCCGATCCCGTCGATCTGCGAGAGCGCCTGCTGCAGCACGGTGGACGCCGAATCGTAGAGCCGGGCGGGCGAGGCCGTGTCGGAGGTCACGGCCAGCACCATGATCGGCGAATCGGCCGGGTTGACCTTCTTGTAGGTGGGGTTGCTCTTGAGGCTGGCCGGCAGATCGGCGCGGGCCGCGTTGATGGCGGCCTGCACGTCGCGCGCGGCGCCGTCGATGTCGCGGTCCAGCCCGAACTGCAGGATGATCCGCGCGCTGCCGACCGAGCTGGTCGAGGTCATCTCGGTGACGTCGGCGATCGAGCCGAGATGGCGCTCGAGCGGGCTGGTGACGCTGGTCGCCACCGTTTCCGGGCTCGCGCCGGGCAGCGACGCGGACACCGAAATGGTCGGGAAATCCACCTGCGGCAGCGGCGAGACGGGCAGCTTCGCGAACGCGAACAGGCCCGACAGCGCGATCCCGAGCGCGAGCAGCGTGGTCGCGATCGGGCGGTGGATGAAGAGGCGCGACAGGTTCATCGGTTACGCGCCCGTGCCGTTGCCGCCGGAGGCGTCGCCCGCGGCGGGCCGGCGGCGCTCGAACGCGCGGCGCACGCGGCGCGCGAGCGAATCGAAGCCGAGATAGATCACCGGCGTGGTGAACAGCGTCAGCACCTGCGAGACGATCAGGCCGCCCGCGATCGCGATCCCGAGCGGCTTGCGCAGCTCGGAGCCCGCGCCCGCGCCCACCATCAGCGGCACCGCGCCGAGCAGCGCGGCCAGCGTGGTCATCAGGATCGGCCGGAAGCGCAGCAGGCAGGCCTGGTAGATCGCCTCGCGCGGCGATTTGCCCTCCACGCGTTCGGCCTCCAGCGCGAAGTCGATCATCATGATCGCGTTCTTCTTGACGATGCCGATCAGCAGCACGATGCCGATGATGCCGATGATGTCCAGGTCGTGCCCGGTGACGATCAGCGCGAGCAGCGCGCCCACGCCGGCCGACGGCAGCGTCGACAGGATCGTGATCGGATGGATGTAGCTCTCGTACAGCACGCCGAGCACGATGTACATCGTCACGATCGCGGCCAGGATCAGGAACAGCTGGTTCGACAGCGACGACTGGAACGCCAGTGCCGCGCCCTGGAAGCGCGTCTGGAACGAGGCGGGCAGGTTGATCGCCTTCTCGGCCGCCTCGATCGCCTTGACGCCCTCGCCGAGCGAGGCGCCCGGCGCGAGGTTGAACGACACCGTCGCGGCCGGGAACTGGCCGAGGTGGGTGACGAGCAGCGGCGCGGCGCGTTCGTGGAACGTCGCGATCGACGACAGCGGCACCTGGCCGCCGCCCGCCGACGGCAGGTAGATGCCGTTCAGCGAATCGGCGTAGTGCTGCATCTGCGGTTCGGCTTCCAGGATCACGCGGTACTGGTTCGACTGCGTGAAGATGGTCGAGACGATGCGCTGGCCGAACGCGTCGTACAGCGCGTTGTCGACGGTGGCCGGCGTGATGCCGAAACGCGCGGCGGTGGCGCGGTCGATCTCGACGTACACCGATTTGCCGTTGGCCTGCAGGTCGGTGGCCACGTCCGCCAGCGACGGCTCCTGCTGGAGCTGGCGCATCAGCTTCGGCACCCAGGTCGCGAAATCGTCCGGGTTCGGGCTCGTCAGCAGGAACTGGTACTGGGTCGGGCTGACCGTCGAATCGATCGTCAGATCCTGCACCGGCTGCATGTAGAGCGAGATGCCCGGCAGGTTCGACACCTGCTGCTGCAGGTCGCGGATGATCTGCGTGGCCGATTCGCTGCGGTCGTCGCGGTTCTTCAGGTTGATCAGCATCCGGCCGCTGTTCAGCGTGATGTTCGAGCCGTCCACGCCGATGAACGAGGTCAGGCCGTCCACGTTCGGGTTCTTGAGGATCTGCGCGGCCAGCGCCTGCTGGCGTTCGGCCATCGAGCCGTAGGACACCGCCTGCGGTGCCTGGGTGATGGCCTGGATCACGCCGGTGTCCTGCACCGGGAAGAAGCCCTTCGGAATGAACACGTAGAGCAGGGCGGTCAGCGCCAGCGTGAGCAGCGCCACGATCAGCGTGGACGCCTGGCGTTCGAGCACCCAGCGCAGCGCCGTGCCGTAGCGCGCGATCACCTTGTCGATCATCACGTGCACGCGCGTCTCGAAGCGGTGCTCGCCCATCGGCGGCGTGTGGCGCAGCAGCTTCGCGCACATCATCGGCACCAGCGTGAGCGACACCACCGCCGAAATCACGATGGTCACCGCCAGCGTGATCGCGAACTCGTGGAACAGCCGGCCCACCACGTCGCCCATGAACAGCAGCGGGATCAGCACCGCGATCAGCGACACCGTCAGCGAGATGATCGTGAAGCCGATCTGCTTCGAGCCCTTCAGCGCGGCCTCGAGCGGCCCGTCGCCTTCCTCCACGTAGCGCGCGATGTTCTCGATCATCACGATCGCGTCGTCCACCACGAAGCCGGTGGCGATGGTCAGCGCCATCAGCGAGAGGTTGTTCAGCGAGAAGCCGGCCAGGTACATCACGGCCAGCGTGCCGATCAGCGACAGCGGCACCGACAGGCTTGGGATGATGGTCGCGTAGAGGTTGGCGAGGAACAGGTACATCACCAGCACCACCAGCACCACGGCCAGCGCGAGTTCGAACTGCACGTCGCGCACGGCGGCGCGGATCATGGTGGTGCGGTCGGTGACGATCTGCACGTCGAGCGAGGCCGGCAGCGTTTCCTGCAGCTTGGGCAGGATCGCCTTGATCGCGTCGACCGTCTGGATCACGTTCGCGCCGGGCTGGCGCTGCACGTTGACGATGATGGCCGGTTCCGAATCCACCCACGCGCCGAGCTTGGTGTTCTCGGTGCCGGCGATCACCTTGGCCACGTCGGTCAGCATCACCGGGCGGCCGTTCTTGTAGGCCACCACGGCGGTGTTGTACTGATCGGCGCTGGTCAGTTGATCGTTGGCGTTGATCGTGTAGGCGCGCGTCGGGCCGTCGAAGTTGCCCTTCGGCGTGTTGACGTTCAGGTTCGAGATGGTGGTGCGCAGGTCGTCGAGGTTCAGCCCGTATTGCGCGAGCGCGAGCGGGTTGGCCTGGATCCGCACCGCCGGCCGGTTGCCGCCCGACAGGCTCACGAGGCCCACGCCCGACACCTGCGAGATCTTCATCGCGAGGCGCGTGTCGGTCAGGTCCTGCACCTGCGAGAGCGGCAGCGTCTTGGAGGTGATTGCGAGCGTGAGGATCGGCGCGTCGGCCGGATTCACCTTCGCGTAGATCGGCGGCGCGGGCAGGTCGGACGGCAGCAGGTTGCCGGCCGCGTTGATGGCGGCCTGCACTTCCTGTTCGGCGATGTCGAGCGGCAGGTCGAGGCTGAACTGCAGCGTGATGACCGAGGCGCCCGCCGAGCTTTGCGAGGACATCTGGTTCAGCGACGGCATCTGCCCGAACTGGCGCTCCAGCGGCGCGGTGACCGACGAGGTCATCACCTCGGGGCTCGCGCCGGGGTAGAACGTCTGCACCTGGATGGTCGGATAGTCGACCTCGGGCAGCGCGGCCAGCGGCAGGAAGCGCAGCGAAACCAGGCCGGCCAGCATGATCGCCGCCATCAGCAGCGCGGTGCCGACCGGGCGAAGAATGAATAGACGGGATGGATTCATCGATCAGGCGTGGTCTTGAGCGTCATTGCGCGGCGGATTGGGATGCGCCGTGATGGCGGTGGCCGTGGGCGCCCGATGCGCCGGACGCGCCGTGGGCATGCGCGCCGGATGCGCCCGAGGCCGCGGCGGCGCCCGACGCGCCCTGCGGATGCGCGGCCGGGATCGTGATCTTCGAGCCTTCGCGCAGGCGGTCGACGCCGTCCGTCACCACGCGCTCGCCCACCTTCACGCCGTCGGCGATGCTGGTGCGCTCGCCGTCCACCGGGCCCGGCTTGACCTTGCGCACCGTGACGGTGTTGTCCGGCTTGACGATATAGACGAACTGGCCGATCGAGCCCGTCTGCACGGCGGCGGTCGGCACGATCACGGCGTTGCGCAGCGTGTCGACCAGGAGGCGCGTGTTGACGAACTGATTCGGGAACAGCAGGTTGTTCTTGTTCGCGAACGTGGCGCGCAGCTTCACGGTGCCGGTGGTGGTGTCCACCTGGTTGTCGAGCGTTTCGAGCGAACCGGCCTCGAGCGGCACCGTGTTGTTGCGGTTGTAGGCCGTGACCGACAGCGTCTGGCCCGCGTTGACCTGTTTGAGGATCTGCGGGAGGTTGTCTTCCGAGGTGGTGAACAGCACGCTCATCGGCTGCAGCTGCGTGATCACGACGATGCCGTTGGTGTCGCCCGACGTCACGTAGTTGCCGGCATCCACCTGACGCAGGCCCACGCGGCCCGACACCGGCGCCGTGATGCGCGCGTAGGTCAGGTTCAGCTTGGCCGAATCGATCGAGGCCTGATCGGTCTTGACGGTGCCTTCGTATTGTTTGACGAGCGAGGCCTGGGTATCGGTCTGCTGCTTCGAGATCGAATCCTGCGAGAGCAGGGTTTGATAGCGCTGCAGATCGAGCCGCGCGGTGGCGAGCAGCGCCTGATCGCGCGCGAGTGTGCCCTGCGCGGTTTCGAGCGAGACCTGGTACGGGCGCGGATCGATCTGCGCGAGCAGGTCGCCCTTCTTGACCATCTGGCCTTCGGTGAAATTCACCGACTGCAGATAACCGGACAGTTGAGTCTTGACCGTCACGTTGGCCAGCGGCGTGACGGTGCCGAGCGCGGACAGCACGATCGGCATCTCGCCGCTGGCGGCGGTGGCCACCTGCACCGGTTGCGGCTGGTTGGCGAAATCGGCCGGGCCGCCGTGGCGGCGTCCGCCGCTGTGGCCGGCGGCCTGGCCGTTGGCGGGCGCGTCGGCTTTCTTCCACGGATGCCACCACAGCAGCGCGCCGCCGATCACGACGAGCGCGGCGATCCCGATCGCGATCGGGCGGCGCTTGCGCGGCGCCGGATCGTGCGGCGGGGGAGCAGGGGAGCGAGGCGTTTGCGATTCCGGATTGTTCATGTTCGATCTGACTGACGCTGGCGTGAGCGGGCGTGGGAGGCGCCGCGCGGGACCCGCCGCCGGGGCGGGCCGCTGGGACGGCGAAAGAGCGGAGCGCCCATGCGGGCGCGAGGTTGCATGATGCTACGTGCGACCCGGGCGATCGTCTAGCGAACTTTCTTTCAACGGTTTACTGGGGTAACCACTTGTATATCGCGATGACGCGCCGGTGACGCACGCGTGACGCGCGCATGACGATCCGGCCGGCGCTTTGCCGCGTTCGGCGCGGCGTTCCGGCCGGGCGGCTAGCGGCGCGGGGCGGTCGATCCGCCGATCTCGCGGGCGATCCTGGCCACGCAGTCGAGCAGGGCCGGCACGGCCGTCTCGAGCAGCGCCTCGGCCGAATGCTGCTGGGCCGCGCCGCCGCAGTTGACGGCGTAGCGCTGGCCCGACGGGCCGACGAAGCCGGCCGCGACCGCGTTCAGGCCGTCGCGCCATTCGCCGATCGCGATCGCATAGCCGTTGCGCCGGGTGTCGTCGAGCGCGGCGTCGAGCCGGGCCAGCACCAGCGGCCAGTCGTCGCCGTGGGCGGTCTGCAGCGCGCCCACCAGCTCGCGGCGCTCGCCGTCCTCCAGCGCGGCCAGATAGGCGCGGCCCACGGCGGTGCGGGCGATGTCCATCCGCGAGCCCACTTCGAGCCGCGTGACGAGCACCGCCGAGCGCGGCCGGATCACGTCGATCGCGACCATGTCGAGCCGGTCGCGCACGGCGAGGTGAACCGACAGCGAGGTGCGCTCGGCCAGCTCGATCAGGAACGGACGCGAGCGGGCGCGGATGTCGAAGTTGCGCAGGAAGCCGTTGCTCAGTTCGAGCACCGCGGCGGTCAGCACGAAGCGTTCGCTGTCGGGCAGCCGGAACAGGAAACCGGCGCTGACGAGGGTGGCAGTGATGCGCGAGACGGTCGGTTTGGGGATACCTGTTATTTCTGTCAGTTCGCGGTTGCTGACCGGCGCATCGGCGGCGGCCACGCAGCGCAGTACGGCGAGCCCTCTGGCGAGTGCCGAAATCTCATCCGTCGACGATTCCCGATCTTTTGCGGCGCTTGCCGCGTTACTCATTGTCGACACGAAGACCTCTCACTTTTCTGAAACAAAATTTCATATTTACAGAAATCGTACGACAAATATCGAACCGTGCATGTTTTACCGACAACGTATCATGCGATGACAGAGTGTTGGATGTCCCCGGTTTTTCAGGGTTTTCTCCCAAGCTTGTGTCGCAAAATTCACAATTGCGCCGTATTTTTCTCTTGACTTGGGATCGGGAAACGGAAAAAATGTGCCTGAATTTCGAAACAACGTTTCGTCAGTTTTACCGATAACGATGTTTCGATGCAGTCTCTCAGGTTCTAGCACGGCCCTCGGAATGGCTAGAACTTTTTAAGCGCCTCGGTCACCCGAGGCGCTTTTTTTTTGCTCCGCGAATCCGACCCCATTTGTTCAAATAGTGGGATTTTTCACGAAAATGGTGTGCCGGATGCGTTAAACGCCGCACAACTGATGTGCCAGCTTAACCCGGACGGCTCGGGGCCGGACCGGGGGATAGCCCGCAGGCGGCCGCCGGCCGGGCGCGCGCCCAAAAAAAACGCGCTGCCGGGGACGGCAGCGCGTGCAGAACGGCCCGGAGGCCGCGACGGATGAAACCGGGTTTCGCGACGAAAACGAAATGAATCGACGCGAGGCGAAGCGGGGCGGGCGTCAGCCCTTGGCGAGCTTGATGCCGGTGGCTTCGGCGGTCAGGTAGCCGACGCTGGCGCCGAACCGGTCCTTGAAGTTGGCGCGCACCAGCGGGTCGAGCGTGGCCTTGACCTTGTCGTGCAGCGGCGATTCCCAATCGCCGACGTGCTGGAAGTTGCTCATGATGTAGGTCCAGCCGTTGATCTCGTCCACCGCGTGCAGGCCCGTCGATTCGGCGCCCGACGGGCAGGACAGCACGCGCGACAGCGTCTTGGTGTCGACGTTGTAGGCCCACAGGAAGTTGTTCACGTGCATCCCGGAATCCTCGCCGATGAACAGCGTGCGCAGCTTTTCCGAGAACTTCAGGTTGTCCGGGTTGGCGATCTTGTCGGCGTTGGCCGTGTTGCCGAGCGCGTCGGCCGTGGCCAGATCCTCGCCCACCAGCGCGGCCGGCGCGCTCATGTCGACCGGCACCCAGGCGCTGTCGATCGCCGTGCCCGAGGTGTCGCTCTGGCCGCCCTTCAGGTTCAGCGCATAGACGGCGCCGGCCGAAATCTTCTTGTCCACCGCCACGTCGCGCGACACCGCGTTGCCCTTGACCATCGAGGTCTCGATGCGCGACATCGCCGTGTACACCACCTTGTCCTTCGCGTTGACGGTGGTGCCTTCGAGCTTGGTGAAGCCCATGCTGCCGCCGATCAGCGCGGCGTAGCGGTGCGTTTCGAGGAACGCGGCCGCCTTTTCCATGCCCGGCTTGATGCGGATCCAGTTGAACTTGCCGCTGAAGTGGATCTTCGTGTACGACGCGTCGTTCGGATCGGCCGTGACCAGATCCATGATGTCGCTGGCCTTCAGCGTGTTGGCCAGCGCCTCGATCTCGGCGCTCGTCGCGTGGCCGATGCGCAGCCAGCTCAGCGTGGCCGCGCCCGCGCCGGCGGAGGCCGTTTGCGTCCACTTCGCCACGTAGAGCGTGCCGGCCGACAGGTCCGCCGCCTTGTCGGCCACGAACATGAACAGGCCGCCGTTGGTGGCGTCGTCGCCCATCATCACCGTGCGCTGGTCCGGCATCACCTGGATCAGCTCGTGCGAGATGCGGCCGAGGCAGTAGTGCTTCTTGATCGAGCCGGTGCCGTCGGGGTTGACCGTCACTTCCGGCAGGTGGCCGTAGTGATAGGGGTTCGCCGTGGTCGTGTTGCCGAAGGTGTTCTGGCTGTAGGCCAGGAACTGCGCGTCGGTGGCGGCGATCGTCGCGTCCGGCTCGTATTCCTCGCTCGACAGGTGGGTGTTCCACGGCGACAGGCTCGCGCCGCAGGTGATCCACAGGCCGTGCGCCTTCGAGGTATCGACGTTGTGATACTTGACCAGCGTCAGCGCGCCCGTCGTCTGGTCCTGGTCGAGCGTCAGCACCGCGATCGGCGAGGGCAGGCGGCCGTAGGTCGAATCGCCGTTCTGGTTGCGCGTGGTGTATTCGAACTGCACCACGGCGAACACCGGCTTGCCCTTCACGCCGGGCACGTTCGCGTTCGCGAGCGTCAGCAGCGAGCTGCCGTCCGGGCAATCCGAGTAGAACTGGCGCTCGCTGCCGGCCTTCGAGGTGTCGACGATCGGCTGGTTGTTGATGTCGAAGTAGCCGCCCGCGAGGATCGTGCCGCCGCTGCCGTTCGGCACCAGATCGCCCGTGGCGAAGAACGGCTTGTAGGCGAGCTTGTAGTCGCGCGCGCTGCCGTCCGAGAACGACACCGACAGCGTCGAGCCCACCGTGGTGGTCGCCATCGCGGCCGGATTGGCCAGCGTGGGCGCGGCCATCGAGGCGAACGTCGCCGCCGCGAAGCTGGCCGCGGGCGCGGTGCCCGTGCCGCCCGCCGCCGGGCCATTGTCGTCGCCGCCGCCGCAACCGCTCAGCAGGGCGGGCAGCGCGAGGCCGCTGAGCGGCAGCATCGGCGCGCCGACGAGGATCTTCAGCGCCTGGCGGCGGGAGGTTTTGGGCTGCGCGGTCATGGGTGTCCGGTTCTCGTATGGGGATCGATGTGGGTCGCTTCCGGGCTGTCCGTTATGAATCGGAAAGTTAATGGAAGGAATTTGTAATTCGAGGCGCAGTGTAGGCGGGGTGTGTGAAAGTTTTTTGAAGGGTTGTTGTTTGTATTTTGGAATTTTTTGGCGGGGTGCCGGCGGATGGGGCCGCCCAGTTCGGTGCGGGCGGTCGGCGTGGCTTGATGAAGCGGGGCGTGGTGGGGCAACGCGGGCGGGGGTTTGGGCGGGGGTTTGGGCGGGGGTTTGGGCGGGGGTTTGGGCGGGGGTTTGGGCAGCAGTTCGGGCAGCAGTTCGGGCGGCCCGCGCGTGAACGCGCCGGGCCGCCCGCCGCCTATCGTTCGTCGCGCGTGAACGACACCGTGCGCTTGGCGCGCTCGTCCACCGACAGCGAGAACACGTCGGGCCGCGCGTAGTGGCCGACCACGTCGAGGTCGTAGCGGGCGCGCGTCAGATCGTCCACGTCGATCTCCGCCACCACCAGCCCGGCCTCGCCGCGCAGCGGGCCGGCCAGCACGTCGCCGAGCGGGCCGACGATCACGCTGCCGCCGCCGATCAGCGGGCGGCTCGGCTCCCAGCCCGGCACCTCGATGCCGAGCGCGGCCGGCGACGGCTGCACCTGACACGCCGAGATCACGAAGCAGCGGCCCTCGTGCGCGATATGGCGCATCGAGCATTGCCAGACCTCGCGCTCGTCGACGGTGGGCGCGCACCAGATCTGCACGCCCTTGGCGTACATCGCCGTGCGCAGCAGCGGCATCTGGTTTTCCCAGCAGATCGCGGCGCCCGCGAGGCCCGCGCCGGTTTCGACGACCGGCAGCGTCGAGCCGTCGCCTTGCCCCCAGATCAGCCGTTCGGTGCCGGTCGGCATCAGCTTGCGGTGCTTGGCGACCAGCCCCGCGGCCGGATCGAGGAACAGCGCGGTGCAGTACAGCGTGTTGCCGTCGCGCTCGATCGCGCCGACCACGAGCGACGCGCCGGTGCGCGCGGCCAGCCCGGCCAGCGCGTCGGTTTCGGGGCCGGGCACGTCGATGGCGTTCGCGTAATAGCGGGCGAACGCCTCGCGGCCTTCGGGCAGGCGGTAGCCGAGACGGGTGCCGAAAATCTCGCCCTTCGGGTAGCCGCCGAGCAGCGCTTCGGGCATCACCACGAGCGTGGCGCCCGAGGCGCGGATGGCGTCCTCGAAGGACAGGATGCGGTCGAGCGTGTGCGCCGTGCCGTCGGGCGACGAACCGATCTGCAGGGCGGCGACATGCGTGCGGGCCATGGTGGAAGACCTCCGGGTGGTGATGGACGGCCGTATCATTGCCCGACGCAAAAATCGCGAAAACGCATATCTGGACTATGTGATATGAGCCAAACCAATATCGGATCGGTGGATCTGAACCTGTTCAAGGTGTTCGAGGCGCTGTACGAGGAGGGTGGCGCGAGCCGCGCCGGGATTCGCCTGGACATGACGCAATCGGCCGTCAGCGCGGCGTTGCGGCGGTTGCGCGAGGTGTTCGACGATCCGCTGTTCGTGCGCACCGGCCGCGGCCTCGCGCCCACCGGGCGAGCGCAGGAACTGAAGCCGGTGATCGGCGAGGCGCTCGATCAGTGCCGGCGCAGCCTCGCGATCGCGGCGCCCGACGCGACGAGCTTCGAGGGCCGTTCGGTGTCGGTCGGCCTGTCCGACGATTTCGAGATCGCCGTCGGGCGCGCGTTGATCGAGCGCGTCGCGCTGGCCGCGCCGGGGCTGCGCATCATCTTCCGGCAGACCCACAGCCAGATCGCGGCCGACGCGCTGGCCGATCGGGAGATGGATCTGGCCGTGACGGCCGGCCCGCTGTCGAGCCGTGGGTTGCGGCAGCGCAGCCTTGGCGAGGGCGGCTATGCCTGCCTGATCGACCGCGGCGAAGGCGTCGGTGCCGCGGCAGGCAAGCGCCGCTCGCACGCGGCGCTGACGCTCGACGACTACCTTGCGCGCGAGCACATCCTGGTGTCGTCGGGCGGGGTGGTCGGGATCGTCGACGAGGGGCTGGCCGCGCTCGGCCGGACACGCCGGATCGTGGCGTCCACCACGCATTTCGCCTCGGTGCCGCATCTGCTGAAAGGCAGCCGCGCGGTGGTGACGATTCCGGCGCACGCGGCGGCGGCCATCGCGCGGTTGACGGATTTGACGCTGTTGCCGTGCCCGGTGGCCTTGCCCGGCTATCCGGTCAGCCTTGGCTGGCGGCACAGCGCGATGCGCGACGTGGCCGTGACGAAGGTGTGGGAGGCGATCGTCGCGTGCTTCGAGGGCGGCGGCGTGCTGGGGGGAGGGGCTGCCCGTTAAGTTGACGAGCCGCCGAGCCGCCGAGCCGCCGCACCGCCGCACCGCCGCACCGCCGCACCGCCGAACCGCCGAACCGCCGAACCGCCGAACCGCCGTGCTCGTCACCCGTTCAGCGCCACGCCGATCCGCCGCAACGTGTCGGCCGCACCGCCGGCAATGCCGATGCCCGTGTCCGCCGCGATCATCGGTTCGCGCGGATTGATGCGGATTACGCGCGGGCCGTGGCGCTCGCTGAAGCGGCGCACCGTCGGCAGCGCGCGGCCCGCGCCCATTTCCACGACCACCAGCCGCTCGACCCGCTCGAGCCAGTGCGCGAGGCGCTGCGCCTGCCGATCGGTATCGCGCCCGATCCAGTGCCAGTCGCCGAACATCAGGATGTTGGGCCGTGCCAGCGCGCCGCAGTGCGGGCAGTGCGGCATCGCGTTGGTCAGCAGGCAGCGCTCGGCGTCGACCTCCGGCGCGAACGCATCGGCCGGCCAGATCGCGTCCGTGCAGGCGTCCACGCATTGCAGCCGGTGGATCGTGCCGTGGCATTCGACCACGCGGTCGGCGTCGAAGCCGGCCTGCTGGAACTGGCCGTCCACGTTGCTCGTGAACACGAACGCGCCGTGCGTCATGGCCGCGCCCCAGTCGCGCAGCAGCCCGAACCCGGCGTGCGGCACGGTGGCCCGGTACAGCGCCAGCCGATGCCCGTAGAAGCCCCAGCTCAAACGCGGCTCGCTCGCGAAGCCGGCCGGGTTCGCGATCGCCTCGAACGCCACGCCGCGCAGCGCCGGATACGCGCGCCAGAAGCCTTCCGTGCCGCGAAAGTCGGGCAGGCCCGAATCCACGCCCATGCCCGCGCCGGCCGTGACGAGCAGGCCGTCGGCCTCGCGAATCCAGGCGGCCGCTTGCGCGATGAGCGTGTCGTCGTCGTGATTCACCGGGTTCTCCTGGTTGGGTAATCGGGCAAGGTCATAGCCGGAACTGCTGGCGGAACGTGGCGGCGAGCAGGCCGATCGCTTCGCCGGCGCGCTCGCTGCCGGCCGGATCGCGCATCAGCACCACTTCGTGATCGCCGATCGGCGGCAACGTGTCCAGCACGCGCATGCGCCCGGTGACGCGCGCGCGGTCGACCAGCGTCACGCCCAGCCCCGATTCGACGCAGGCCTGGATCGCCTGGCTCGACGGGCTTTCGATGATCGTGCGCCACGGCATGCCGGCCTGCCTGAGCGCGGCCACGATCGCGGCGCGATACGGGCACGGTTCGGCATAGAGCGCGAGCGGCAGCGGCTGCGCGGGATCGACGGCGAACCCGCTGCTGCCGACCCACACCGGCGTGGTGACGGTCAGCACGTCGGCCGGCCGCGCCGCTTGTATCGGCTGCACCACCAGCGCCAGGTCGAGCTGGCCGCGCGCTACCCGCTCGCGCAGCTCGAAGCTCGGCCCGGTGCGGATTTCGAGCACCACGTTCGGCCAGCTTGCCGAAAAACCCGGCAGCAGATCGCGGATCACGTGGGCCGCGTATTCGTCGGGTACGCCGAGCACGATGCGCGCGGCCACCGTCCGGCCGCGAATCTCCTCCAGCACGCGATCGTGCGCGCTGAGCAGCTCGCCGGTGCGCGACAGCAGCCGCTTGCCGAGCGCCGTCAGCGCGACGCCCTGGTTGTCGCGTTCGAGCAGCCGGCCGCCGGCCACCGCTTCGAGCCGCTGGATATGGATGCTGACCGCAGCCGGGCTCTTGTGGACGAACTCGGCCGCCGCGCGAAACTTGCCGAGGCGCGCCACCGCGTGGAACGTGCGCAGCAGTTCGATATCGAGGATGCTGTCCATGATTCAATGAAATTGAACGACTGGAAAAGTATATTTTGATTTTCGAATCCATGTGTGGCGCTTAGGCTCGGTGCATGAATTCGACCCGATCCTCCTGCGCGGCAGTCCGCGCGCCCGCGCTCCTGATCCCGTTGCCGCTGCTCGAATGCCTGATGGTGGTGGCGTGGAGCTCGGGCTTCGTCGGCATTCGCTTTTCGGCCGATTACGCGCCCGTCTACCTGGTGGTGTTCTGGCGATGCATTGCGCTGTCGATCGGCCTGTTCGGTTTCGTCGCGCGCGAGATTCGCGCGGCCCCGCGCGCGGCGCTGCTGCGCGAGGCCGCGATCGGCGCGATGGCGATGGCCGGCTATCTGGCCGGCGTGGCGAAGGGTATCGAGCTGGGCGTATCGGCCGGGCTGTCGGCGCTGATCGCCGATCTGCTGCCGATCGGCACCGTGCTGATCGGCACGTTCGTATTGCGCGAGCGCAGTTCGGGCCGGGTCTGGGCGGGGCTGGCGCTCGGGCTGGCCGGCGTGCTGCTGGTGAGCCGCGATGCGTTCCGGCTCGGCGCCGCGCCCGTGTGGGCGCTCGGCTTGCCGGTGGCCGGCATGCTGTCGCTGGCGGCGGCCGGCATCTGGCGCAAGCGTCTGTCGGCCGCCGTGCATGCGCCGTCGTTGAGCCCGATGGCCGCGTTGTGGGTGCACGGCGTGGCCACCGCGCTGATCTTCGCCGGCTTGCAGGGCGCGCGCGGCAGCCTGATGCCGGTGGCGAGCGCGGGCTTCGCGGCCGGCGTGGCGTGGACGGCGATCTTCTCGACGCTCGGCGGCTACGGGCTGTACTGGGCCTGCTTGCGGCGCGCGTCGGCGGCGCGGGTGTCGAGCGTGCTGTTTTTGAGCCCGTCGGTCACGCTGGCGTGGGCCTGGGCGATGTTCCACGAGCCGCTGACCTGGCGGATGCTGCTCGGGACGATCGTGGCCGGGGCGGGGGTGGTGTTGATTGCGAGGCGAGGCGGGTGAGGGCAGCGCACGACGGTTATGATGTCGGAAAATTGCTGAGTCCAATGCGTTGGATTCTTGATTGTCTGATGAAGCGATTCGGCGCTTAGATAATAACCGGCCACCGGGGGGATTGTGATCAAGAGAAATTTAAAAACCAAGCGAGTCAGGGCGTTGAGAAAGCGTTATTCGCCTCGGCTAAATTTTGGTGCTCAGCATGTTTCCGCATCGTCATCGAGGCGAGCAGAGCCGTCGTGGATCAAGTTGCGTGCACGAGAAAGGCGAGAGCGTGCGCTTGATACTCTTTTGGAGTTGCTGCCGAGAAAATTTGACGTTTACGTCAGGGCAAACCGAAGAATTCCTAAAAAATCCAACAACCATTCGACCAACTTCAAGGGAAATATCGGCGGCATTTATTTCGATGCCAAGCCGTACTTCGATGGTGCGAATTGGATAGGCGGAAGCTTCAAGGCGGACCCATTGACGCGATGGCCGATTCACTATGGAGCCAGTTTGCGGGCTTATGTAGGTTCGCTACCCGGAATCAAGAAGCTTTATTTTGGAACTCAATCCGGAGCGGGCCCGATTTTTTCCGAGCGGCTGCGTTGTTTTTGTGGTTCGGGCGGCCTGAGTCGATTCGATGATTCGGAATACTTGCTCCTCAATGCGCTATCGTACGCAATTGACAAATTCGGAAGTAAATCGGGTGTCGTGTATTTGCTGACCGAGCGAGTGCCCTGTCAATCTTGTACTTATGTAATCAACCAATTCCTTTGGCGGTATCCGAAGCTCAGGCTGGAATTATTTTACATGTACGACAGTGGAAGGCGGTCGCACCGAGAGTTCTTGTCGGAATGTGCGTTTGTCGAAAAAATGTCGGTGTACTTTGTCCAGATTGCTCCGGATATTCAGGATCCACTAAAGACGGTTGGCCATTACGTCAAGGTGGATGAGTCGAGAAAGACGATGTCGTTCACCGAGCATCGGGAGCGCTTATTGGCTGCCGGGTTTCCCGTCCACCTGATGCTGCGTCGACTTCGCTGGGGCATGCGTTGGAAATAGCCTATCCAGCGAGCCGAGTTGGATAGGTTGAGGTGAGAATCGGGTGCGACGGTGGAGCCTTGCGTGCCGTATTTCTCTCGGGGAAACCCCGTCGCGCCGCTTGGACGTGTGGCAAAAGCGGCTGACGGCGTTGCCCCTTATTGTGTTTGCCCCTCAATCGCGCTCGGGCGTCGCCGTGATGCGATGGATCGAGAGATCGGCGCCGTCGAATTCGGCTTCCGGATCGAGCCGCAGCCCGAGCGTCGCCTTCAGTGCGCCGTAGACGATCGTGCCGCCCAGCAGCGCCACCGCGATCCCGCCGACCGTGCCGAACAGTTGCGACACGAACGACACGCCGCCGAGCCCGCCCAGCGCCGGCTGGCCGAACACGCCGGCCGCGATGCCGCCGAGCGCGCCGCACAGGCCATGCAGTGGCCAGACGCCGAGCACGTCGTCGATGCGCCAGCGGTTCTGCACGCAGGTGAACATCACGACGAACAGCGCGCCGGCCGCGGCGCCCGTGGCGAGCGCGCCGAGCGGATGCATGACGTCGGAGCCCGCGCACACCGCCACCAGCCCGGCGAGCGGCCCGTTGTAGGTGAAGCCCGGATCGTTGCGGCCCGCGAACCAGGCGGCCAGCGTGCCGCCGACCATCGCCATCAGCGAGTTGACGGCCACCAGGCCGCTGATCTTGTCGAGCGTCTGCGCGCTCATCACGTTGAAGCCGAACCAGCCCACCGCCAGCACCCACGCGCCGAGCGCGAGGAACGGGATGTTCGAGGGCGGATGCGCGGCGATCCGGCCATCCTTCGAATAGCGGCCGTGGCGCGCGCCGAGCAGCAGCACGGCCGGCAGCGCGATCCAGCCGCCGAACGCATGCACCACCACCGAGCCGGCGAAATCGTGGAACGGCGCGCCGAACGCGTGCGTGAGCCAATCCTGGATGCCGAAGCGGTCGTTCCAGGCGATGCCTTCGAAGAACGGATAGATCAGCCCGACGATCACCGAGGTGGCGATCAGTTGCGGATTGAACTTGGCGCGTTCGGCGATGCCGCCCGACACGATCGCGGGGATCGCCGCCGCGAACGTCAGCAGGAAGAAGAAGCGCAACAGCGCATAGCCGTTGTGCTGGGCCAGCGTGCCGATGTCGTCGAAGAACTCGATGCCGTAGGCGATCGTGTAGCCGACGAAGAAATACGCGATCGTCGACACCGAGAAGTCGACGAGGATCTTGACCAGCGCGTTGACCTGATTCTTCTTGCGCACCGTGCCGAGCTCGAGGAACGCGAAGCCCGCGTGCATCGCCAGCACCATGGCTGCACCGAGAAGGAGAAATAAGGTGTCGGTGGCCGATTTCAGACTGTCCATCCTGTTGCCCGTGTTTGCGCGAAAAGGGGGCATTTGAGCAAGATCCGGGCCAATCGAGGGAATCGGTGCGTGAATCCGGTGCGAATCCGCACCGGATCGGGGTGCCGAGGCCGGCGCGCATTTTCCGAACGGCGTGCGTGCCGGGCGATTTTTTCAGGTTGCACGCGCGTGGTGCCAGGGAATGGATTTTCGTGGTGCGCGCATGCTTGAAAATGGTGCGTCGGCGCTCAGTGCGCCGAAAAGAGGCGCCTCGGCCGCATCAGCCGCCAGCCGCAGCACGCGCAAGCGAGCGACAGCGCAACGCACGCCATGGCGATCAGCAGCAGCGGCGCCGGCGGCAGGTCGATCGTGCCGGCCCAGCCGAACGGCGCCGTCATGCCGTGCGCGACGATGATGCTGGCGACCCAGCCGCCGACCACCGCGAGCACGAGCCACAGCGTGGCGCGCCAGCGCCGGCGACGCTCGGTGGCGTCGGGCGAGCAGCGGCGCGCGTGCCGACAGAACGAGAGGGTCGCGCCGAGCGCGACGAGCAGCACGATCAGCCAATCGAATTCGTTGATCATGGAAACGACCGCCCACGGGAATTCATGAAGCGGTCGACTATAGGTAGCGTGTCCGGGGCCGCCTATCGGTCCAATCTGAAATATCGACCGATTTGTCTGAAAGGGAATGTAATGCTGACGTGGCGCTAGCCTGCCGCCGTCGTATCATCGCGATTCCCGTATCGAGAGGGCGCGTCGTCGCGCCAACCAACATGAAGCATCCCTTCCGTTTTTCGGTTCGTACCGCGCCCCGGCGCAGCAGCCTGACGGCGTTCGCCGCCGCGGCCCTGGCGGCCGGCATGCTGGCCGGTTGCGACAAGCCGGCGGACTCGAACGCGTCGGCGCCGGACCACGCGGCCAGCGCCGTGGCCGACGCAGCCGCCCATGCAGCGAAAAAGCTCGATCAAGCGGCCAGCTTCGTCGACAGCCAGATCGCCGCCGCCAAGGCCGGCGTGGCGTCGGCCGCCTCGGCCGTGCCGCCCGTTTCGGCCAGCGACGTGACGTCGGCCGCGCAGGCTCACCTGAAGAGCGCCGCCGCGAACGCGTTCGGGCTGGCCGCGTCGGCCGCTGGCACCGGACTCGAATCGGCCGGCCGCAAGCTCCAGCAATGGAGCCGCGACAACGCGGCCAATGCGTCGTCGTCCGCTTCGTCGGCCGGCGTCGAAAAATCCGCGAACAACTGACGCTGTGACGAGCACGGTGCGGCGTGGCCCCGGCTGCGCGCGCGCCGCGTACGTATTTATCCCGGTCGACGCTGCCGATAAGTTTTCATAATGTTCCCCGTATAGTATTTGGCGTAGAAAAATCTTCTATACCAACAGAACGACAGGAACGGGGCATGGATCATATCGACCGAAAGTTGCTGGAACTGCTGCAAGCCGACGCGACGCTGCCGATCGCCGAACTGGCCCAGAAGGTGAATCTGTCGCAGACACCCTGCTGGAAGCGGATTCAGCGGCTCAAGGACACAGGCGCGATCCGCGCCCAGGTGGCGTTGTGCGATGCGCGCAAGCTCGGCGTCGGCACCACGGTGTTCGTCGCGGTCCGCACCAATCAGCACACCGAGGAATGGGCGCGCATGTTCATGCAGGTGGTGTGCGACATTCCGGAAGTGGTCGAGGTGTACCGCATGAGCGGCGAAACCGACTACCTGCTGCGCGTGGTGGTGGCCGACATCGCCGATTACGACCGCGTCTACAAGCATCTGATCCGCGCCGTGCCGCTGTTCGACGTCAGTTCCTCGTTCGCGATGGAGCAGATCAAGTATTCGACGGCGCTGCCGGTGCGCAACGACGTCGCGCCCGTTTAGGCAGACAGGCAGGCCACATGAACCAGCAGCCCACGAAGAACCCGGTGCGCGGCGTGTCCGTGATGATCGTCGTGATCGTGCTCGCGGTGATCGGCACGGTGCTCTACAACGCGATCTCGGAGAAGCGCGCGTACGATTCGGCGCACGGGGGCGGGGCGGTTTCCGGGGCGGCAGCTTCGGCGGCCTCCGCCGTTTCCTCGGCGTCGGCCGGCGCGGGCAACTGAGCGCCGCCGCGCCGGGCAGGCGATCCAGCCATGCCGCCGCTCAGGCCGGCAGCCGGATCACGCTCGCATCCTTGCGGATCAGCAGCGACGACGCCAGCATCTGCTTGCACTGGTGCGCCAGCACCTTGAGGTCGTGCGTCAGTTCGGTGCCGACCGCATTCGACTTCTCCGCCTGCACCACCATCGAATCGAGATCGCGCGTGAGCTGTTTGGTCAGCTCGGCCTGATTGCCGGGCGGCGCCACGCCGGCTTCGGCCTGTTCGAGGTTTTCGCGCACCTGGGCCAGCCCGTTCTGCAGCGCCGCGTAGGTGTCGGGCGCGCCGTCGCTGGTGGCGTTGCGCAGGAGCGGCGCGGCCGCGGTGATCTGCGCGCCGAGCACGTGGGCCTGCACCAGCAGGTCGTTCAGCTCGGGCACGAAGCGCTGCTGCGCCTTCGGTTCGAGCATCATGCGCTGGAACGCCTGGCCGAGATTGGCGAACGCGATATGCACGTTCTTGCGCGCGAGCCGGTACGGATAATCGCTCTCGAGCGGCGAGGCCTTCGGGTTGTCCGACGCGCTTGCCACCGCCTGCACCACGGCCGCGCCGTCGGCGGCCGCTACCGGCGGCGCGCTTTGAGCCTTGCCGCTGCCGACCCGCCAGGCCGCCTCGAAATACTTGCGCGTGGTGCCGAGCACCTCGTCCACCAGCTTGCCCATCGCACGGTATTCCCAGTACGGGAACAGGCGGCTCGCGGCGATCGCGATCATGCAGCCCACCACGGTGTCGATCATGCGTTCGCCGATGATGCGCATGCTGCCCGGCGCGAGCAGATGGAACATCAGCAGCACGTAGGACGACGTGAACACCACGCTGGCCGCGTAGTTGAACAGCAGCAGGCTGTAGCTCATCACCATCGAGCCGAACATGATCGCGATCAGCAGCGGCGGCGATTTCACCGTGTAGATCAGCGCGATGCTGATCGCGCAGCCGAGCAGCGTGCCGACGATCCGCTGCGCGTTGCGCTGCTTGGTCAGCGAATAGCCGGGCTTCAGGATGATGATGGTGGTCATCACGATCCAGTAGGCGTTCGTCAGCGGCAGCAGGCGGCCGAGCCAGAACGCCACGGCCACGGCCACCGTCACGCGCAGCGCGTGGCGAAAGCTCGGCGAGCCGAAGTTCAGGTTCGAGAAGATCAGCATCGGCGAGAGCCGGCGGCGCTGCAGGAAGCGCGCGAGCGTCTGGTCGATCTTCAGCTCGGTTTGCGCGACATCCGGCGTGGCGGCCAGCGTGCGGCGCATCTTGTCGATCAGGCGCGTGGCGCTCCAGATGCGGCGGAACGTGGCCAGCACGGCCGCGTAGGCTTCCGGGTTGGTCTCCGGGAAGTTCTTCTTGCGCATCAGCTCGATTTCATACTCGATCGCGCGCAGTTCGGCCTTCACGCTGGTGCGGGTTTGCGGCGCGCGGTTTTCCAGCACGGCGAGGCCCACCGTTTCGAGATCGGCCGCCGCCTTGCGGATCAGGTCGCGATAGAACAGCAGCATGTCCGAGTCGCCGAACGTGCTGCGCACGAGCGGGTAATCGGTATGCGCGCCGACGAACATCTCGTGCAGATCCACGCTGTTGATGAACAGGTTGAACATCAGCGTGCGTGCGCGGTCGAGCTGGCCGTCGCGCAGCTTCGGCAGATTGCGCAGCACGATGTCGCGCGCGGTTTCCTGCGATTCGACGGCCGCCACCTGCTTGACGACGAGATTGCGGTAGCACTCGTCGAGATCGGATTCGAGATCGTAGAAATCGGCGCGCGCGAGCAGGTAGCCGGACAGCGCGAACAGGCTGTCGGCCAGCGCCTGCTGCTCGATGCGGCGCGCCTGCCAGCGCGACACCAGCGTGGCCCAGTAGGTGTACCAGAGGCCGCCGGCGAGGATCCACGCGGCGTTGATCAGCGCCTCCATGGGCGTGAAACTGTCCTCCAGCGTCATCACCATCATGAACAGCGTGGCGAAGCTGATCTGCGGCCAGCGGTTGCCGTACACCACGATCAGCGACAGCACGAACGTGAGCGGCACGATGGTCAGCCACAGCGCGAAGATGTTCGGCGTGGCGAGGCCCGTGGCCAGCGCCGACAGGAAGCCGATCACGCTGCACGCGAGCATTTCGTTGTGCTTGTACTTGAGCGGGCCGGGCATGTCGACCACGCAGGCGCCGAGCGCGCCGGTGGCGATCGTGAAGCCGAGATCGCGATCGTCGAACACGATCAGGCACAGCACGGCCGGCAACGACACGCCGACGGCGATCCGCAGGCCGCCGAAGAAATACTGGCTGTACAGGAACTTCTTGATTTCGATCGAATAGCGCATCGAGGACGGTTGGCGAAACGGCGCAAACAGGCGGACGAGTCTAACGTATTTCGCCATCCCGAAAATCTGGCTGTTTGGCCGAATATCCGTGCGCCGATGCGTTTGCTATCCTTGGCGCTTCCTGCGTGGCGAACGGCCGCGCACCGTCACCGCCGCCGCCCGCATGCTCCACCTCTTTTTCTCGAACCGTCACGAAACGCTTGCCGATGCACTGATCGACCATCTCGCGTCGCATCCGGGCGCGGCGGGGCCGTGGGCCGCGCAGCAGGTGATCGTGCCGAGCGCGGCGCTGCGCCGGCGGCTCGAGCTCGACGTCGCCGCGCGGCACGGCATTTGCGCGAACGTTCAGTTCAGCTATCTCGCGCAATGGCTGTGGGCGCAGATCGGGCAGGTGCTGCATGTGCCGCCGCGCTCGCCGTTCGCGCCCGACCGGCTCGTCTGGCGCTGCTACCGGCTGCTGGCGAGCGAGGCGGGGGAGGCCGCGCCGTGGCTCGCCTCGCCGCGCCTCGCCGCCTATCTCGCGGCGGCCGACGCGCCGATGCGCTACGAGCTGGCGCACCGGCTCGCCGCCGTGTTCGATCATTACCTGACCTACCGGCCCGAGTGGCTGACGGCCTGGCGCGAGGGCGGCTCGATCTTCGCATTGGAAGGCACGCCTTCGCGCGGCGCCGAGGCGGCGCGCGACGACGAACACTGGCAGGCCGCGCTGTGGCGCGCGCTGGTGGCCGAGCTGGCCGACGACGGCGAGCCGCCCGCGCACCGCTTCCTGCGCGAAGCGCCCACGCTCGCGCCCGACGCGCGCACGCTGGCCGCCTGGCCCGATGCCGTCAGCGTGTTCGCTCTGCCCACCATGCCGCCGCTGCACGTGGCGCTGCTGCGCGAGCTGTCGCGCTGGATCGACGTGCGGATCTACGCGCTCAATCCGTGCCGCGAATTCTGGTTCGACATCGTCACGCAGGCGCGCGCCGAATCGCTCGACGCGGCCGGCCAGCTCGATTACCAACAGGTCGGCCATCCGCTGCTGGCCGAATGGGGCCGCCAGACGCAAGCGCAACTGCACATGCTGCACGAGCTGACCGAATCGGCCGCGGCCACCGATGCGTCGCGCTTCGACGCATTCGAGGCCGATAGCTGGCTCGCGCGCATTCAGAACGCGATGCTCGACCTGCGGCCCGAAGCCGAGCTGGGGCCGCCGCCGGCCGCGCGCGGCATCGAGGTGCACGTCTGCCACAGCCTCGCGCGCCAGCTCGAAGTGCTGCACGACCGGCTGCTGGCCGCGTTCGCCGAGGATCCGACGCTCGCGCCGTCCGACGTGCTGGTGGCCGTCGCCGATCTGGCCGCGGCCGGCCCGCTGATCGACGCCGTGTTCGGCACCGCCGCTTCGCAGGAGGCCGCGCGCGTGCCGTACCGGATCACCGGGCTGCCGCCGTCGCAGGCCAACCCGGTGGCGCGCGTGCTGCTCGACTGGCTCGCGCTGCCCGAGCGCGAGGTGGGCGCGCCCGAACTGATCGAATGGCTGCGCGTCGATGCGGAGATCGGAAGCGCGTCGTGGAGGGAAAGAGTGGTGGGGTCAGTGTCGATGTGGGTGGTGGCCCGTGCATTGAA
>NZ_JAAGPF010000674.1 GCF_017104645.1 Burkholderia sp. Ac-20379
GGTGACGATCGAGATGCGTGTAGTCAGCACTGGCTGCCAGAGTACCTCAGCACGTTACGTTTTTTTTTTAAAGAAGAAGACGGAATACGAGATACTCTATGGGGACTGGAGTTAAGACGTGTGCTCTTACGATCTACGGATCTGCCGGCGGGCCGCGCCGTGGTCAGCGTCGCGCACGACGCCGACGAGCAGGCGCGCAACCTGATCGGCTGGCGCCAGACCTACGACCAGCTCGCGGCCGGACGCTTCGCCGGCACGCTGACCGAGCTGCCGCTCGACACCATGAAGCTGTTCCGCGAAACCACCAGCCACACGCTGCGGCAGGGCTGCGAGGTGCGCGGCGACGCGTACTGGTTCGGCATCCCGGCCAGGCCCGACGGCAGCGCGCGGATCGACGCGCGGCCGATCGTGGCCGACGGTTTCGCCTGCCGCCCCGGCAACGTCGAATTCGAGTTGCTGACGCCGGCCGCGTTCTCGATCTACGGCGTGGTGGTGCGTGGCGACGTGCTGCGCCGCTATGCCGAGCAGGTCGAGCAGGTGGGGCACGCCGGCTTCGAGGCGCGGCTGCAAACGCAGGGGCCGCCCGTGCTACAGGCCGGCGCGGCGCAGCTTGCGCGGCTGCGCGCGCTGCTGGCCGTACGTTTCGACGATGCGGCCACGCCGCGCGCGGCGTTGTCCGAATGCGAGCGCGACGATCTGCAGGCGGACGTGCTGGCGGCGCTGTTCGACGCGTGCGCGGGGCCGGATGCCGGCGGCGAGGCCGACGGCCTGCATCCGCAACGTCGCCGCCGCATCGTCGCGCTGGCGCGCGATTACGTGCTTGCGCACCGCAGCCGGCCGATCGGCGTGCCCGAGCTGTGCGAGCAGCTTCACGTGAGCCGCCGCACCTTGCAGAACTGCTTCCAGGATGTGCTCGGCATGGCTCCCGCCACCTACCTGCGGGCGCTGCGCCTGAACGGCGCGCGGCGCGATCTGTGCGGCCGCGCGGCCGGCTCGGTGCAGGACGTGGCCGCCGCGTGGGGCTTCTGGCATCTGAGCCAGTTCGCCACCGATTACCGGCGCATGTTCGGCATGCGGCCGTCGGAGGCGCTGCGGGAGGGCGGCGAGGCTGGGGGCTCGGTGGGAGCGGTTTGAGCGGTGCAAGCGATCGGCTGGCTAGGCGCCGCCGTCGCGCGCCGGCGGCCAGTCCAGCGCATCCCAGTC
Source organism: Burkholderia sp. Ac-20379 (assembly GCF_017104645.1). Taxonomy (GTDB): domain Bacteria; phylum Pseudomonadota; class Gammaproteobacteria; order Burkholderiales; family Burkholderiaceae; genus Burkholderia. The sequence goes on from NZ_JAAGPF010000674.1 coordinate 1,204, forward strand.
GAGCGCGCGATAGGCGGCTTCCACGGCGGCGATGTCGGACGGATCGTCGCTCGCGTGCCGGTCGTGCAGCGCGGGCGGCACCGGTACCGCCACCGGCCGGCAATGCGGATAGTCGCGCACGCGCAACTCGGGCGCGATGCTCGTGAAGCAGGCCAGCGTGGGCACGTCGAAGCCGTCCGCCACGTGGATCGCCGAGGAATCGGCGCCGACCAGCACCGACGCGCCGCGCACCCACGCCAGATAGGCCGCCGTATCGGGCGACAGCGCGCGCACGTCCGCATACGCGCGGTGATCGACCGGCCCGAAGCCGAGCACCGGCAGCCCGTAGCGTTGCGCAATGCGGTCGACGAGCGCCGCGCGCCGCGCGGGCGGGATGCTGCGCAGCGGCGTGCTGGC
>NZ_JAAGPF010000675.1 GCF_017104645.1 Burkholderia sp. Ac-20379
CCGCCGATCGCACCGGCGAGCGCTGGACGATGCCATGGCTGCTGCACCTGCAGGGGCTGCTGTCGCGCGCGCGCGGCGATGCCGCCGACGTCACGCGCCGCGCGCTGCTCACGGCGCTGCGCTGCGCGACCGAACAGGGCGCCTACCGGATCGTCGAACGGATCCGCGCCGATCTCGATCTGCTCGACGACGCCCCCTGAAAACCCGCGCCCGGCACGCACGCTTCGCATGGCGAGACATCACTTCCGGTTGGACGGCGGTCATGACTATTGGTTGTCACGCAAGCGACCTAGCATGACGTTCCATCCCAACCTGCGGGCCTCGCGATGACACGCGAGGCCCGCATGGCGCCACGGAGCCTCGATGCCGTCGTTCAAGTCCGTCCTCGCCCGCATCGGTGGGACCGCGCCCGCCGAGCCGCAGCAGCAGCCGGCAGCCCGCGGCGTGCCCGGCGTCGCGCACGTGGTGCCGGGGCAGGCCGCGCCGGCCACGCAGCCGGGCGCGCCGCTGCCGAACCGGCGCGACGGGACGCGAAACCACGCACCGCAAAACGCGCCGGCCAACGCACGGGCGGGCGACCCGGCGCATCCCGCGCAGAACAACGACGCCGCGCGCCGCCAGTTGGGCACCAACCGACTGAAGGCGATGTTCTCGCGCTCGGGCGGTCACAACGCCGCCCCCAACGCCGCGCCGCAGAACGCGCGCGCGCAATCGGGCGCGTCGCGCGGCGTCGCCGCCGCCGTCTCCACGCATGTGCAGGCCGCCACCTCCGAACTGTCCACGCCGTTCCATCAGCGCATCAGCGCGAATCGTCCGATCGCCGCCAGCGACTACGTGACCGGCGGTGCGCGCTACGCGGCCGATCCGAAGGCCTCGCATGCCGAGGCGCTGCGCCGCCGCGCCGGTAGAAAGGCGAACGCCGCGCTCAACGGCGCGTTGCCCGCGGTGCCCGAGAACGATCACGAGGATGCCGACGAACAGGCGATGCGGATCGAATCGCTCGACAGCCCCGATGCGCTGCGCACCCAGGTGGACGTGTGGTTCCCCGAACCGGCCGGCGTGCAGCGCGTGAACGGCGGCGACAACGCGATCCTGGCCGGCCGTCTCGCGGGCCTCGGCGCGCCCGACGCCGCGCCGTCCACGCAACGCGGCG
>NZ_JAAGPF010000676.1 GCF_017104645.1 Burkholderia sp. Ac-20379
TGGTGGCAGGGTAGATCTCGGGGGTCGCCGGATCATTAAAAAAAAAAAAAAAAAAAAAATATAGATTCTTCATGTTGTATACATACTCAAACGTTACTTATCTCTATTACACTATCGATTACTGTCTTTCTTCCGTTTCTGTCATCTCCTAATTATCTATTGCTATGCTGACTCTCTATTGACAACCATTTTCACTACATACATATATCTCCGTTCCTATTCCATGTTCCATATCTGCATTGCTCGTCCTCGTCAGCCCATACAGACCTT
>NZ_JAAGPF010000677.1 GCF_017104645.1 Burkholderia sp. Ac-20379
TTCTCCCTACACGACGCTATCCCGGTCTGCCGGCTCGCCGATCTGCATACGCGCGGCTGGATCCTGAACCCCGACGGCTGCGGCTTTCGCGCGAGCCTGAAGCGCGCGCTCGACGCGCAGCGCCTGCCGGTCAGCATCGCGCTCGACGCGTTCAGCCGCGACGTGCAACTGCAAGCCGTGGTGGACGGTTTCGGGCTCGGCCTGCTGCCGCTGCCGCTGCTCGAAACCAGCCCGCTGCGCGACGCGCTGGACATCGTCAACGTCACCGATTTCCGGCCGTCGATCGATCTGTGGCTCGCGCAGCGCGAGGGCGTCGAACGGCTGGCCGAGCCGGCGCAGGCCGTGGCCGGCGCGGCGCGCGAACGCTTCGCGGCGCTCGGCGCGGAGGATGCGGCGGCCTGAGCCGCCGCGGCATCCACGTTACGTCGCCAGCTCGCCGTCCCGTCCGTTCGACGCCTCGCGCCGTCGAACGGGACGAACCCACACGCCCGGAACGATCGGCAACACCGCCAACGCCAACAGGCCGGACGCGCATGCGCCGGCCGCGACAACCGCCCACACCACGGCGAGCCGGCCATCGAGCGCCGCGCCCGCACACACGCGCGCCAACATCAGCGCGACCCACAGCCTAAGCGCCCCGCGCGCCCGCGCAAACCATGCAAATCCGATATTCATTGCGCAAATAATTATTTACGTCTTGCATGATCCCGACGCTAATCTGGCCGCCATGTTCCGGCTGGGGCCAGCGTTCGCGCCGCCGCCGGCCCCGTCATTTCGCCCGCCCCCGCCGGGCCGCATCGGAGCACCGCGATGAGCGTCGAATTCATCGGCATGATCACCAGCCAGAAGCAATCCGAGATCCACCCGCCGTCGGGCAACGCCGTCGACCGCGACTACGTGCGCGCCTTCGCGCAGGCTCACGAGCAGGCCGGCTTCGACCGGATCCTGGTGCCGCATCATTCGACCGGCCCGTCGGCCACGCTGACGATCTCGTACGCGGCCGCCGTGACCGAGCGCGTGAATTTCATGCTCGCGCACCGCCCCGGCTTCACGGCGCCGACGCTGGCCGCACGCCAGATCGCGACGCTCGACCAGTTCAGCGGCGGCCGGCTCGGCGTGCACTTCATCTCGGGCGGCTCGGACAGCGAGCAGCAGCGCGACGGCGATTTCCTCGAACACGACGAACGCTACGCGCGCACCGACGAATACCTCGGCATCCTGCGCCGCATCTGGACGGAGGATCGCCCGTTCGATCACGACGGCAAGTTCTACCAATTCCGCCAGGGCTTCTCGGAAGTGAAGCCGGCGCAGAAGCCCTACGTGCCGATCTATTTCGGCGGCGCGTCGGGCGCGGCGCTCGACGTGGCGGCCAAACATGCGGACGTGTACGCGCTGTGGGGCGAATCGCTCGACCAGGTGCGCGAGCTGACCGGCCGCGTGCGCGCCGCCGCAGCCGCGCAGGGCCGCTCGGTGCGCTTCTCGGTGTCGTTCCGCCCGATCCTGGCGGCCACCGAGGACGCCGCCCCGCCCCGCCGCTCGCAAGACCACACGCCCGAACTCCAGCCCCCCTAGCCCACCTCCTACGCCGCCTCCCGCCTGACCCACAACACCCCCCCCCCCCCCCCCCCCCTCCCCCCCCCCCCCCCC
>NZ_JAAGPF010000678.1 GCF_017104645.1 Burkholderia sp. Ac-20379
TGCGCGAGTTCGTAGCCGGCATCGGCATGACGCATCACGCCCGTGGCCGGATCGTTGAACAGCACGCGGCCGAGGCGCTCGTGCGCCTCACGCGTGCCGTCGGCCACGATCACCACGCCCGAGTGCTGCGAGAAGCCCATGCCCACGCCGCCGCCGTGATGCAGCGACACCCACGATGCGCCGCCCGCCGTATTCAGCAGCGCGTTCAGCAGCGGCCAGTCGCTGACGGCATCCGAGCCGTCCTTCATCGCTTCGGTTTCGCGATTCGGGCTGGCGACAGAACCGGTATCGAGGTGATCGCGGCCGATCACGATCGGCGCCTTCAACTCGCCGTTCTTCACCATCTCGTTGAACGCCTGGCCCAGGCGATAGCGATCCTTCACGCCCACCCAGCAGATCCGCGCCGGCAAGCCCTGGAACGCGATGCGCTCGCGCGCCATGTCGAGCCAGTTGTGCAGGTGCGGATCGTCGGGAATCAGTTCCTTGACCTTCGCGTCCGTCTTGTAGATGTCCTCGGGATCGCCCGACAGCGCGACCCAGCGGAACGGCCCCTTGCCTTCGCAGAACAGCGGGCGGATATAGGCCGGCACGAAGCCCGGGAAATCGAACGCGTTCTTCACGCCCATTTCGAGCGCCATCTGGCGGATGTTGTTGCCGTAATCGAGCGTGGCCGCGCCGCGCGCCTGCAGCGTCAGCATCGCCTGCACCTGCTTGGCCATCGATTGCTTGGCCGGCGCGACGATGCTTTGCGGATCGACCTTGCGCGCTTCCTGCCATTGCTCGACGCGCCAGCCTTGCGGCAGATAGCCGTTGATCGGATCGTGCGCGCTCGTCTGATCCGTCACGCAATCGGGCACGATGCCGCGCTCGACCACCTCGGCGAACACGTCCGCCGCGTTGCCGAGCAGGCCGATCGACACCGGCCGGCCGGCGCGCTTCGCTTCGTCGAGCATGGCGAGCGCTTCGTCGAGCGTGGTGGCCTTCTTGTCGACGTAGCGCGTTTTCAGGCGGAAATCGATGCGCGACTCGTCGCATTCCACGGCGATCATCGAGAAGCCGGCCATGGTGGCCGCGAGCGGCTGCGCGCCGCCCATGCCGCCCAAGCCGCCCGTCAGGATCCAGCGGCCCGACGGATCGCCGTTGAAGTGCTGGTTCGCCACCGAGAAGAAGGTTTCGTAGGTGCCCTGAACGATGCCCTGGCTGCCGATGTAGATCCAGCTGCCGGCCGTCATCTGGCCGTACATCATCAGGCCCTTGCGATCGAGCTCGTTGAAGTGATCCCAGTTCGCCCAGTGCGGCACGAGGTTCGAATTGGCGAGCAGCACGCGCGGCGCGTCGGCGTGGGTGCGGAACACGCCCACCGGCTTGCCCGATTGAATCAGCAGCGTTTCGTTGTCCTCGAGATCCTTCAGCGAGGCGAGGATCTGGTCGAAGCAATCCCAGTTGCGCGCGGCGCGGCCGATGCCGCCATACACCACCAGCGCGTGCGGATGCTCGGCCACCTCGGGATCGAGATTGTTCTGCAGCATCCGGTAGGCCGCCTCGGCCAGCCAGGTCTTGCAGGTCTTCTCGCTGCCGCGCGGCGCGCGGATCACGCGCGTCGGGTCGAGACGCGGATCGATGTGCTTCGGATGATTCATGACGGC
>NZ_JAAGPF010000679.1 GCF_017104645.1 Burkholderia sp. Ac-20379
ACGCTGCACACCCTGTTCTCACACGTTACACTCATTTTTTTTCTCCGGCTCAGGCGACCACCGTAACCTACCCCGCCACCAACACTCTTCCCCTCCACGCCGCTCTTCCGTCCCCCCCGCCCGGCCGCGCCCCGCGCCGCAGCAGGCGCGCCCGCCGCTCGCTATAATCGATCCTCCCGACATCATCCCCAATCCAGCCGGCGGCGCACGACGCACGCGGGCGGCCCCCACATCATGAACGCCACCAGCTTTTACCAGCACCACGTGTTCTTCTGCCTGAACCAGCGCGATCCCGGCGCGGACCGTCCGAGCTGCGCGAGCTGCGATGCGCAGCAGATGCAGGAATACGCGAAGAAGCGCGTCAAGGAGCTGGGCCTCGCCGGCGCGGGCAAGGTCCGCATCAACAAGGCCGGCTGTCTCGACCGCTGCGAGGCAGGCCCGGTGATGGTGGTCTACCCCGAAGGCACCTGGTACACCTACGTCGATCAGCAGGACATCGACGAGATCGTCGAATCGCACCTGCGCGACGGCAAGGTGGTCGACCGCCTGAAGATCTGAGCGCACGCGCTTTTCACCCGCCCCTGGACGCCGCATGAACGCCCAAACGCAGAAATCCCTGATCGACGGCCCGGTGGGCCGCATCGAGATCGCCGTCGACCTGCCGCCCGACGACGTGCCCGTGCGCGGCATCGCGCTGGTCGCGCATCCGCATCCGCTGTTCGGCGGCACGATGGACAACAAGGTCGCGCAAACCCTCGCGCGCATCTTCACGCAGCTCGGCTACGTCGTCACGCGCTCGAACTTCCGCGGCGTGGGCGAAACCGAGGGCACGCACGACAACGGCCTGGGCGAAACCGACGACCTGCTCGCGGTGCTGGCGCACATGCGCGCGCAGCCGGGGCAGGAAACGCTGCCGCTGGTGCTGGCCGGTTTCTCGTTCGGCACGTTCGTGCTGTCGCACGTGGCGAAGCAGTTGCGCGAGCGCGGCGACGCGGTCGAGCGCATGGTGTTCGTCGGCACCGCCGCGAGCCGCTGGGCCGTGGCCGAGGTGCCCGAGGACACCATCGTGATCCACGGCGAGACCGACGACACGGTGCCGATCGCGTCCGTCTACGACTGGGCGCGGCCGCAGGAACTGCCGGTGGTGGTGATCCCCGGCGCCGAGCATTTCTTCCACCGCAAGCTGCACATCCTCAAGCGCGTGATCGTCGACGCCTGGCGCTGAGCCGGGCGCGCGGCCGCCAGGGGCCGCCGTCGAGGCCGCGCGGCCGGCGCGAAGCCCGCCTCGTGCCGGCCTGACGATTCGCTTGCGGCGCGTAGCGTACGCGCCCGTTCCAGCGCGGCCCGCGAGCCTTTCATCTGTCCGTCGCATGCGACAGAAACCGCTTACGGCGTTTTCGGCCGCCGCCGCGCCCGTATAATGGC
>NZ_JAAGPF010000680.1 GCF_017104645.1 Burkholderia sp. Ac-20379
TGGCCGATACGTTGCCGGCCCGGTATGAATCGGGATGCGAATCGCGATGCGAACGCGGCGCGGGCCGCGCGCGAATCTCAGTCGAGCAGGTCCGGCTCGGCCTCGACGAGGCCCACATACAGGCTCTCGAACGATTGCAGCGCGCCGTCGGGCTTGCCGATCTGGCCGTGCGTGTGGCGCGCGGTGGCCGCGTCGATCGGCTGCGGCGTGCCGGCCGCCTCGGCCAGCAGTGCGGTGTGCGCGACGTTGTCGAGCGCGATGTACCACCAGGCCGCCGCCTCGACGGTCGGGCCGCCGGTCAGGATGCCGTGATTCTTCAGGATCACGCCCTTGTGCACGCCGCCGTCCGGCTTCGCGAGCGCCTGGGCGATGCGGTCGCCCTCGCTGGTGTCGACCACCATGCCGGTGAAATCGTCGAACAGCGCGTGATCCTCGTAGAACACGCAGGCGTCCTGCGTCAGCGGTTCGAGCGGGCGGCCGAGCGTGGACCACGCCTTGCCGTAGGTGGAGTGCGTGTGCGCGGCGGCCACCAGTTCCGGGTGCGCCTCGTGGATCGCCGCATGGATCGCGAACGCGGCCTTGTTGAGCGGGCGATCGCCGATCACCGTTTCGCCGCGGCCGTTCACGAGCAGCAGGTCCGACACCTTGATGCGCGAGAAATGCACGCCGAGCGGGTTGACCCAGAAGTGATCGTGCAGCTCGGGATCGCGCGCGGTGATGTGTCCGGCCAGCCCCTGCGCGAAACCGAAGCGTGCGAACAGACGGAATGCGCCGGCCAGCCGCTCCTGGCGATGGCGGCGTTCGGCGGCCACGCCCACGCGCTGCGCGGGCGGGTCGAACCAGAATTTCTGCTGCGGCTGCGATTTGAGCGCGAGGCCGGACGGCGTGCGGGACTGCAGGGGCAGGACGGTGGACATGGTCGGTCTTCGTGTGGGGCGGCCGCCGCGCGCGAAGGCGGTGCGGCGGCCGGCGTTGCGAGGATGGGGCGTGCGATGCGGCGTTCGATACGGCGGATACCGCGCCGGGCTCAGGCCGCGGCGCGGCGCTGCTGGCGTTCGGCGATCAGCGCGCGCGTGCGCGGAATCAGCTCGCGGCCGTAATCGATGGCGTCGTCGAGCGGATCGAAGCCGCGAATCAGGAACGTCGTGACGCCGATGTCGTAGTAATCGGCCAGCGCGTCGGCCACCTGCTCGGGCGTGCCGACCAGCGCGGTGGAGTTCGAGCGGCCGCCGCTCAGTTGCGCGATTTCGGTCCAGAGCCGCTTGTCGACGCGCGGGCCGCGTTCGGCCGCGGCCAGCAG
>NZ_JAAGPF010000681.1 GCF_017104645.1 Burkholderia sp. Ac-20379
TCCGGCCAACACCGGCCGGTTCGGCTGCACGCCGGCCAGCCGCTGGCAGCCTGCCTGGAAACACGCCAGCGACGCGGCGCCGGCCAGCCCGGCCAGCACCAGCGCCATCGGCGCGGCCACCTGCCGGTGCGGCAACGGCAGCAGCACCGAGACGCTGATCAGCGCCGCGCAGGCGGTCCATTCGCGCACGCCGGGCAGCCGGGCACGCCACAACGAGGCGTGCAGCACCAGCGCGACGATACCGATCGAGGCGGCGAAGACGAGGAAAGGCGGGACGGGATCTGACATGCGGGCGGCGGCGAATCAGGCGCGACGGGATCGGGGCCGGCCAACGGCCCGCTCCCGGCGAACCCGCTCTCGGCAAACAGCATGCAATGGCTCTGACGCGCCCCGGACACCCATGTGATTCTCTCGGTCTGTTGTCTTGCGGATTGCGCCGCCCGGCACGGCAAGGCGCGCGGTTGCGGGAATCCGGTTCGATGCGCAGGCAACGGTGCCGCGCATCCCGCCTGATCGGAGCGGGGCCCGGCATCGCCGGCACGATTGCAGGCGACGCGTCGTGATTGTAGGGGGGCTTGCGGGCCGGCGGACGCCATGCCAAGAACTTTAACAATCTTTCGCCGGCGAACGCGGACGCGCCGAGGCCAGGCCGGCAACGCCCGCCCGGCAAGACTTACACGAACCTGTCATCCGGGCCGTCGCGAGCCGGGCGACGCGCACGGCGCCGATTGCGCGGCACCGTGAACCACGCTACCCTAACTCCGATTCGGAAAGTCGGAGTGAACATGGCGCATATCAGTACAGGAGTCGAATACGGGCTGCATTGCCTGCTTTATCTGATCGAACCGGCCCCGGGCATGCGCGAGGCCAGTGTGCGCGATCTCGCGGAGCTGCAGGGCGTGCCGGTGGATTTTCTCGCCAAGCTGTTCACCAAGCTGCACAAGGCCGGGCTCGTGATCGCCACCGAAGGCGCGAAGGGCGGCTTCGCGCTGGCGCGGCCGGCCGAGCAGATCTCCGTGCTCGACGTGGTCAGCGCGATCGACGGCGACAAGGCGCTGTTCGAATGCCGCGAGATTCGCGACCGCTGCGCCGTGTTCGAGGGCGCCAAGCCGGCCTGGGCGACGAGCGGCGTATGCGCGATCCATTCGGTCATGCAGCAGGCGGACAAGAAGATGCGCGAATCGCTGGCCTCGCAATCGCTGGCCGAGATCGCCGGGCGCGTGTCGTCGAAGGCGCCGCGCAGCTTCGGGCCGCAGGTC
>NZ_JAAGPF010000682.1 GCF_017104645.1 Burkholderia sp. Ac-20379
CGGACGCGGGTTTGCCCGCGCCGCCCTGGCCGCGCTTCGGGCCGTTTCAACCGAGCAGCTTGAGCCCGGCCGGCAGCGCTTCGCCGAACACGCGGCCCGAATCGGCGCTGTCGAGCGTCACCACCTCCCGCACCATCGCGATCCACGCCGGCGACGCGTGCGCGGCCTCGAGCCGTTGCAGCACCGCGGCGCGCACCGCGTCGGGCACGTCGCGGCTGCGGTCGCCCGTCATGCGCGCGATCTGCGCGGCCGCGAACATGGCCGGCTCCACCTTCTTCCAGTCGAGCGCGAGGATCGCGTCGAGCCAGCGCGTCGCCACTTCGGGCGGCACCACTTCGTGCGCGCTGCCGTAGAACGGCAGCCGCGCGCCGAGCCGGCCGATCGCCCACCAGTCCTGCCGGTTGCCCGGCGAGCGCGCGAGCTTGTCGAGCAGCGCGTCGGCGATCGCGATCTTGCGCGCGGCGGGCACCTGTTCGAGCGAGGCGTAAAGGCGCGTCATGTCGGCCGTGCCGAGCTTGGACGGATCGAACGGCAGGCCGTGATGCTTCTGCGCGGCGGCGGTGTCGAGCCAGTTCATCGCCTCGAGCATCTGCTGCTGCGCCTCGGCCGACAGGCCGCCCGCCGCGCGGCGCCAGAGCGTCCACCACTCGGACCAGACCTGCGCGTCGTTGACGTGCTGGATGCCGTCGTCGAACAGTTGCCAGAGCTGCTCGACGCGCCAGGCGTCGAGCGGATGGCCGAAGCCGGGGCGGATGCACCAGCCGGCCAGGTTCAGCCACAGCCGTTCGTGATCGGCCGAGCGGCGGCGGCGGCCGGCGCGTTCCCACAGCGCGCCGAACAGCTCGCGCAGCAGCGCGAGATCCCAATCCTGACGCGGGCCGAGCGTCTGCTCCAGTTGCGCGCGCAAGCGCTTGACGGCCTTCGGATCGACGCGCGTGGACGCCGCGCCGAACACCTGCTCGATCAGTTCGACGGCCTGCCCGAACGCGGGATGGCGCGTGTCGCCGGGGGCGTCGCCGTCGGCCTGCGCGTCGCTGTCGCCGCCGCGCAGGCGGAATTCGAGTTGCCAGCGTTGCGCGTCGTCGTCGGTGGCGACGCAGTGCATTTCGAGCGTGCCGACTTCGGTCAGCGCGGTGTGCAGGCGCACCTTGCGTTCGCGCTTGCGCTCGCCGCCGCGCTGGCGCACCACGGTGGCCACCGGCGGCAGCCAGACGAAATCGCCGCCCGACAGCTCGGCGATCTCGCCGGGCCGATAGGCCGTTTCGGCGGCGGTCGAAACCAGATGGAACTGCACCGGGTGGCCGAGCCGCAGCGCGAACGTGCGATCGTCGAGCCGCACCGCCTGCTCCTCGGGCGTGCCGCGCGGCAGCACGCAGACGCCGCGCGCGGGCGGGGTTTCGCCTTCGCCTTTGCCTTCGCCGTCGTTCGCTTCGCGCGCGGCGTGCGGTTCCGCCTCGCCGTCGAGCACGAGGAAGTAGCTGCGCGGCGAGCCGCCGCCGATCTTCGGCGCGTGGCCCGCGCGCGCCAGCCCGTAGGCCACCGCGCCGCGCGCCACGGCGATATCGGGCTGATCGTTGTTGAGCA
>NZ_JAAGPF010000683.1 GCF_017104645.1 Burkholderia sp. Ac-20379
CGGTTTCGCCGCGCTGCTCGCCGTGGGCATCGTGCCGCGCGTGGCGGCGCGCGCCGCGCAGCACGCGCAGGTGGCGGCCCAGCAAACGCTGCCCGTCACGGTGGTGCTGCCGGGCCGTGCGCCGGCCGATCAGGAGCTGATCCTGCCCGGCGCGGTGACGCCGTTCGCCGACGCCGCGATCTACGCGCGCACCAGCGGCTATATCGAACGCTGGCAGACCGACATCGGCGCGCACGTGAAGGCCGGCGACACGCTCGCGCGGATCGCCGCGCCCGATCTCGACGCGCAACTGAAGCAGGCGCGCGCCGACGAGGCCGTGGCGCAGGCCAACTACGACTACGCAAAATCTACGGCCGCGCGCTGGCAGCAGATGCTGAAGACGCAATCGGTCTCGCAGCAGGACGCCGACACCAAATCGGCCGACATGAACGCCAAGCGCGCGCTGCTCGCGGCCGCGCAGGCGAACGTCGCGCACCTCGCGCAGCTCGTGTCGTTCGAGACGGTCAGCGCGCCGTTCGCGGGCGTGGTCACGGCGCGCAACGTCGACGTCGGCACGCTGGTGACGGCGGGCGGCACGCCGGGCACGCCCGGCCAGACGGGCGAGCTGTTCCATGTTCAGCAGACCGATACGTTGCGCGTGTTCGTCGACGTGCCGCAGGACAGCGCCGCGAACGTGACGACCGGCACCGGCGTGTACCTCGGTTCGCCGCAATATCCGGGGCGGCGCTTCGCGGCGCGCGTGGCGCGCAGCAGCGGCGCGATCGATCCGGCCACGCGCACGCTGCGCGTCGAGATCGACGTGGACAACCGCGACGGCACGCTGATGCCGGGCGCCTATGTGCAGGCGCATCTGAGCATCGCCAGCGCCAGCCCGGCGCTCGAGCTGCCGGTCAGCGCACTGCTGTACCGGCCCGACGGCGTGACCGTCGCGGTGATCGGCGCGGACGGGCGCACCGCGTTGCGGCAGGTGCGGATCGGGCGCGATTTCGGCACGCGCGTGGAGATCACCGGCGGGATCGGCGCGGGCGACCGCGTGATCGACAACCCGGGCGATTCGCTGGCGGCCGGCACGCCGGTCAGCGTGACGGCGACGACGCGCACGGCGGTGCCGGGCGATGGGGCTTCGGCTTCGGCTTCGACGGCGGCTTCGACGGCTTCGACGGCGACGGCGGCATCGGCATCGGCATCGGCATCGGCATCGGCATCGGCATCGGCATCGGCATCGGCATCGGCACCGGCACCGTCGGCAACGGTGGCAACGACGGCAACGACGGCCAATACCGCGGCAACCCCGGCCGCCCGGCACTGAGAGGCGCACCGATATGTCCGCACCGCGCCTCCACCCCGCCCGCCGCACGCTCGCCGCAGCCCGAGCCACCGCCCTCGCCGCCCTCGCCGCGCTGTCGCTCGGCGCCTGCTCGACGCTGCCCGACTACACACGCCCGAACGTCGACATACCGGCCGGCTACGCGGGCGCG
>NZ_JAAGPF010000684.1 GCF_017104645.1 Burkholderia sp. Ac-20379
CGAAGCCGCGTTTCTTGCCTGGCGCGAGCGGCACGGCGGCTCGCTGACGCGCCTCGCGCTGGCCACGGCCGCGCCGCTTGGCGGCTTCGACACCTGGCGGCAGGCCTTGCCGGTCACGCTGTACGAGGTTCGCAAGCCGCGCGCGGAGGGCGCCTGATGCGCGAGGAAACGGCCGAACAGCCCGCGCCGCTGCGCAGCGGCTACACCACCGGCAGTTGCGCGACGGCCACCTCGCTGGCCGCCGCGCGCCTGCTGCTGACGGGGCAGGCCGGCGAGACGAGCGCGATCGTGCTGCCCAAGGGCCAGCACGTGACGATGCGGCTTGTGTATTGCCGCCGTGCGCCCGCGGGCACGGCCGCCGATGCGGCCGACACCGCCGAGGCCGGCACCGTCAAGGACGCGGGCGACGATCCCGATGTGACGCACGGCGCGGTCGTCTATGCGCGCGTGACGCTCGCGGCGCAGCCCGGCGTTCGCTTCCATGCAGCCGATGGCGTGGGCACCGTCACGCGGCCCGGCCTGACGCTGGCGGTCGGCGAGCCGGCCATCAACCCGGTGCCGCGCCGCATGATGACCGAGCACCTGCTGCAACTGGCGGCCGAGCACGGCTACGCGGGCGGCTTCGAGGTGGCGATCGGCGTGGAGGGCGGCGCGGCGCTCGCGCTGAAAACCATGAACCCGCGGCTCGGGATCGTCGGCGGGCTGTCGATCCTCGGCACCACCGGCATCGTGCGGCCGTTCTCGTGCTCGGCCTATATCGCGTCGATCCATCAGGGCATCGACGTGGCGCGCGCCAACGGCGTCGCGCACATCGCCGCCTGCACCGGCAACGCCAGCGAGGACGCGATGCGCGCGCACTACGGCCTGCCCGAGATCGCGATGATCGAGATGGGCGATTTCGCCGGCGCGGTGCTCAAGCATCTGCGCCGCGCGCCGGTCGCGCGCGTGAGCCTGTGCGGCGGCTTCGGCAAGTTCTCGAAGCTCGCGGCCGGCCACATGGATCTGCACAGCCGCCATTCGAGCATCGACCTGCCGCAACTGGCCGGCTGGGCCGCCGACGCGGGCGCCGACGCGGCGCTTCAGCAGGCGATGCTGGCCGCCAACACCAGTCAACAGGCGCTCGCGCTGGCCCACGCGGCCGGCGTGCCGCTCGGCGACGCCGTCTGCGCCCAGGCGCTGGCGGTGGCGCGCGCGATCGTGCCCGACGGCGTGGCCGTGGAGGTGTTCGCGATCGATCGGCAGGGCGGCTTCGTGGGGCGCGCACGATGAACGACACTCCCTTCCATGCCGATGCCCCGCGCATCCTGCTGCTGGGCGGCACCGGCGACGCGCTGAAGGTGGCGCGCACGCTGCCCGCGTCGGCCGTCTACAGCCTCGCGGGCCTCGGCAAGACGCCCGAGGGCCTGACTTGCGGCGTGCGCATCGGCGGCTTCGGCGGCGCCGACGGGCTGGCGGCCTACATCCGCGAGCACGGCATCGCGCTGGTGGCCGACGCCACCCATCCGTACGCGGCGCGGATCAGCGCCAACGCGGCGGCGGCCTGCGCCGCGACCGGCACGCC
>NZ_JAAGPF010000063.1 GCF_017104645.1 Burkholderia sp. Ac-20379
GCGCGCCGACATGGCCTGCGGCGCCTACGACGAGCGCCCGCGCGTGTGCCGGATCTATCCGGCCGAATCGCACCCGACGCTGACGCTCGATCCGGCCGCGAAGGCCTGCCCGCCCGAGGCGTGGTCGGCCGACCGGCCGGTGCTGATGGCCGAAGGCCGGCTCGTGGACGCGGCCACCGCCGAGCTGATCGCGCAATCGCGCGAGGCCGACCAGCGCGACCGCCTCGCCAAGGCCTACCTGTGCGCGCAGCTCGGCTACGACACGGCCGCGCTCGCCAACGAGGGCTTCGCCGTGTATTCGCCCGCGCGCGACGCATTGCGCACCGCGCTCGAAGCCGCGCAACTGGCCGCCGCGCACAGCGACGGCGGCGCCGAACCGCAGTCGCCGTATCCGTGGCGCTATGTGACGAACCGCGCGGCGACGCTCGCGACGCTGCAATCGATCGACGCGCCGGCGCACCTGGCCCAGGCGGCGCCGCACGGCGAGGCGCCCGCCTACCTGGGATTCTTCGATGCCGACCCGGCCTGACCGCGCGGCCGGCCTCAGGTGTTCAGCACCGCCAGCGCCGGCTGCGTCGCGACGCTCGGCCGCGCCAGCATCCGTGCGAGCCAGGCGCGCAGCGCAGTGCATTCCTGCGGCACCGGCAGCTTCACGATCGCCGCGAACACGAGGCCGCCGATCACGGTGATGTCGGCCATCGAGAACGCGTCGCCAGCCACGAACGGCCGATCGCGCAGCACGCCGTCGAAGTAGTGCATGCCGCGCAGGCCCTTGTCGCGCTGCCGGAAGCCCCATTCGGCGTTCTGGTACAGCTCGACGTCCGGCCCGAGGCCCGGCGTGCCGTGATGGAAATAGACGCTGATCGCATCGAGCAGCTCGATCTCCGCGCGCTTGCTCATCATGTGGATCATGCCCTTCTCGAGCGGCGTGACGCCGGTCAGCACCGGCGCGCCGTCGAGCGCGTCGAGGTATTCGGTGATCGCCGTGCATTCGGCGATGCAGGTGCCGTCGGCCAGTTCGAGCACCGGCAGCGTGCCCGAATAGTTCTTGCCCGCGATGAACGCCTCGCGCTTGTGCTCGCCCTTGTAGAGGTCGACCATCTCGAAGCGCACGCGCGCGTCGAGGCGTTTTTCGGCCACCGCGATGCGCACGCGCACCGGATACGGCCCGGTCGGGAAATCGTGGATCGTCATGACGGCGCGGGCGTCGGCTGGGGAATGGATCGGTTCGTTGCTCATGGCTGGCCTCTCGATGGACGGGTGTCGACACGCGATCGGCGAACGCGATGGGTTTCGCGCCGCCGATCACTACCTAACGTTCGTTAGGTTATCGAAAAGGCATGCGCGGCGCAACCTCGATCGTTTGGATGCGCCGCGGCAACCCAGGCGGCGACGGCGGCGGATCGATGCCCGATCAGGCGGCAAGGCGCGCGACGTCTCGCCTGCCTCATCCGCCTCCTGCCTCATCCGCCGCGATGGCTGCAACGGCCGCGATAGCCGCTTACCGGTCGACCAGACCGAGCCGGATCAGGCTGTCGGCCGTGGCGACGATCGCGTCCTCGCTCGAACGCGGCCGCCAGCCGAGCAGACGGATGGCCTTGGCGCTCGTGGCGTTCATGTCGCGGCCGAGCAGCGTCGCGACGCCGCGCAGCGCCGGGTTGCGCAGCGCGGCCAGGCGCACCACCCAGTTCGGCAGTTCGCGCGCGGACACCTTGCCCGCCGCCGCGCCCATCCGACGGCGTAGCACTTCGGCCACCTCGCGCATCCACAGGCTGTGGCCTGCAATGGCAAGGAAGCGCTCGCCGTTCGCGGCCGGGTGGATCATCGCCAGCACGTGAAGATCCGCCACGTCGCGCACATCGACGAATCCGCAGTTGACCTTCGGGCATGCACGCTGGCCGTTCAGCATGTTCGTGACGGTGCGGATCGAGTGCGAGTAATCGGGGCCGAGCACCGGCCCCATCACCGCGGTCGGATTGACCGCCGACAGTTGCATCGCGCCGCCCTCCTTCGCGATGAAATCCCAGGCCGCGCGCTCGGACAGCGTCTTCGACTTCTGATACGGCCAAACCTTGCCCGACAGGTTGCTCCAGTCGCGCTCGTCGAACGGGCGATCCAGTTGCGCATGCCCGGCGCAGATCGCGCCGAACGCCGACGTCAGCACCACCCGCTCGACGCCCGCATCGCGCGCGGCGCGCAGCACGCGCAGGTTGCCGTCCACGGCCGGGCGGATCCAGTCGTCCTCGGTGGCATGGTTGCCCGACGGCGTCGGCGACGCGCCATGCAGCACGTAGCGGCAGCCCGCGGCGGCCTCGGCCCAGCCGCGGTCGTCGCCGAGATCGGCGATCGCGAAGCTAAGCCGGTCGCCCGGCTCCGCGCCGCCCTGCCTGAGGTTGCCGAGCACTTCCGCCTCGCGCCCCGGCGAGCGGATCGTGGTGCGCACGCGATAGCCTTCGCGCAACAGCGCGAGGATGCAATGCTGCGCGATAAACCCGGTGCCGCCGGTGACGAGTACCGTTGTGTCGTTCATGCCGATGTCCTGATTGAGCAAAAGCCTCAGCTTAGACAGCGACGTTCGGACTGTGAATAATTGAAAGTGCGATTTACTTGCGCGATAGTACGAGAATGCACACCGATCCCTTTTCCGACATCCTCAAGTTCACGAGCGCCGAATCGATCGTCACCGGCGGTTTCACGGCCGGCGGCCCGTGGGCGCTGCGCTTTCCCGCGCCCGACAAGATCAAGTTCTTCGCGGTCGTGAAGGGTCGGTGCTGGGTCCGCATCGACGGCGAACCCGCGCCGATCCATTTCGACACCGGTGACGTCGGGCTGCTGTCGGCCAAGCGCGCGTTCGTGCTCGCGAGCGATCCCGATCTCGAAGCGCTCGATGCGATGAGCGTGTTCTCCGGCGCGGGCCGCAGCAGCCTGCAACTGGGCGACGGCGCGGATTTCGCGCATCTTGGCGGCCATGTGCTGCTCGACCCCGCGAGCGGGCGGCTGCTGGCCGACGTGCTGCCGCCGTGGATTCACGTGCCGGCTGCGTCGCCGCAGGCCACGGCGTTTCGCTGGCTGCTCGATCAACTGGTGGAAGAGCGCGCCGCCGAGCAGCCCGGCGGGCAGTTGGCGACCGCGCAGCTCGCGCAATTGCTGTTCATCCAGATCCTG
Source organism: Burkholderia sp. Ac-20379 (assembly GCF_017104645.1). Lineage (GTDB taxonomy): Bacteria > Pseudomonadota > Gammaproteobacteria > Burkholderiales > Burkholderiaceae > Burkholderia. Next base: position 3,166 of record NZ_JAAGPF010000063.1, read on the forward strand.
CGCGCGCATCTGAAAACCGCCGGTGCGATGCCGGCCGGCTGGCTGCGGGCGCTGGGCGATCCGCGCATCGCGCCGGCGCTGCGCCTGATGCACGGCGAGCCGGCACGCGCCTGGCATCTCGACGAGCTGGCCAAGGCGTGCGCGATGTCGCGCACGAGCTTCGCGTTTCACTTCAAGGCCGTGGTGGGCGCCGCGCCGCTGACCTATCTGACCGAATGGCGCATGCGTCTGGCGGAGCGCGCGTTGCGCGAAGAGAACCGGCCGGTGGCGGTGCTGGCGGAGTCGCTCGGCTACGCGTCCGAGAGCGCGTTCAGCAACGCATTCAAGCGCGTGACGGGGAATTCGCCGCGCGCTTATCGGGCCGCGGTTCGGGGTTGAGCGGCGGGTCGGTGCTCGGGTCCGTGCTCGCGTCGGTGCTCCGGTCGGTGCTCCGGTCGGTGCGCGATCTCATGCGCAGGCTCGTGCAGCGGCTTGCCGCCGTCCCGCCGAGCATCATGCGGCGCACGGGCCTGGCATGACGACACAACCTCAGGACACGATCGCAAACACACGCGCCGGGAAACCGGAGCCGCGCTTCGGCTTCGGCCATGTGGCAACGATCAGCGCCCCCGCCTCGGGCACCGCATCGAGATTGGCCAGCAGCTCGATCTGCCAGCGGTCCTGCCCCAGCACGTAGCGCTCCAGCGAACCGTCGCCCCGGCTGATCGCGAGGCCGCCGTCGGTGTCCAGCGTCTCGTGCCCGCAGGCGGTGGCATCGCGTTGCTCGAAGATATGGCGCAGCGCATCGAGCGTCCAGCCCGGGAAATGCGCCACGCCCGCCGCGTCGCGATTCGACATCCGCTCGCGATCCGGCCAGCGCGCCGCCCAGCCGCTGCGCTTGGCCACGAACGCACCGCGCGGAATCGGGCCGTGCTGCGCTTCCCAGCGCAGCACGTCGTCGATCGACAGGCAATAGTCCGCGTTGGCTGCCACCTGCTGCCGGATGTCGATGACCACCAGCGGCAGGATCATTTCGTCGACTGGGATCTCGTCGAGAAACCGGCGCCCGGCCACGAAATGCACGCCCGGATCGACATGCGTGCCCCACTGCCCGACAAAGCTGTAGCGATGCGCGAGAAACCCCTGCCCCCTCTCGCCGCGCGCGGGCGGATGGTCGTACACCACGGTGCGCGTCTCGGGTTCGAAGAACGGCGAATGCGGAATCGACGCATCGAACGCGTGGGTCAGATCCACGAACCGGCATTCGCGCAATTGCCCGAGCAGCGCCCAGAGGTCGAGTGCCATGCGCGTCAGATGCGTTCGAGGTGGGTGCGCGTGCGCTCGTTGACGACGTTGCCGGTGTTGACGGTCGTCTTCGGTTCGAGCAGCAGGCAATGCACCTCGTCGGTCACCGCTTCCGGGCAGTGCTCGGTGCCCTTCGGCACGATCAGGTATTCGCCCGCCTCGATCAGCACGTCGCCGCCGTGTTCGGCGCGCAGCTTCATGCGCAGCGTGCCCTTCACGACGAAGAACAGCTCGTCTTCGTGATCGTGATGATGCCAGTTGAACGTGCCGCTGAATTTCGCGAACTTGATCTGCGAATCGTTGATGTCGCCGCCGATCCGGGGCGACCAGTACTCGCCGATGGCGGCAAAGCCTGCCGCGACATTGACCTTGTTGAGCGTCATACCGTCACTCCTTCGATCTTGAAAATGGTGTCGATCTGCGCCGGCAGCAGACGTTTGACGAACGTCCCCTGGAACAACGCGCTGCCGACCGTGAAACCCCAGCTTCTGGCGTCAATCATAGCCTTGACGCGCGCCTCGCTGTCGATGCTGCCCGCCGCGATGACGGGAATCCGCACGGCGTCGGTCACGCGCCGCGTCAGCTCGGCCGGGTCGCCCTCGCCCGTGAAGCGGTATGCAAGCAGATCGAGCCCGTGCACGCCGGGCATCGCCGCAATCCGGCGCGCATCGTCGACGATCTCGTCCATGCTGCCCTCGAGCACCGTCGGATGGCCGACCGTGCGGCCGGCAAACGGGAAATACCGGATCGGCGAACCGTTGAGCATTGCCAGCGCATCTTCGACGTGACGGCCGCCGAGCAGATAGTCCACGCCGATATCGAGCGCGGCCTGGATCGATTCCAGCTCGCTGTCACGGCTCGTCGCCACGACCTCGAGCATGACCTTGCGATCGTCGGCGCGGATGCGCTGCGCCAGTTGCTTGAGCGCGGCGACCGGCAGGCCGACGTCCTTGAAGCCGACATAGCGAACGGGGCTGTCGCGCAGGCTGTCGTAGACGGCCAGCGCATCGGGAACGGTCGCGTCGTTCTCCGTCAGCATCAGGATGAAATGGGAGGACATGGTGGATTCCTTGGAGGTGGACAGGGCTCACGCCCGGGCGCGGGCGAATCGATGCGCGGTTTGAAGGGCAACTTGCAGGCTGGCGGGATCGGCGATGCCCTGGCCGGCGATGTCGAACGCGGTGCCGTGGTCGGGGCTGGTGCGCACGAACGGCAGGCCGACGGTGATGTTCACGCCGTCCTCGACGCCGGCAAGCTTGACCGGGATCAGCCCCTGATCGTGGTACTGCGCCACCACGATGTCGAAGCGGCCGCGGCGCGCGTTCATGAACACGGTGTCGCCGGGCCACGGGCCGCTCGCGTCGATGCCTTCGGCCCGGGCTTGGGCGATGGCCGGCGCGACGATATCGAGATCCTCCCGGCCGAACAGCCCGCCTTCGCCGGCGTGGGGATTTAGGCCCGCCACCGCGACGCGCGGCTGCGCGATGCCCAGCTCCGTCATCGCACGGTGCGCGAGCCGGATGATCCGCAATTCGCCTTCGACGGAGAGCTTCGCAATCGCGTCGCGCATCGAGCAATGCACCGTCACGAGGATCGTGCGCAGCGTCGGGTTCACCAGCATCATCGCGTAGTCGCGCGTGCCGGACAGCTCGGCGAGCATCTCCGTGTGGCCCGGATACGGCACGCGCGCGGCGGCCAGCGCCTCCTTGTGAATCGGCGCCGTGCAGATGCCCGCGATCTCGCCCCGCATCGCCAACTCGATCGCCGTGCGGATCGCGCCGAAGGCCGCACCGCCGGCCAGCGCGCTGACCGCGCCCAGCGGCAAATCGGCCGGCAGCGGCTCGGCGCCCGGCACGCGCAGCACGTCGAGCACGCCGGCGCGCGGCGCGATGCTCGACACTGCATCCGTCTCGCGGATCTCGAGCGGCAGATCGAGTGCGGCCGCCGCGCGCCGCAGCACGCCGGCGTCGCCGATCGCGAACGACGGATGCTCGGCCATGAACGATGCGTTCGCGAACGTCTTGACGACGATTTCCGGCCCGATGCCGGCCGCGTCGCCCATCGTCACGGCGATCGGTTGCTGTTTCATGTTCATGCTTGTGCTCCGGTCAATGCGTCCAGGCAGGCGAGCAGCGCGTTGTCGCCGCCGAAGCCGCCGGCCTTCGTGATCATCGGGAAACGGCCCGTCGAGGTGCGAACCTCGGCCAGCGGCACGCCCGGCAGGATTTCGCGCTGCACGCGCAGCGACGCGGCCGGCAGCGCATCGACGATGCGCCGGGCCGTCTCGCCGCCCGTCACGACGAGGCCGTCGCATGCGCCGCTCGCGATTCGCTGCACGACCTGTTTCACCAGATCGCGCAGCGCGGCTTCGGTCGACGCGGCGTCGCGCTGCCGCTCGGCTTCGGTCGACAGCACGTCGATCGGGCGGCGTTCACGCGCAATGTCGAGTTGGCGACGCGATCTTGGGTTGAGGCTGCCCACCACCAGCCAGGGCGCGCGGCAAAACAAGGCGTTCGGTCGGGAAGCCGGTTCTGCGGGCTGCGGCAACGTGCGCGCCAGCGCACGCAGCAAGCCCGTGGAACCGGCCAGCAGCAGATCGCGAGAACCGGCGAAGCGGCGCGCCAGCGCGTCCAGATCGTCCTCGGTGCGCGCATCCATGACGACGGCGTCGTGCGCGTCAAGCAAAGCGCTCGCGTGCGCCGCATCGCGAGCGACGGCAACTTGCGCCCCCTGCGCGGCAAACAACGCCGGTACGCTCGATTCGCGTACCGGCAGCGTCGGATCGCGGCCGAACGCCGTTTCGTGCACGGGAACGCCATCGACGCACACGCAGCCCGCCTCGGTCGTCCGCCCGCCTGCGGGAAACGCCGGTGCGATCAAGAGCTTGCGGCGGCCGGATGCGGCCAGGGCGCGCAGGCAGTCGTCGGCGACACGCCCGCGCAACGTCGAATCGAACTGCAGCACAAGGCAGCCGGCATCGCGCCAGGCGCGCGCGGCGGCGGCCACTGGGTCGCTCTCCGGAGCGCGCTCGCGCGTATCCGTGTCGAGGCTGACCACGGCGACGGACGCAACGCTCGCGGCGGCGTCCGGCCGCAGCAGCGCGGCCGTGTCCCAACCGCGCTCGGCAAAACAGGCGGTGCCGTCGAGTGCGCTCGTGAAGTCGTCGGTGATGATGCGAATCCGCATGGGTGTTCTGCGCTATCTGCGTATGTTTTGGTTCTTGAATTTTGACGCATATCATGTATTTTTTAAGAACCAAAAAAACGGGATTTCGCGGTGTCTATGGTTCGCTCTGCTGTTTCGAAACACGCCCATCCGGCGCTCGTCGACCTCGAGATCGACCGGCACGCGAGCGGGCCGATCTTTCGCCAGATCATCAAGCAATTGCGCGAGCGGATCGACAACGCAGTCCTGCCGTGCGGCACGCGCCTGCCGCCCACGCGCGATCTGGCGGAGCAACTTGGCATCGCGCGCAATTGCGTCGTCGAGGCTTACGACGAATTGATCGCCGATGGCGTGCTTGAAGGGCGCGGACGCAACGGCACCTTCGTGGCCGCACGCGGCGCGTTTGCCGCGCCGCGCCGTGAGGAAACCGTCGGGATGCCGGCCGTGTTGCGGCGTCTCGGCCAAGCGCGCCGCGATGCGTCGCCCCCACCGGCCGCCGCCCTCGACTGGCGGCTCGGGCAGGTCAACGTGCGCGCGCTGCCGCTCGAGGCGTGGCGCAACGCGTGCCGCGAAGCCGGTCGACACTTTCCGCCAGCCGGCTACGGCGACCCGCGCGGCGAGCCGGGGCTGCGCGAGGCCATCGCCCACTGGCTGCACGAACACCGTTCGGTAACGGTCGATCCCGACCAGATCGTCGTGACGCACGGCACCGGGCAGGCGCTGCATCTCGTCGCGCGCACGTTTCTGCACGAGGGCGACCTGTGCGCGGTCGAGGATCCCGGGTATCTGGGCGCGAACTGGGCGTTCGCGCGGGCGGGCGCGGTCTTGCGTCACGTTCCGGTTGATGACGAGGGGCTGCGGGTCGAGCAGATCGTGGATGCGCCGTCCGCGCCCGCGCTGGTGCACGTAACGCCGGCCCATCAATACCCGCTTGGCGGGCGTCTGTCGGGGCCTCGGCGGCGTTCGATCGTCGAGTTCGCCCGCGCGCATGGCACGCTGATTGTCGAGAACGAGTACGACTGCGAATTTCACTACGCGGGTACGCGCTATCCGCCGTTGTTCGCCAGCGCGCCGGAAAGCACGCTGCTGTTGAGCACGTTTGCGAAAGCGGTCAGCCCGTCCCTTCGGCTCGGGTTTATCGCGGCACCGGGCGCGGCGGCGGATGCGCTGGCCGAGCATGTCGAGCGCGAGCGGGTGCATGTTTCTTGGCCGGTTCAGAAGATCGTCGAGACGTTGTTGAGCTCCGGCGAACTCGACAAGCATCTGCGCCGCGTGCGGCGTCATTACGGTGCGATGCGTGATTTGATTCGGGAACGGCTGGCCGGGTATGCGGGTGACGTCGATCTGCGGGGGGATGAAGGCGGGCTGCACGTTGTGGTGGCCGGGCGCGAGCGGGGGTTCGATCTTGCGTTGCGCGAGGCGCTCGATGCGCGGGGCGTCGTGTTCAATGAGGTGCGGGAATTTGCCGGCTCGGCGGCGGGGGAATCAGGCGGGGTGTTGCTGGGGTATGGGCATATGGATCTGGAGGAGCTGGCGGCGGCGCTCGATGCGTTGACGGGGTGCATCGTGGGTTGTGGTTCGCGGTAGGCCCCGTGCTACCGCACGTGATACGTCCTCGGCCACGGCCTGCCAGGCCGCGTCACGCCCGGCACCTCACGAATCGTCGCGCGAACGTAGTTCAACAACAAACCGAAAAATTCCGGCTTCCCGCCCCCATGCGGCAAACGCCCTGCATGGGGCATCACGCCGTCATGCCCGTCTGATTTTCTGCTTCAGAAAGCGAACCAGATCCTGCTGAACGGCACTGAGCACGCCCCCCGCGCTGATGAGCGCGAGCTCGGTCGGCCTCAACGAAGGCATATCGGTGCAAATTCGATGCTCAGGCAATACCGCGGCTTTCGGTAATACCGAAATAGCGAGCCCCGCGGAGACAGCCGCCTGAATTCCCGTCAGGCTTTGACTGCCGAATGCCTCTCGCCATGCTCGCTTTTCCTTGTCGAGACCGTGAATCGCACGCTTGCGGTACAGGCAACCCTCGGGGAAAAGTGCCAACGCAATCGGTTCTTCGGCATCCATGCTCGGCGACGGCGCGTCCCGCCCCCGCACCCATACGAGCGTTTCCGACCAGAATGCAAAGCAGTCGCTACTGCCCGGCTCGCGCTTGACGAGCGCAATATCGATGTCACCGGCAGCCAGCTTCTCCTGCAAGACCGCACTCATCCCCGCCAGCGTCTCGAGCCGCGCATCGGGCCGGATTGTCAGAAAGCCGGACAGGATCGCCGACATGCGCCGCGCGTCGAAATCTTCCGGCACGCCGATCCGAACCGGGGCAAGCGGCACGCCCGACTGAAGGGCCTCATGCGCTTCCTGAGACAGCGCCAGCAACCTGCGCGCGTACTGCACGAGCAACACGCCGTGTTCCGTGGTCGTGATCTGGTTGCCGCTGCGGTCTCGAAGCAGCAAGGGTTGTCCAACAGCCGCTTCGAGCTTGCGCACCTGCTGGCTGACCGTCGATTGCGTGCGATGGACGCGTTCGGCAGCGCGCGTGAAACTTCCTTCGTCGACCACGCAAACCAGTGTCTTGAGCAGTTCGATATCAAACATGATCGGTCATTCGAAATTCAACTGAGCATCAGCGGTTTATTTAATTTCCAACGATCAAGCATACCACCTACCCTCTCGATTTCTTCCGCACACGATTGGAGACGAGGATGTCACTGAAGGAAACGCAACGGCCGACATGGCTGACTTTCGACTGCTACGGCACGCTCATCCAGTGGGATGAAGGCCTGCTGGCTGCGGTGCAGGAGATTCTGGGCAGCCGGGGCGCCACCCAGGTAGCGGCATCGACATTCATCGAGGTGTACGACCGGCATGAACATGCCCTCGAACAAGCCCCGCCGCACCGGTCATTCCGGGAAGTCTCCGGCCAGGGCTTGCGTCTTGCGCTGGAAGAGTTCGGACTCCACGGCGGTGAACAAGACGCTGCGGTGCTGACGTCGCGCATCTCGGCGATGCCGCCGTTTCCCGAAGTCGTCAGCACGCTCGGCAAGCTGAAAGCGATGGGATTTCGCCTTTGCATCGTGTCCAACACCGATGACGACATCATTGCCGGCAACGTCGCGCAGCTCGGCGGTTATATCGATCGCGTCGTGACCGCACAGCAAGCCGGTGCCTATAAACCGGCGCATCGCCTGTTCGAATACGCTCACGAACAGCTGGGGGTATCAAAAGACGAGGTCGTGCATATCTGCGCCAGCCCGCATCTCGATCATCCGGTGGCACGAGACATGGGCTTCCGATGCGTCTGGATCGATCGCGGCACCGGACGCAAGCTGCTGCCCGACTACACGCCGGACGTCACGCTCGAAACGCTGGACGAAGTGCCGCAATTTTTCGCCACGCTCGGATGGTAAGTGAGCCGCACCGTCGCGCGCGACGGTGCGGCGACTCGAATTCCGCGGAGCGTGGGCGTTTCTTGCAATCGCGAGGACCGAGGCACGACGCCATCTCTCCTCAGCGGGTAGCCATGAAAACGGCCTTGCTGGAATCTGATCGTTCCACCAAGGCCGAATCAATGCCGACGGTACCTCGCTACGTGACCAATCGGGTTCTCGCCATCGTCTCGCCGAGAGCGCCGTTCCTCGCCTGGATCAACGCGGGCCATGGTTCAGCCGCGCCTGTGGCAACCCCGTGCAACGACGCGCGCCAGATATCGTCGGCGTTTCTCATCCCGGTAGACGAAACCGACGACCCCGACGAATTGGGCAAGCACTGGATTCACGGCAACTGGACAGCACTCTTCGAACACGTGCTGGGCGAGTGGGACATCGATCCGGATGTGTGACCACACGATCGCTCGCGCCAGATGTTCCGTGCGTGGTGCGACATTCGCATCCACACAACACTGCTGGATTGCAGTGAGACACCCCTTGAATGCTGAGGCAAGACACTGCGTTGCAGCAGCTGGGCGCGGCGGCAACGCAGGTGAACACTCTGGGGGATTTTGCTGATTGGCTCGACGAATGCCCGCTGCGGGGCGATGCGGCGAAAGCTGCCATGAGGACACTACGCGGGCGACCGGTCTGTGGGAACAGACCGGTATCGCCTGGGAATTACTCCCACTCGATTGTCAATAGGTGACCGAAACCCTTGTGTTGATAGGCGTCCCCTCCGCTCAGGTGGCGACGATACCGCCAGCGCTACCGAAAAATCCAGTCGGCAGTTGTCAGCTTTGGACAGAATACCCCGGAGCATTCAAAGCGCATTGTCGTTTAGTCATCGCGAACATCCGACATCAGTATGGGACTTATGCGGTGATACCGCCATCGATGCCGTCAGCCAAATACCAACGCGATACCCACAAAGCTTGAAAAAGCCACACAGCAGTCGCGCCTTCGCTCAGAAAGGATACAACGCACGCCCCAACTTTTGCTAGGGGAATGTTCGCGACCGCGCCGCGAAGGTATCCCCAAATCGGGCGGCGCGATCGATTCCATGACAGGGCGAAGTTGTGCACGTGCCCACGACGCACTGCGGCCGTTTGCGCGAATTGCGCTAAGTGATGCCGCCCGCAGACTCAGCAGCACCGATCGAACGGCATCGGTGACACCGCCAAGCGCACCGTCACGCCTCAGCGCCATCGTCGTTTCGATTAGTGGCCGATAAGACTTTCGATTAGACGCGCGCGCCACGGTGATCCTGCGAAACTCGGATAGTCGCACATGTCCCGCGCTGCGTGACCGCGAGAGTGGCAGTCGTCGAACCAATGCACGACTCCGATCGATCCAGCCGATGAGCCTTGTATTGGTCGAACAAGCTGCAGATGGAGCCTTCTATGGTAGAAACCTCTAGCCCTATGGTTTGTGCATCGATAAACAAACGCAGGTTGCGGCCTTCAATTCATAACGCATAAATACTCGGCTGCGCGACCTGCCCAAGAAGGCCACTGCCTGATACATCGGAATTTGTCAAGATCCGCGTCTCCGCACAGAAACGAGCAGGCCTTCCGCAGATGGGTTTTTATTCGTCGACGTGATTAAATACGCTCCATATAAATGCGGTACGGGAAGAGCGTAAATGAGGCGCTCATTGCGATATCGCTTGACAGCACATAGGGTGAATCCGGGGATGCCAGGCCAGAATCAGAAAACAGGTGGAAACGACAAGTTAATCACTCACCGTCGGAGGGGGCCGGAAGGCCTCCGGCATGCCGCCAGCCATCCTGTGCTTCGCCTATGCTTCGCGCATCTGCTCCTTCCAGTTAGCAGCAGGGTTGACCGGTGGTCCCCCAGCGCCGACGCGGGCGAATTTTTCGCCGGGACTGGCGACGATTTTAGTGCGGATGTCGATCCCCTTCTAAAAATGCAGGCGGACCAAGAAGTTGCTAACGAGCCGCGGAAATTGCTCCCTCGACGATCTGGGGTACATGGTTCTGTAAACGCTTGGCAGCAGCATCGTCATTCCGTGGGGATTTGAGACGTGAACGCAACCAAGGCAACAAGCCACTCGGCGGGTGATGCCGCGCTCGGATTCTACTATCAGGCGTTCTATGCATTGCGCACGCTCCTGGACCACTCGCACGACGATGCAACGGTTTGCGTCGAGACGTTGGACGACGTCGTACTCCGGTCAAGCGGGCAGACACTGCTAACCCAGCTTAAGCACTCGCTGTCGGCCGATCCGGCCGCTGTGACGCTTGCTTCGCGCCCATTGTGGCGAACGCTCAAAGCATGGATTGACGTTCTGCCGCGGCTGGTTCTCAGTGCCACGAAGTTCCAGTTGGTGACAGTTGCGCCGCTCGGTGAGGAGCCTGTACTTCAGGCGCTCCTGGATCACGAAGCGGATCGAACTGAGCTACGCGAGGCCCTCGCAAAAGAAGCACAACGCGTTGTCGACGAACACGGTGCTGCTCTTGCTTCTGGCAATCCCAAACCTCCCCACTTAGATCGGGTCAAAGCTTGCGAGGCATTCCTCGCCTTGCCTGAGTCGACTCAAACGGAACTCCTCAAGCGCACGAGCATCATGTCCGGAGAATCATGTATTGTCGACCTTGAGGTGGACATTGCACGCAGGCTCACACTATTTCCTGACGAGTATCGCTCACCTTTGGCCCAGCGCCTCATTGCCTGGTGGGATCTTCAGGTTATCCATACCTTATGCAATATGCGAGAGCATTCCATCGCCAGGATAGAGGTTCAGCGTGAAATCGCGCATCTCGCCGGCGAAATCGAGCGCGAGGAGTTGTTCCCCGAGTTCGAGACACTACTTCCGCCTCCCGATCATGAGGCAGATTCCATGCTCGTCGCACAAATTGCCTTGGTCGGTGGCGACGACCTGGATATTGAAGTTGCCACCCGTGAACAATGGCGTGCCTGCGAGCAACGCCACGCGTGGATCGAAAATCGCCTCGATATGGCAACGCGACTTGCTCAATACGATACCATTCTTCGCGAAGCATGGAGTGATCTTCATCGCCGCATGGCACGGGGTTGCACCAGCGATGATGACGAAAATAAATGTCGTAAGGGCCTGGACATACTTCGATGGTCTCACGACGAAGCATACAAACAGATAAGGCCTCTTGCACCGAACTGGAACGCCCCCTATTACGTCCGCGGTTCGTATCAGACATTGGCGATGTCACTTACAGTCGGGTGGCACCCTGAATTCAAGAAACTTCTGGACAAAGACTGATGGAACTGGCCTACGACATCTACGCCGACACCAATCCAGCATTCTGTGCCGCCGTGCTAGCCGAGTTTTGCGCCTCACATTCGAAGACGATCGGAATACCGCCTTCGCTAATCGTCGCCTACCCGATCCTCCCAATTGCAATGTCTGAGGACTTGGCAGCAACGTTCGCGCATACCAATCATTCTACCGGTCTGATGTCGTGGCTACATCGGAGCCCACGCATCCGTGAGGACTTCGCAAAACGCATCAACCGAACGCTGCAAATCACGACCACCGCTGTTCGCTTCGGCTGTCACATAGAGATGCTACGCCTCGACAACGAGGGGCTGCTATCTGGCGATCTCAAACGCGTGCCGACATATGAGAAAACCAGCGGCATCAGCGAAATTCTTTCGCGGGCGCGTTTGCTCGGCCGTTGGATGGCGGCCGCAGGCTCGGCCCGCGTGATCATGGAGGGCTTTGGAGTGACTGTATGAAACGCTGGAATGTGAAAACGATTTTCTTTCTCGGCGTAAACAGCGCATTCCGAGAAATTTCGCTTGATCCGGGTAAAGTGAATGTAATCACTGGAGCGTCTGGTACGGGGAAATCGGCCGTAATCAAGGCGCTCGACTACTGTTTGGGATCGTCAACCTGCACGTTACCGGTTTATGTCCGCCGACACAGCATCGCAGTGGGAGTGAAGTGGGTACGCGGTGATGACGAGATGGTCGTCTGCCGTCAGATTCCAGGCGCAGGAAAGCAGAGCAGCCACTACATGTACGTGACTACTGGTCGCAAACTACGTGTACCTCGCAGCATTGACGAATTTGAAGGAAGAACAACGATCGACGCAGCCAAGGGCGAGCTCGAGCGCGCTTTCGGCATCGGCGACGAGGGTGCAGTTGAAGCCGAACAGCTGGGGCGAGCTCGAACCGACAGAGCGACCGTTCGGCATATAGCACCATACATCTTCGTTACGAAGGAAGTAATCGATAGTGAAGCCGTGTTGCTCCACGGGCTTCAGGACAGTAAAAAGGCGAGCGGCATCATTTCGACACTGCCCTACTTCCTCGGCGTCAGCACAGCCGCTTCGCTGTTAAATGAACGGCTGCTGCGACAACGCCGTAAGGAACTTGAGGTTGAGCGAGTGAGAGAGCACGCCCGCCGCTCGAACGACAGCCTGCTCAAGCAACGCTCACGGGTGTTGCTTACTGAAGCAACTCGTGCCGGTATCGCAGCAGAAGCTCCAATCGAAGCGGACGAGCAGATGCTTGTTGATTTGCTCCGCCGAGCAATGTCGGCTGATACCCTCACGGCACAATATCCGACGGATGGCGACATCGGGGAGCTACATGCACGACGGAAGGCCCTGCTGACGGAGTTCAATCAGACAAAGCGCCGCCATCAAGCAGCCATACTTGCTGCCAGCGAGTCGGCTGGCTATCAGGGCGCAGTAAAAAAACAGGAGGAACGGCTTAACATTGCCCAACATCTCCAGCTCGAAGGGTTTGCGCCAGTCTGCCCAGTCTGCAATGCCGACACCGAGCAAGGCGCTGAGGTCGCTGCAGCGCTTAAACGGGCGATACAGACGATTCGCAAGGAGAGTTCGGCAATTCAACGCGTCCGCCCTCAGTTGGATGCTCGCGTGACCGAACTGGCCGAGAGTTCCAATCGCTTAAGCGCGGAATTGCGAGAATTGGATGCCAGCATCACAGCCGCCCTAGCTCGCGTTCAGGAGGGCAAGCGATTGGCGGATCTCGGGCAGTTGCAAGCCTACATTCGCGGCAAAATCGCGGGCTTTCTGGAGTCTATTGACGACAAACTGCTTTCGCCCGCCAAGGATCTCACATGGCTTGAGGGCGAAATCGAACGACTTGAGGCACTTATCGATACCGACAATCGGCGTATGCGCCTGCAGCGGGCCGAATCCGCTGTATCGCGCTTCGCATCAGACGCGTTTTCGGATTTACCGAAAGCACAGCCGTGTATCGAGGCTGAACTCCTGTTTTCTTCTCGTGAACCTCGAGTGAATGTCGTCGAACCTGGCTCGGATGGCGCAATTCTGTCAATGCACGATATCGGTTCCGACCAGAACTGCTTGGCGGTACACGTGGCGCTGGCCTTTGGCCTTCAACATCACTTCGAAAGAGACAACCGCCCTGTTCCGGGCCTTCTAGTGATTGACCAGATCAGCCGCCCGTACTTTCCAAATCGGAACTCGCGCGATACCGAGGTGAGCTTCGAGCTCGCAGGGAGTCAAATTGTTGCGCAATCGCGCAACGTCGATTCTGACGATCTCGACGAATCGGATGATGACGGGCGCGACGAAATCCCCATCGGAGCCGACGACGAGGACTTTTTGGCAATGCGGCAGCACATTAACTTCTTGTTTGAAGAGGTTGGCAGGCGAAGTGGGCTGCAGGTCCTGTTGCTCGAACACGCATACCTGACGGATGACCCAAGATACGTCGCGGCGACGAAACATCGATGGACTCGGGCTTCCGGAGAAGCCCTCATCCCGCGGGACTGGGAGCGTCGCCCGGATACCAAGTAATATGCGGTCCGTATGCGTTTCGCATAATTGGCTTCAAGGATCCTCCGAAAGCAATTTTGTCGCACGGACGTGAATACGAGCCGTCACGCAGTGTTACATTTCTGGGTGCTCACGAGCGAAGCCCCTTAAGTCCTACCCGGTGGGGACAAAGGGGCTCTCCTCGGTCGCAGCGCGGTGATGAGTCCCGTGGCCAAAACGAACTCGCGAGTACTAAATACGGCCACGACTCGAAGCACTGGGATTCCCGGGGAAACAGGAGTTCCGGCGACGCACACGTTGACCCGACTATTACGCCAATGGCACTACCAAAGAAGACCCGCTTCCACCGCATAGTTCGCGAACTGCGAATAGTCATGGAGGAGACGCAACTTGATCCGGAGTATCTCATTGGTAGCGCGCTAGCCGTCTGGTGCAAGCATTCGTTCCCCGCCCTGCCGCAGTCTGGTCTACGCACGATTGCGGTGTTGAAACACCACCCTGCAGTAGGCGCATTTGTCGACTTCGTGAAGGAAGAAGAGCTTCTCGAAGCTACGTACTGGTTCTCCTCGGCATATGCCCAGCTTTCGGGGGAGGAGCGTCGCAAGCAACTCGCGATGTTCTTCACACCTCCGTCCCTGACGAAGCGCCTACTCGACGACCTCTCGCAAAGCGGAGTGCACTTCGCTACCCGTAGCTTCTGCGATCCAGCTTGTGGTGGTGCCGCCTTTTTGACGCCAATCGCGATTCGCATGCGTGATGCGCTGTTACGTCGCGGAGCAAGTGCGGCGCAGATTCTCGAGCACGTGGAGTGCCACCTTCTTGGATTCGACAAGGACCCAGTGCTCTGTGAGCTGTCGAGGCACTTCCTGCTCATCGCTCTCTACGACGAAGTCGTGACCGCCGGTCAATGCCCGACGTTTCAGGTCTACGAAGCTGACTCTCTCCTCGAGGCTGACCACTTGCTCCGCTCGCTCGACGTGGTGGTTTGCAATCCCCCCTTCAGGAAAATGCCAGCTACTGAAGTCGAAGTGTATTTTGACGCATTCAGCGATGTTATCGAGGCACAGCCGAATCTGTATTCGCTGTTCATCGCTCTCTGCGTCAAGCTGCTTGCGCCGGGTGGCGTGTGTGCACTGGTTACACCGACCAGCTTTATGTCCGGCCAGTATTTCTCAAAGCTGCGAACTTTCCTGATTGCACAAACCACGATACTTAGCATCGGCATGGTGAGCAGCCGCCTCGGTGTGTTCATCGACGTCGAGCAGGAGACGGCGCTTACGCTCGCCCGCCGCGAAGAGGTTGGGCACGAGCAGAAGGCCGACGCCGAGGTATCCGTGGTCTCGCGGGACGGTAACTACGTTGACGTTGGACGCTGCGTT
The DNA here is from genome assembly GCF_017104645.1 of Burkholderia sp. Ac-20379. GTDB lineage: Bacteria > Pseudomonadota > Gammaproteobacteria > Burkholderiales > Burkholderiaceae > Burkholderia. The sequence goes on from NZ_JAAGPF010000063.1 coordinate 18,205, forward strand.
CTGCCGAACTCCGGCGCTGCCTGGCCGATTCCGCGCATCGAGAGCGATGTCGCGCTGCTAAAGAAAGCGAGCAGCTCTGAGGCCACGTTGGCCCATTACGGATATATGGCGCGAATTGGTGCGTTCGTCTGGAATCGCGACACCCGGACAACCTATGCTTCAGCCAAAAGCGCCGAGCGCGCGCGTGGTCGCACGGCGGTCCCACTGCTATGGTCAAGTGACATTGCTCAGGACGGTACCCTACGGTTCACCGGTGCTCCGAAGGCCAACAAGGAGCACTGCTTTGTAAACATGGGCACAAAGGATCATCCATCTGTCGTACGCAGGCCTAGCGTCGTGCTTCAACGCGTCACGTCAAATGAGCAGCCGCGCCGGCTGGTCGCCGCAGCGATTCCAAAGCAACTCATCGACACCTACGGCGGATTCGTTGGCGAGAACCACACGGTCATCCTTGAGCAGACAGCGCCCGATCCTGCGCTTGCGCCGGCACAGCTTGCAGAGTTGCTGGGAACACCAACGGTAGACCGCTATTTCCGCTGTATATCGGGGGCAACCAACGTATCGATTTTTGAGCTGGGTCAACTACGCCTGCCTGATCCCTCCAAGCTCAAGAGGTATCTCGAACAGGGATACGACATGGCCAGCGCAGCGCGGAAGGCGTTGGGAGAGCGGTAGGCCACTCGTTTCTAGCTAAATCTCGGCAAATATCGGCACAGACACGAATCATGGAATCGAGGAAGCAGCTTAACGACCTACGGGAGGCACAAAAGCGACGACGCGAGGAGCAGGCAAAGCTGTACGCGTCCCGCAGGCCTGCGGTGCCGTCCACTCCACCACCACGGCGCGCCAAACGCAAAGCCGCTACCCAGCGACTGGAACCGGAGCCACCGCCGCCTGTCGCCCCTCGCACCTATGACGCGCTAATTGCGCTTTTTCGGGATGAAGGCAGGCAGCCAAGCGCGCCCTCAAGTGCGCTCGTATCTCTGGCTGACCTGTACCTGCACGCAGCACAACATCGCTCTCGCCACCTCGCCATGGTGTGGCCGGCATCGCTAAAGACCCTGACACTTGTCCACGCGCTTGGCACGCTGGCCAGGTGGCACGAAGGGGACAAACAAGGCGTGCGAGGGTTGCTCTTTCCGGTGAAAACGAACGCCTTCCATAGGCTCAATCACATACATTTCGACCGGCCCAGCATTCTCCGCATCGCCAACGACCTGTTCGAGGGCAATTCCGACGCGACAATCACCAGGCATATGCCGGACAAGGACCCCTTCTTCTTCTCCTTGTCAGATCGCAGCCTTCCCCAGATTCCGGGAGAGATGTTCAATCCGACCATAGGAGAACTGCTGCCACATTTCCTCGCGACTCCTGGATTCAGTGGTTGGGGGTCGTGTGACTCCCGCCTTCTTGGTCTCATCCGAGCGAAGCTCATAAGACGAGCCCATGCCAGAGCCCTGGGAACGAACTGCGCCGTTATCGGTGCACCCGCGTCAGCGCCGGATGCCCTCTTCGCGTTGGACGGCCGCATGTCTGAGAGCGAGCTTCGGCAGGCCTGCAGGGCACTCGCCAAACTCGGGGCGCCAGAGGTTGTCCTCGTGCAGGCCACCCGAGCGATACGCCTCGAAGGGTCGGGCTGGAAGGGCCGCCTCGTCCGATTCTCCCTTATGCTGGAGGAAATCTTTCGCGACAAGCCGCCTGGAGTCATTGTCGTTACAGACGATCCGTACGTCGCGTTCAGGCTAAAAGATGACCTATGGGAGCAGAACCTCAAGCGTGAGCCCGAACGGCGGTGGAACACACCTCACGAGTACAGGATTTCGGGGGTTCCAAGTAGCGTCGATGGGGATGGACTGCTGCCGGCCGGAGGTCAAGAAACGTTGCATCCCGTTCCACGCGAGTTTGACGTCCACGTCGTAGACATGGATGTCGCAAAAGTTGCTAGCAAGCTTGCTCGGATCGCCAACGCCAGTCCTGCCGGCAAGATAGCTGCAGACTCACTCGTTCAAGCCGCATCATTCCTGTCTCGTCTCGCGGCGCTCCCTTGCGGAGTTCGACACATGTCGGAATATCTCGCTGCTCCGGAAATATCGAGCAGGACACGAGCCGCATTCGACTGGCCCGCCCATCTCGGGGCGGTTCACGAGTTTGACCGCAGTGGCGGGCTGGGTGACAAACGGACCAGCGTCATGGAGTGCCTGGACCGCGGCTCAAAGCTGTTCACTAACTACTTCGAGGCAACACCGTTTGCTCACAAGCTTGCCAGCATCATCGCGCACGCGGCAGCCGGCAAGAAGCGAAACGTAACCGTGGTGTTTACCGGAGCGCTCTATCGATCCCTAGCAGAGCGATTCCTCGTCGAATACGGACAATACCCGGGTGGGCTTGCATATAACACCTTCCAGGAACGTGTGCATCTAGTGTCAGCTGCACATCTCGAGGAACATCTTGATGCGCTGCAATCCTCCAGTCTGGTCTTCGCGGGGCTCGATGAGGATAGCTTGCGTGTGCTGCTAACCGACGATCGCGTCCCCGCGCATTCGACCGTGTTGCTAACTCAACGAGCGAGTCAGTTCCTCCGCGCTACACTCAATTCCATCGTCGAGCGCATGCCGGAATTCAAATCCTACAAGCCGAGGATGGAATCCATCCTGCGCCAATTGAAGGACGTGCCCAAAGACGCCTCGGTGCTATCCACCGGGAGCTACGCCCTCCCCACTTTCCGGGTCGAGTTGTCGTCGGATGCTGTGGCTAAGGACCACGAGATACCTCAGGACTCGTGGGTCATCCGGTTCGACAACGGCAGCGTGCAGTACCGCAGAGACACAGCAGAGGTGTACGTATACGACCCTGTTTCGCAGTATGCGTCCGACGCTGGATTCAGGGCGTGCCGGGTTCGTTCACTCGAAATCGGCGACAGGATGTTTGTCATGTCGACCGAGCTACGCGAAATGGTCGAGCAAGTGCTACGCGACGCGGGCCTGCCCATTCAACAAGACAAGACGTTCGAAGCTGCCTTGCGCAGCTATCATGAACAGGTCCAAATCCATCTTGCGCAGCGATTTACCCAGATCACGCTTTCCGAGAAGGTACGTGCGATACGCGAAAAAATCCTTCAGCTCGATCCGAACCAGGAAAAGGACCTACCTGGCCCTCAAGCGATGCGTCAGTGGATTGACCTTGGCCGTTCGCCTGACACTCCTTTCGACGAACTCCGTCCACAGGCGCCGCTGCGCGAGCCAACGTTCAAGGCCTTTGCCCAAGTCCTAGGGTTCTCGCCGCTTGAAGCTGCATACCAGTGGCAGCGGGTCATTTTGGCAGTACGCAACTCGCGTCGACTGGATGGCCGCCATGTCTCGGATATCTACGAATACATGCTATTGCAGCCTGAGTCTGCCATGGCCAACTCGAACATCAAGCGTCGGACGCTGACGCAACTGTTTGATGAAGCTCGCGACAATCTGTTCACAGTCGAATACGCCGGTCCCCTAAAGGAGTCGTTGTAATGAGCCAGTCCGTTCTTCGCGCTGACCCCAACGGTATTCCGTCGACTCTCAAGGAGGCAGTCGTCGACAGTATCCTGAACCTGACTTACGCACAACTCAGTGGCCAGGGGAAAACCGGTCAATATATTTTCGGCGCCCGTCCGAGGGCGCTTTTGAACTCTGGCTTTCTGTTGCCACAGCGCAGCCCGACGGGCGACGACGAAGTAACTTCGCCCATCTGGATATCGTCCCACGGCATGCAAATGCAGCTCAATGCGGCCACCCCCTCAGTGATAACCGTGCAGCCTCGACTTTCGGTCTACGTGCGAACGCTGCCGCGAGAGGACGACCTCAAGCGACCAAACTGCAGGCCCGTTTTCATGATGCGTCAGGAGGTGGTTGCAGAGATCCAGGCGGAGCGCAACAGAAAGCTGGACGAAGAATGGGAGAAGGTCAAAGGCGCATACACATCAAGATGGAAGCATCCGGAATGGACGGCTATTCGCGAAAGGATTGTCGATGGGATCTATGCTGCAAAGGGGATCCCGAGACACCTCCTGACGTCTGATTTTCCGCCGAACGAGGTTGATCCGGAAGAGACACAACTCGACGAGACTGATTCGCCGGGTGAAACCAACCGCGAAGCGGTTGGCGTCACTGCTGGAGAGGCACTGCCAATTCGGGACGATCACTTCGAGCCACTCACAGTCCCACACAAGTGGATGAGACTTGACGTCGAACTCCCTGCACTGGAGCTCGATACCGCGAAGCCCACCGAGGCACTTCTTTTCGATATTGATACGCACGCAGCGCTGATGAATGGCGCCGTGGCAAAGCGTCTCCTCGATTGGGCCCAAAGTGACGACCCAGACAACGGCGGAAAGGCATGGGGGTATCGTCATCAATTGACGATACCTGCTAGCCAGTACACGAAGTGGTCGGACTTCCTCGGGCTTGTGCGCAGGTCACAGCTGCGCATCGCTTTGCCGCAGATCCAGTTGAACTGGGACTTGGAGTTGCACACTGACTGGCTCGATCCTTCCAAGCGTAGCTTTTTTCTCGCGCTTGAGAACGTCAGCCCCATGCCGCAGCAGCATATCGACGAGACTGAGGAAGCCGCCTTCCTTGTGTCTTTTCAAGCACGCGTTCCGATAGCGCTTCATCACCCGCTCAAACTGGAGCGCGTCGACCCTTCCTATCGATATAACAAGTACCTCACCTATCCCGCAATGGGGCACAACTGCGGTGTCGTCCAAGAGGAATCCGATGCCGAAAATCGCTTGTTGCGGACGACTTGGACGCCCCGTTACACCCAACCACGCATAATCCCGACTAGTGCGAATGGCGTTCAACGTGGAGTGCGCGCGCTTGCTGAGCCGGACGGCCTAGACGGTCTGACGCCGCTCGTGCCGGCCATGCAACAGTGGCTTGACGGACTTCCCGCGCATGTGAATCCTGCGGAAGGGCTTGAATCATCCGACACGGACGGTATCGCACGCGAACAAGAGGCATTTCGTCTAGACCAGCAGAAATGGGCTTCAGAGATGGATGCAGTAGCAACCGGCTTAAGGTGTCTTCAGGAGTCTCGCGCAGCTTGGCACAAGCGCGGGCCGCAGACCGACCCGCAAGCGATCGTCTACGAAGCGTGGCTCGCCATGAATGAGTCAATGGCCAACTTCATGAAGATCCGATTCAAAAGGGACGATAGTGAGTGGCGCCTTTTCCAGTTGGCCTTTGTCATCGCAAACATCCCCGCGTTGGCTTCACGTATTCCTGAATTCGCACACTTCTACGACAAGCGCAGAGACGACGCCGTCACGCTGCTGTACTTCGCGACCGGCGGTGGAAAATCCGAAGCGTTCTTCGGACTTCTGGCCTTCAACCTCATGTTTGATCGCCTTCGAAGGAAGAAACGCGGCATTACGGCACTCATTCGCTACCCGCTGCGGCTTCTGACAATCCAACAGGCGCAGCGATGCGCGCGCGTACTGGCGCAAGGCGAACTTGTACGCCGTCACCGCGGGTACGAAGGAGATCCACTATCCATTGGCTTTTGGGTCGGTAGCGGTGGTTCGCCGAATCGGCATAGTGCCAAGGGGGTCAAGAGTATCCCGACCGTATCCGCTAGCCCACCCACTCTGGACAACGAGCTAGCCCTCCGGGAGAAAGACTCTAAGTATTCGGCAGCGATGCGTGCATGGCGCAAATTGCCCAAATGTCCCTTTTGTGGGGGTGAAACTGCACTTCGGCTATTTGTTGACCATGGAGACCAGACGCTCGGCCACGTCTGCACAGATGTTCACTGTGACTCCAACGAGGGCCAATGGAGGGCTATGCCCTTCTACATTGTAGATGAAGACATCTACGACCTCGCGCCGTCGGTCCTCCTTGGCACAGTGGACAAGCTGGCGCTCATCGGCCACTCAGGCCGCACGATCAGGCGCATCTACGGGATGTTCGGCGTAGCGCCATGGATCAATCCGGTCAATGGGCGACTGTATGTGCCCGTTGACAACCGCGAGCTTGCCACAGGGCCCGCAGCAAAGGGCATGGAGGGAGTCTACCCCGCCTACCCTTCTGGTAAGCGCGTGTTCCATGACCCATTCCCGAGCCTCATCATTCAGGACGAGGCACATTTGCTGGACGAGTCGCTTGGCACGTTTGCTGGGCTGTTCGAATCGGCATTAGATGCCGTATTCGCGTACTTGGCGACGCCACTCGGGAGCTTGGTAACTGTAGACGACCAAGGCCACAGGCGCCGTTCGAAGGTTATCGCTGCCTCCGCGACGGTCGCCGAGCCGGAAAGACAACTCGAACACCTGTATCAACGGTCGATTCCTGCTACCCAGTTTCCAGAGCCCGGTCCGTCGCTTTACAAGTCCTTCTACTCCGAGCCGGCGGAGGCAGACGAGGTTCAGCGCCGGGCCTACCAGGATGTAGAAGTGGCCAGCAAACAGGCCCGCGTGTACACGGCTTTCATGACCAACGGTAAGCCGCACACCTCGACCAGCGTCGCAGTGCTGTCTGGCTTTCACCTCACAATCACGCGTCTATTCGACAGCCTGACGAGCGGTATCCAGCAGGAGTTCCAGGCCGGACTCCAGATGCTGGTCGATCACCTCTCCCAAGGGCCACTTCAGGGCTTGCACGCGCAGGCCCTGGTCGCCGCGAGCGCGTCGGAACTTGCCACACTCATCGATCTTCATCGTATCGCGCTGACCTATGTCACCAACAAGAAGGGTGGCGACCAAATCATGGCGGCCGAGGCAGAAGAGACGCGAAAGCGTCACCTCAATGAAGGCATTGACTTGGGAGGCTTGGACACCCGACTCATCACCGGTTCGGTGGAGCAAGGCGAAATACAGAACGTCGTGGATACCGCGCAACGCCGCGTTGCCCCGGACGAACCGCTGCCACTGCTGAGGGAGCAGTTGCGTTCAGTCATTGCTACATCCGCTATCTCGCACGGCGTCGACGTTGACGAGTTCAACTCGATGTTTTTCGCTGGTATGCCATCAGACATTGCCGAATACATCCAGGCATCGTCCCGCGTAGGTCGCACACACATCGGCTTCGTGGTATTGGTGCCAACGCCGCAACGGCGTCGCGACCGGCACATTGTGCATGTGTTCGATATTTTCCATCGTTTCCTTGAGCGTATGGTTCAGCCAGCTGCAATTGACCGCTGGGCGGAACGCGCGGTCGAGCGCGTATTCCCTAGCCTGTTTCAGGCCTATTTGTTAGGCGTGGTGCCCAGCGTTGAGCTATTTCGATTGCCGGAGTCTGAGAAAGGCAAGGTGTCCGACTTCAGCTTCATTCCCAACGTTCGACGGGAATTCAACTCTCGGGGAGATGGGTTCATAAGAGAGATTGACAAGTTCATTGAACTAGCGGTCGGGCTACGCGAAAACTTCGCTCCGGAAGGCGAAGAGCACTACCGCGGCCTAGTTGACAAACAAGCGCGCAATCTCATCGTCGACGCGTGGAGCAGCGCGCTTTGGGGCAGCGGGACGATGGACGGTTACTTCAAAGGCCAGACCGATTTGATGCTGAAACCAATGACGTCGTTGCGTGACGTAGACCTTGGAGGTGTTATCCAAGCATCAACCCGTGACGCCAGCGGCCATAAGCAGTTACCGGGCGAAATTCAATTGGTGATGGATCTCGTTCGTCATGGCGTAGGCAATAACGATGGTGCTGACAACGCACTCACCGGGGACTGACATGACAAACCGTAGAGACTTCCTCCAGAGCGAAGACGAAGAAAAGACGCTCAGCGCGCCGACTATGGTGCGTTCGCGAGGACAACTCGGCTCCGCGTATGCGCCAGGAGCGTTCTTTACCTTCGAAGGTGGATTGGGAGCGTGCATTTCCGTTCCGGACCTCTCGGCCACCGTAGACGACGCCCCCATTCAGCCTGCAACCAAAGCGCAGATCGTCCTGAGACTGCAGGAAATCTGGCAGAGCTGGTTTGCTCGAGCGTATGCCGTCGGCACGGATGAGCGTCAGATCGACCCGCGCCAGTGTCTTGACGAACCGCTTCTGCGCGGGTCCTCCGTCGTTCCAATGGGCGCAGACCGTCTGGCATTTTTGAGCCCGCTTAGGATGGGATACGCGCCCGCGCCGCTAACTTTCGTATGTAACAAGTGCCGCCTGTTCAGGCGCTTCGAATCGGCCCACGAATTGGCAGCCAACGTGCGCCAACTGAGAAATACGCAATGTGCTGACCCCGACACCAACGGGCCGTGTCAATGGCGCCAAGTAGACGTCATTTTCGTTCACTGGTCTGGTGAATGGATGCCAGTCACTCCCGGCCGTTGGGAGTGGGATGACCGGAATAACGCCCTTAGGCTCAACGGCGAGGATTGCAAGGTCTGCGGGGGGCGCTCCTTCAAGCTCAATACCGACTCGCCACGCATCGGCCAATGGCACTTCTACTGCGCCAATCCAACTTGCGGTCACAAAGGGTCAAACGAGTGGCGCCAGAACGATCCATTCACTACCGAAATCTTCCGAGACAGAGCCAGCACGCGCGTGGGTGAACGCCGTATGGAGGCCATCTCGTATCGAGCGTCATCAGCTTACTACGCGCAGTCGGAGCAATTTGTCCTATTCCCAGAGTCGGAGCATCAGCTCCTCATGATGCTCGAACCGCAACGCCAGGCAGACCTCGCTGCTTTTATTGGCACCCAGTTCCGATTCGGGGGCGAAGAACTCACTGCGGATGACATGAAATCAGCATTGTTGGCGGCAGGCCAAGAGAGCGAGTGGCAGTCGTATGAGAATTGGTCAAGCATGTTGAACATGGCCCGCAAAGGGGGAGACGCGAAAATTCAGGAGATGGCAGAAAGCGAGCTTAAGAAGCTTGTGACGAGATGGACCGCCGGCGACTCTCCGCTCGTGCGGTCAAGCATCGACCTCCCTCCGACTGTCAACGCGCAACTTGCGTCGCGTAGTGAATACACCAGCCGTTTCGACCCATTTGTCCTCGCAGTCGAGCATGAAGCACTAAGCAGAGGAAAACTGTTGGCCCCCCGCGATGGCAGTCGCGCGAAGTTCGTGCGATTCAATCATCTCGACAAGGATCTTGCTCCGAAGGATGCGACCACGAAGGCTACCCAGGAAGCCGAGACGCAGGTACTGATGAATAAGCTCGGCATGGCCGATCTCGGCCTGATTCGCGAGTTCGACCTGTGCCGCTTCACCCATGGATATACGCGTGTATCGGCGATACCGACACTTAACAAGCGTAACCAAAACGTCCCCGTCCGCTTAAGGCTGTTCGACCCGCTGCGCAATGGGAAGCGACCGATCTACGTCGTAACGCAAGCGAACGAGGCGCTGTATGTGAGGCTTAACCCAGTAGTGGTGTATCAGTGGCTTCAGGCCGTCGGCGTACTGGATTTGCCAGTCTGGGATGAGCGTGCGACTGTAAAGCTCGGTGGCAAGGTGCTGGAGACGGCGCACCCGTTCGGCCGCTACTTCGCTCTTCTTAAGGAGGGTGACGCGTCGACCTATCGCTATGTGTACACGCTCTTGCACACCTACGCGCACGTGATCATGAAGAACGTGGCCGAACTTTCCGGACTCGACCTGGGCTCAATGGGCGAGTACATCTTCCCATTGGACTTGGCATTCGTGGTCTATAGGAATGGCACGACAATGGACCTGGGAAATTTGTCGTCACTCTGGCGCAACCAGAACAATCGTTTCCTCTCCCGCTTGCTCAACGCTTCTACGCATCGCTGCAACTCCGGACGGCTCTGCGACACGGCAGGAGGTGCCTGCCCGGACTGTATCATGATCCCCGAGACATCGTGCATCGCACAAAATCAGCTTCTTTCTCGTGCCGTGCTGAAAGGCGGCCCGCCACCACGTGAAGATGCAACGCACAAAGGGCAGCGGATCACTGGTTTTCTCGACGTCGTAAATTCCGTCAACGGTGTGACTTGATGAGCACCGTGGGCGACCACCACCCGGCTTGAGGTGGCGGGTCGCTCCTTGACCTACCAGCGCGATGAGGGCTTGATCCGGGATCTACCTCCATGCAGGAACAACAACTACCGTAATCTAAGCGAGTATGAAGTATTTGTTGCAATCCACCACATCCCTGATTCAGTTACGGGGATTTCCTCGACTGACATTCCCCCGCGTTTAGTCCGGACCGCAGTTAGTAGTGTAGTGGTCCAATGATCGTGGACACCTCTAAAGGGGATAATTCTCCAACAGAGGTGAGAGATGAGCAGACGGAACCTGACCGAGCAGTTCAAGGCCGAAGCGGTGCAACTGGTGGTCGCCCAAGGCTATTCGTTTTCGAAAGCCTGCCAGGCGATGGGCGTAGGCGACACAGCGCTCAGGCGGTGGGTCGCGCAATGGCGTGCGCAGCAGGCTGAGCCACCGCGCGACGAGATCCAGGTCATTGCCGACCAGCGACGCATCCGGGAACTGGAAGCGCGTGTCATCGCGCTGGAAAGGGAGCGCGAGATACTAAAAAAGTCCACGGCCTTCTTCGTCAAGGAAATGGATCGCTCCTCGAAGTGATCCACTCGCTGAAGAAGGCCTGGCCGGTCAGTCTGATGTGCCGGCTGCTGGGGGTGGCGCGAAGCAGCTACTACGCGTTTTCCCATCGCCCACGCAAGACAGGTACGCCTGCCGCACTGCTCAAGGCCATGCGCCAGCTTCATCAGGAAAGCCGGTGCAGTTACCGCAGTCGCAGGATGGCGCTGGCGCTGCGCCAGCAGGGTCACGCGATCGGACGTTACCGGGCGCGCACGCTGATGCGCAAAGCGCAACTGGCCGTCATCCGACGCCGCACGCATCGGTATCGCAAGGCCGACGGCGAAGCGATCGTTGCGCCCAATCTGCTCGAACGCCGGTTCGGACCGGAAGAGTCCGATCGCGTCTGGGCGGGCGACATCACCTACATCAGAACCCGTCAGGGCTGGTCGTATCTGGCCGTCGTGATGGATCTGCACTCGCGGCGGATCGTGGGATGGGCGTTCGCCACGCAGGCCGATACCGAACTGGTCATCCGGGCGTTACAGCAGGCACGCCGCAGCCGGTGCCCTGGCGCGGGATTGATGTTTCACTCCGATCAGGGTTGCCAGTACACCAGCGAGCGATTCGTGAATGAACTGAAGGCAAACGGAATCGTTCAGAGCATGAGCCGCAAAGGCAACTGCTGGAACAACGCAGTGGTCGAGCGCTTCTTCAGAAGCTTGAAGAGCGAATGGATCGGTGAGCAGGAGTACGGCAGTCATGAACTCGCCAGACTTGATATCACCGGCTACATCGCTGGCTTTTACAACTATCGTCGTATCCATTCGGCGGCTAACAACCTGCCGCCCGTGCGTTACGAAACAATGACTGATTGAAAATCCCTTTCGCGGTGTCCAAAAGAGGTTGACCACTACAAGTCGCAATCGTGCATTCGGCGCATACCGTCCGCTATACCGTCATTTTGCGGCACACAACGGCCCGGCCGTCTCCGGAATCTTCAAAAATTTTCTTCTATATCAATGACTTACAACGAAACGATCAATAAAGAAACCTTTATATCAATCATCGCAAGTCATTGATTTTATTAAGAATTTTTTACCGCTTATTCCCACTCAATCGTCGCCGGCGGCTTCCCCGACACGTCATACACCACCCGATTGATCCCCCGCACCTCATTGATAATGCGGTTCGACACACGACCCAGCAGCGCGTAAGGCAGATGCGCCCAATGCGCCGTCATGAAGTCGGTGGTCTGCACGGCACGCAGTGCCGTCACATAGTCGTACGTCCGGCCATCGCCCATCACGCCGACCGACTTAACCGGCAGGAACACCGCGAACGCCTGGCTCGTCAGGTCGTACCACGACTTGCCGACCTGCGACGCGTCGCAAATGCCGGCCGCCGCGTCCTGCTCGCTGGCGATCGTCGAGCGCAGTTCCTCGATGAAGATCGCGTCGGCGCGGCGCAGCAGATCCGCGTAGTCGCGCTTCACTTCGCCGAGAATCCGCACGCCGAGGCCCGGGCCCGGGAACGGGTGACGATAGACCATCTCGGGCGGCAGGCCGAGCGCCACGCCCAATTCGCGCACTTCGTCCTTGAACAGGTCGCGCAGCGGCTCGAGCAGCTTCAGGCCGAGCGTTTCCGGCAGGCCGCCGACGTTGTGGTGGCTCTTGATCGTGGTGGCCTTCTTCGTCTTCGTGCCGCCCGATTCGACGACGTCCGGATAGATCGTGCCCTGCGCCAGCCACTTCGCGTTCGACAGCTTCTTCGCCTCGGCCTGGAACACCTCGACGAACTCGCGGCCGATGATCTTGCGCTTCGCTTCCGGATCGGTCACGCCGGCCAGATGGCCGAGGAACTGATCCGACGCATCCACGTGCACGACCTTCGCGTGCAGGCGGCCCTGGAACATGTCGAGCACCATCTGCCCTTCGTTCAGGCGCAGCAGGCCGTGGTCGACGAACACGCAGGTCAGCTGGTCGCCGATCGCGCGATGGATCAGCGCCGCGGCCACGCTCGAATCCACGCCGCCCGACAGGCCCAGAATCACTTCCTCGTCGCCCACCTGCTCGCGGATCAGCTTGACGGCTTCCTCGATGTGATCGCGCATCACCCAGTCGGGCTTCGCGCCGGCGATCTCGAGCACGAAGCGTTCGAGGATCTGGCGGCCCTTCACGGTGTGTGTGACTTCCGGGTGGAACTGCACGGCGTAGTAACCGCGCTCCTCGTCGGCCATCGCCGCGATCGGGCAGCTCGGCGTGGACGCCATCAGCTTGAAGCCCGGCGGCAGTTCGCCGACCTTGTCGCCGTGGCTCATCCACACCTTCAGCATGCCGTGGCCTTCGCCGGTGGCGAAATCCTCGATGCCGTTCAGCAGGCGCGTGTGGCCGTGAGCGCGCACTTCCGCGTAACCGAATTCGCGGTGGTCGCTCCATTCGACCTTGCCGCCGAGCTGCACGGCCATCGTCTGCATGCCGTAGCAGATGCCGAGCACCGGCACGCCGAGATCCCACACGGCCTGCGGCGCGCGCAGCTGGTGATCTTCGTAGGTGCTGGCGTGGCTGCCGGACAGGATCACGGCCTTCGGCGCGAACGCGCGGACGAATTCGTCGGTGACGTCGTTCGGGTGGATTTCGCAGTAGACGTGCGCTTCACGCACGCGCCGCGCGATCAGTTGGGTGACTTGCGAACCGAAGTCGAGGATCAGGATTTTGTCGTGCATGGCTGCGGACGCGAAGATAAACAAACGGGTAAGAAAAGCAGCGCACGCGGCGCTGCATCTGAATCGGAAACCATTCGGGCGCAAGGCCCGGCGAACGCCACGCGAGGATGGCGCCCGGTCAACCGTGGAACGGCGGCTTCGGGGGGGCGCTGCGATCGGCTGGCGTATCGGCAGCGGAACCGGCTGCCGACGGCGCGGCATACGACGGCGACGGCGCGATGGCCGATGCCGCCCGCGCGCCGCCAATGCCCGGCTCGACGCGCGTGGCGGCCGGCTGCGGC
>NZ_JAAGPF010000685.1 GCF_017104645.1 Burkholderia sp. Ac-20379
TCTACTCGGCCACCACCGACAGCCAGGTGCGCGCCGCGCTGCGCACGCTGGTCAGCGCGTTCCGCACCGGGCCGGCGGCGGTGGCCACGGCGGCTTGAGGGCGCGAGGCCGCCAGGGCCGCGGGCGCGCCAACACATTCCAATACAAAATTCCGTGCGCGAAGCGCCCGCCGCGCCGGAATAAGCGCGGGAAAAATCTGTTCACCTCACTGTCGCCCTCAACCACCGGACCGTGAACATGACCCGCCCCGATACCGATGCCAGCCGCCGCTCCTTCCTTTCCGCCGCCACGCGCCTGACCGTGGCCGGCGCCGTCGCCCCGATGGTGGGGCTGCCCGCCTCGGCCGACGCGGCCGAGGCCGCTCACGCCGCCACGCCCGGCGCGGTCGGCAACGAGTACGACGAAGCGAATTCGCAACGGGCGCTCGACGCGCTCGAAAGCGCCTACGGCGCGCATCCGGGCAAGCGCCGCAATCACACGAAGGGCGTGGGCGTGATCGGCCAGTTCGTCGGCAACCCCGAGGCGGTGCGGTTTTCGCGCTCGCTGCTGTTCGCGGGCGAGACGATCGAGGTGGTCGGCCGCTTCTCGCTGGCGGGCGGCGATCTGGAAGCGTCCGACACCGAGCGCAGCACGCGCGGCGTGGGCCTGCAGTTCCGCCTGCCCGGCGGCGCGCTGCAGCACATGACGATGCTGCACACGCCGATGTTCTTCGCCACCCTGCCGAAAACCTTCATCGACAAGTTCTTCGCGCTGACGCCCGACCCGGCCACCGGCAAGCCGGACGCGGCCGTGTTCAAGGCGTTTCTCGCGAGTCATCCCGATCACGCGGCGCAGGCCCACTACCTCGGCACCGTGAACCCGCCGTGGAGCTACGCCACCTGCGCGTTCTACGGCATCCACACGTTCCGCTTCGTCGATGCGCGCGGCGCGGTGACGATGGTGCGTTGGCACTTCGTGCCGCGCGACGGCGAGCGCGCGCTGACCGACGCGGAACTGGCCGGCGCACCGCACGATTTCCTCGAGCCACGCCTGATGGAACGCCTGCGGCACGGCCCGGCGCAATGGGACATGATCGTCTCGATCGGCGAACCGGGCGACCCGGTCACCAATCCCACGCTGCTGTGGCCGAAGGAGCGCAAGGAGATCCACGCCGGCACGCTGACGCTGACCGGCGCGATGCCGCAGGAACGGGCGCCGAGCTACGGCATCAACTTCGATCCGCTCGTGATGGCCGACGGCATCGAGGCCAGCGACGATCCGATCCTGCTGTTCCGTTCGCCGTCCTACGGGTTGTCGTACGCCCGCCGGCTGCGCGGGGTGTGACGCGCGCGCCGGGGCGGCGCCTCGCGCGTCGCTTC
>NZ_JAAGPF010000686.1 GCF_017104645.1 Burkholderia sp. Ac-20379
AGGTGATACGGAAACACGCAACATAAGTGTCACACACCGCCACTTAGGTGTCTTGTCTTCTGCTGACGATAGGTGCTAGCTTTTTCACATTTTCTTTTTTTTTAGGGTCCGCCCGACGCCGAACTCTCCACTGCCACCACCCCTCTTTCCCTCCACGCCCTTCTTCCGTTCTGTCGAAGACCGAGCCGGCGCGCCGAACCGCGACGATCGCGGCCGGCCCCTGGCGCTTCGCGCGCACCAGCGTCCAGGCCTTCAGCAGCAGCAGGCACCAGCTCGCCACCGACATCGCCAGCAGCAGCCAGGCGACGCCATGCGTGACGGCGTCGCCGCTCGCGAGGTAGTGCATCACACCGGTGTCCGTCGCCATGCGCGCCTCCCGGTCGTTCGGCTCAGCGCAGGCCGAGCACGTCCTGCATGTCGAACAGGCCGGCCGGCTTGTCCGCGAGGTAGCGCACCGCGCGCATCGACCCCTGCGCATACGACACGCGGCTCGACGACTTGTGGCTGATCTCGATGCGCTCGCCGATCCCGGCGAACAGCACGGTGTGATCGCCGACGATGTCGCCGCCGCGGATCGCCGCGAAGCCGATCGTCGACGGATCGCGCGCGCCGGTTTCGCCCTGGCGGCCGTAGACGGCGCATTCGTCGAGCGTGCGGCCCAGCGAGGCGGCCACGGTTTCGCCCATCATCAGCGCGGTGCCCGACGGCGCATCGACCTTGTGACGATGGTGAGCCTCGATGATTTCGATGTCGTAGCCCTGCGCGAACTGCTTGGCGGCGAATTCGAGCAGCTTGAGCGTGACGTTCACGCCCACGCTCATGTTGGCCGAGAACACGATGCCAACCTGCTCGGCGGCCGCACGCAATTGCGCCTTCTGCGGCTCGCTGAAGCCGGTCGTGCCGATCACGAGCTTCACGCCGTGACGGCGCGCCGCATCGAGATAGCCGATCGTGGTGTCGGGGCGCGTGAAATCGATCAGGTAATCGGCTTCGGCGAACACGCGTTCGACGTCGTCGGTGATCGTCACGCCCGTTTGCTTGCCGAGGAACGCGCCGGCGTCCTGGCCCAGGTGCGCCGAACCCGTGCGGCCGAGCGCGCCGACCAGCTTCGCGTCGGCATCGTTGAGAACCGCTTCGATCAGCATGCGGCCCATACGGCCCGATGCTCCGGCAATGGCAATGTTCATGGTCGTGTGTCGCGAATTCGCGTGATTGACTGAAAAACGTGACTGAAAAACGGACTGCAACCGGCACGGAAAAGCCGGCCGGGGCCTGCATTTCGCCCCGGAAAACGAACCGGGCGGCCGAAGCCGCCCGTCGGGGGATCCTGCCGGATCAGTTCGTGCTGCTCGGCGGCGCCGAAATGTCGGCCGGCGGCGAGGTCAGCGGCTGGTTCGGCAGATTGTCGGTGCTGCGCGGGCCGACCGGCTGCGTGCCGTCGCTCGGCACCGCAGGCGCCGGCGGACGATGGAACTGGAACTGCGGCTGGACGGCCGGGCTCGCGCCGGGCGGCAGGCCGCCCGGGGTCGGGGCCGACGGCGCGGCCGGCG
>NZ_JAAGPF010000687.1 GCF_017104645.1 Burkholderia sp. Ac-20379
CGTAGCCCTCGGCCACCAGCCGCTCGAACGCGGCCTCGACGGTGCCGCGCGCGATGCGCCAGCGCTCGGCCAGCGTGCGGGTGGACGGCAGCGCGGCCCCGGCCGGCAGGCGGCGCTGCAGGATCGCCTCGCGCAACGCATCGGCGATGCGGTCCTGCTTCGACGCCCCGCCCTGCGCCGACAGCCCCGGCGGGCGCGGCAGATCGAGCGGAATCGCGGCCTTGCCTCGCGCCATAGTGGCCCACCCTTCTATCGATCAAATGGATCTTCGGCTTATACCACATCGCCCGTACAGTCCGATTTCCCGCCTTTCTTGCCGATTCGTCCGATGCCTGCTTCGTCCCGTCCCCTCTCCGAGCGCGCCTGGTTGATCCTGTTGTTGCTGATCGTCTGCCTGCCGCGCGCGGCGATCGACGCGTACCTGCCCGCCCTGCCCGCGATGGCCGACGCGCTGCACGCCACCGACGCGCAGATGCAATCCACGCTGACCACCTACATGGTCGGCTACGCCGCCTCGATGCTGATCATGGGGCCGCTGTCGGACCGCTACGGGCGGCGGCCGGTGCTGCTCGCCGGGCTGGCCGTCTACGTGGCGGCCACGCTGGCCTGCGCGCTCGCCGACAGCGTGCCGGCGCTGGTGGCCGCGCGCGTGATCCAGGCGCTCGGCGGCTGCGGCGGGGCGGTGATCGGCCGCGTGATCGTGCGCGAGCGCTTCGACGCCAAACGCCAGGTGGCGCTGCCGAGCGCGCTGTCGGCCGGCATGGCGCTGTCGCCGGTGGTCGCGCCGCTGGCCGGCAGCGCCGTGGCGTCCGCCGGCGGCTGGCGCGCGGTGTTCGCGATGCTGGCGGCCGGCGGCGTGGCCGGCGCGTGGTTCACCTGGCGCCTGCTGCCCGAAACGCGCGGCGACGCGATCGTCCGCGCGGCCGGCGCGCACCCGCTGCGCGGGCTCGGCGCGACCTATGCGCGGCTGCTGCGCAGCCGCCATTTCCTGTGCTATTCGCTGTCGATCAGCTTCGTCTACTGCACGTATTTCCCGTTCATCGCCGGCTCGTCGGCGCTGTTCCAGCGGCGGCTGCATCTGTCGGACGCCGCGTACGCGGCCGTGTTCGGCATCACCGTGTCGGGCTATCTGGCCGGCTCGGCGCTGTACCGGCGGATGCACGCGCGGATGGATTCGGACGCGGTGCTGGCACGCGCCGTGTGCCTGAACCTCGCCGCCGCCGCCGCGCTGTGCGCGCTGAACCTCGGCCACGCGCCGAGCGCGCCGACGATCGTCGCGCCGATGTTCGTGGCGATGGTGGCAGTGGGCATCGCGATTCCGGCCTGCCAGTTCGCGGTGCTGCAACCGTTCCCCGAGATCGCCGGGGCCGCTTCGGGGCTGTTCTTCTTCATCCAGATGGCGATCACGGCGCTGTGCGGCGCGCTGCTCGACCGGCTGACGGCGGCCGCCGGCGGCAGCGC
>NZ_JAAGPF010000688.1 GCF_017104645.1 Burkholderia sp. Ac-20379
TGCTCTTCCGATCCTCGCCCGGCTCGCGCCCGACGACGCCAGCGCCGACGCCGCCCGGCTGCGCGCGCCCACGCTCGCGCATCGCGACTGGATCCGCGCCGACGAGCGCCGCCATGCGCTGCGCCACCACTGGGAGCGGCTGTTCCGCGATTACGACGTGGTGCTGACGCCGGTCGCGCCCACGCCCGCGTTCCATCACAACCGCAGCGAGCCGAAGGACGAGCGCACCTACCCGGTCGCCTATGCCGGCGGCGTGCGCGACGTGCCGTTCTTCGAGCTGTTCTACTGGGCCGGGCTGCCGGTGCTGCCGGGGCTGCCCGCCACGAGCTTTCCGGTGGGATTCGACGCCGCCGGGCTGCCGATCGGCGCGCAGGTGATGGGGGCGTATCTGGAAGACCGCACGACCATCGCGTTCGCGCGCGCGTTCGAGGCGCACCACGGCGGCTTCGTCGCGCCGCCCGATTTCCTGCCGCCGGCCTGACGCCGGGCCGTTGCGCGCCGCATTGGAGAAACCGGCGCGATAACGGCATCCCTAGCCAGGGCGGCAATGCGCCGGCCCCGCCGTCCAACCCGGCAGGCGCGGCGCGCGCACGCGTGCCCCGAACGCGTTCACAAGACGCGCAGCAGCCCGCACACCCCCACCGTCGCGGCCGACAGGATCGCCACGCCGAGCACCAGCCCGGCCAGATGCGCGCCGAGCGTCTGCCAGGCGAGCGCGTTGGCGTCGGCGTCGGCTGCGTCGGGCCGCGCGCGGGAAGCGCCGGCGCGATCGGTTGGGTCGGCCGGGTCGGTCGGGTCGGTCAGATAAGGCATCGCCGCTCCTGCTCAGAGGGATGGAAGGGATGGGAGGCGGCCGCTTGCGAGGCGGGCCGGATGACGTTAGCGTGTCACACCGACCGGTTGCGAAAAACGGGCCGCGCCATATTTCAACGATGACAAAAACGAATGGTTCCCGATGAAAACACTCGATCTCGAAGCGGTTCAGGCCTTCGTGCTGGTGGCCGACCTGCGCAGCTTCACGCGCGCGGCGGACGCGCTCGACAGCACCCAGTCGGCGGTCAGCCTCAAGCTCAAGCGTCTGGAGGAGCGGCTCGGCCATCGTCTCGTCGAGCGCACGCCGCGCATGGTGCGGCTCTCGCCGAAGGGCGAGATATTCCTGCGTTCGGCGCGTGCGCTGCTGGCCGCGCACGACGAGGCGCTCGGCGTGCTCGCGCGCGAGCGCACCACGCTGAAGGTGGGCATCAGCCATCACATCGTCGGGCCGGATCTGCCGCTGGTGCTGCGGCACGTGCATCGCGCCGATCCGGGGCTGCTGGTGGAAATGCGCGTGGCCAGCTCGCGCGACGTGGAAGCCGATTTCGACGGCGGCGCGCTCGACGCCGCGCTGGTGCTGCGCCACGACGACAGCCGCCGCGACGGCGACACGCTGCAGGCCGAGCCGTTCGGCTGGATGGCCGCGCCCGACTGGGTGCGGCGCGACGGCGAACCGCTGCGGATCGCGACCCAGGCCGCGCCGTGCCGGGTGCG
>NZ_JAAGPF010000689.1 GCF_017104645.1 Burkholderia sp. Ac-20379
TGCGGCGTGCGCCGTGTCCGGCCCCCCGCGCTGCTCGCGCGCCACGTCGCGGATCGTGTCGAACAGCGCGGCGGCCGGCGGCGAGGCCAGCACGCCCGCGCGCCGGATGATGCCGATCGGCCGCACCGTGCCGGCCAGTTCGATCGGCAACGCCTTCACGTCGCCATCCTTCAGATCGGCGTCCATCTGCCCTTGCGACACCACCGCCAGCATGGTCGAGCGGGCCAGCAGCCCGCGCACGATCATCGAATCGCCGGTTTCGACGGCGGGCGTGGGCTCGGCCTGCCCGGCCAGTTCGAACGCGGCGGCCAGCAGCGCGCGCGAGGGAGTGTCGCGGCGCGGCAGGATCCACTGATAGCCGGCCAGCGCAGCCAGCGACACGCGCCGTTTGGCGGCCAGCGGATGATGCGCGCCGACGATGATCGCGAGCGGCTCCGCGAACAGTTCGTGCACTTCGAGATCGGTGGAGTAGCGCGCCTCGCGCAGCGCGCCGACGATGAAATCGAGGCTGCCCGCGCGCAGCGCCGCGCACAGATCGTCGAACGGGCTTTCGATGGTGCTGACCTGCACGCCGTGCGCGCGCGCGACGAGCCGCGCGATCGCCTCGGGCAGCAGCGAGGCGCGCGACAGCGGCAGCGCGCCCACCACCACTTCGCCGGCCAGCGTGCCGTGCGCGGCGGCGATGTCGCTGGCGAGCCGCGCGAGATCGTTGAGCGCGTGGCGCGTGGTCTGGCCGAGCGCGATGGCGCGCGCGGTGGGCGTCAGGCCGCGCGCGGTGCGCAGGAACAGCTTGTCCTGCGCGCATTCCTCCAGCAGCGAGATCGCGGCGCTGACGGCCGGCTGGCTCACGCCCATCTGGCTGGCGACGGTCGGCATGTGCCGCGAGCGCAGCAGGCGGCAGAAGATTTCGAGGCGCTTGTTGTTGAGCGCGGCGGCCGGCACGGCGCGATAGAGATCGTCGGCGAGCGGCTCGGCGGCCTTGCGGCGGTTCCAGACCGACAGATCGCGCATCACCGAACGCACGCGCGGCAGGATCGCCTCGGCCGGCGGCGTCGGCACCACGCCGGCCGGCGTGCGCTGGAACAACGGCGCGCCCACGCTGCCTTCGAGTTCCGCGATCGCGCGCGTGATGGCCGACTGCACGCGGAACAACTGCCGCGACGCGCCGGCCAGGCTGCCGGTGTCGATCACGGCGAGAAAGGTTCTGAGGTGTCCGAGGTTCGGCTGCATGGTGCCGCCATGCTACACGAGCGTGACGGCGCGGCAGGGTGCTTCGGCCAGTGTCGCGGGGAAGGGCGCGCCCGTCAGGCGAGGCGCGGCCCGGCGTATCAGCTCGGCAGCGCGCCGCGCGCACCTGCCGGTTCGCCCACGTTCGCTCGCCGTCGTCCGGCTGCGCCGCTACCGGACACGCACAGCTCGATTAGCGGCGTGGGGTAGGTTTCGTGGCGCGCACCTGCCCAGAGCGCGCCCAGCGTCGCGATCAGCCACTGCGTGTCGATTGGCACCAGCGTTAGTCTCTGCCTGCCA
>NZ_JAAGPF010000690.1 GCF_017104645.1 Burkholderia sp. Ac-20379
CGTTCGCGCTTGGCGCGGGCGGCGGCGCGCTCGGCTGGCGCGCCGCGTCGTTCTGGGCGCTGCTGTTGCCGCTCGCGCTGCTCGTCATGCTCGGTTGCGCCTCGTGGCACGCCGCGCGCGAAGCCGCCGCCGCGCCTGCCGGCGCGGCCCGGTAACTCGCTATCCGTTTCGTTTCATCCGTTCCTTACTGAGGAGTCCACCGTGAATTTCCCCGTTCTGTCCCGCCCGGCGCGTGCGCTGGTCGCCGCGTTCGCCGCCTTCGGCCTGATGCTGCCGGCCGCTGCCTCGCATGCCGACGAAGCCCGCTACACCGCCGCCTCGGCCCACGCGCCCGCCGTGTCGGTCGGCCCGCAATACGACACCACGCACGTTTATGTCGCGAACGCCGACATCGACGCGTTCGTCGACAGCTTCATCGCCACGTTCGGCGGCAAGGCCTCGCCGCGCGCCGTGTTCACGGTCACGCCGACGCCCAGCAAGACGGCCTCGCAGTACGTGCAGACGCCGGTGGGCATGCTGTCGGTGTTCGCGTTCCAGACGCCGGTGCCCTATCCGTTCGGCAACGAGCGCACCGGCTACCTCGTGACCGACATCGATCAGGCGCTGCGCGCCGCGCGCGCGGCCGGCGCCGACGTGCTGGTGGATTCGTTCGACGATCCGATCGGCAAGGACGCCATCATCCAGTGGCCGGGCGGCCTGACGATGCAGCTCTACTGGCACACCAAGGCGCCGAACTACGGCCCGCTCGAACTGGTGCCGGACAACCGCGTGTACGTGTCGAAGTACGCGGCCGACAACTTCATCAAGCGCTTCGTGCGCTTCTCGCACGGCAAGATCGTGTCGGACAGCCGTCATGCCGACGGCGCCGAACTCGGCAAGCCGGGCGAGAAGATCCGCCGCGTGCGCATCGAATCGGGCTTCGGCAACATGCTGGTGTTCGTGACCGACGGCAAGCTGCCGTACCCGTACGGGCATGACACCACCGGCTATCGCGTGGCCGATCTCGACGCCACGCTGGCCAAGGCGCAGGCCGCCAACGTCAAGGTGCTGGTGGCCCCGGCGCGCAACGCCGAAGGGCGCACGGCGATGGTCGAGTTCCCGGGCGGCTACGTCGCGGAACTGCACCAGTTCGACGCCGCGGCGAAGTAAGCCGATGCGCACCGAGACGACGCGCAAGGCGTCCCGCAAGCCCCGTGCCGCCCGGCGCGTCGTGCTC
>NZ_JAAGPF010000691.1 GCF_017104645.1 Burkholderia sp. Ac-20379
GAAAAAAAAAAAAAAAAAAAAAAAAAAGAAACAAGATGATAGTACAAACAAGTATAAAAAAAACATTAATGAAAAAAGGCATGCCGAAATTACTAGATAAAGTAGTTAAATCATATGAGAGTCTAGGAGTATAAGTGGAGCATATAATGACACTGTCACCCTCCTAATATGTGACAGTATTACTATGTACTCGATACTAAGCAAATACGCATTCTCGTACTGAGCGTAAGTACCAAG
>NZ_JAAGPF010000692.1 GCF_017104645.1 Burkholderia sp. Ac-20379
TTATCTGTTACTGAGACTCGCACCATCGACTCTGACCCCCCCCCCAACACGCTTCCCCTCCACGCCCCTCTTCCGATCCGGGCGCCGCGCACGGCGACGGCCCCGCCTCTCCCGCATCGGGCCGGACGCACGAGCGGCTCGCGGCCGGCTGGGGCCAGGACGCGGCCGGCGCCGACCTGATCCGGCGCGCGATGGTGCTGGTGGCCGATCACGAGATCACCAGCTCGGCGTTCGCGGCGCGCATCACCGCATCCACCGGCGCGCCGCTGGCGGGCTGCCTGCTGACCGGGTTGACCACGCTGTCCGGCCCGCTGCACGGCGATGCGTCGCGGCGCGTGCGGGCCGTGTTCGACGACGTCGAGCGGCTCGGCGCCGAGCACGTGGTGAGCCACCATCTCGGCTCGGCGATTCCGGTGCCGGGCTTCGGCCATCATCTCTACCCCGACGGCGATCCGCGCGCCGAGGCGCTGCTGAGCCGGCTCGATCCGCCGCGCGAACTGGGCGCGTTCATCGACAAGGTCACGGCGCTGACGGGCCTCAAGCCGAACATCGACGTGGCGCTGGCGATTCTGTCCGCACAACTGAAGTTGCCGCCCGACGCGGCGTTCGGGCTGTTCTCGATCGCACGCAGCGTCGGCCTGCTCGCGCACTGCATCGAGCAGCTTCGGGTGGGCAAGGTGATCCGGCCGCGCGGCCGCTATACGGGGCCGGCGCTGGAGGACGAGCACCTGCGCCCCGCCGCCGTCGACGACAAGGCCTATACGGCCGGCACGCTGGAGAAGAACCGCGTGTTCAAGCTGAAGACGGCGGGCTGAGGCGCGAGCTTGCTTCGGTGACCTGATGGGTTGTCAGGCCGCTTCGAGCCGCGCCAGCACTTCATCGGCGATCGCGAGCGAGGCGGTCAGCCCCGGCGATTCGATCCCGTACAGATTGACGAGGCCCGGCACGCCGTGTTCGCGGGCCGACTGGATCATGAAATCGGCGCTGCCGCCGTCGGGCGCGTCGAGTTTGGGGCGAATGCCCGAATAGGCCGGTTGCAGCGCCGAATCGGGCAGCGCCGGCCAGTAGCGCCGGATCGCCTGGTAGAAGCGCTCGGCGCGGCCCGGATCGACGCGGTAATCGATCGTGTCGATCCATTCGACGTCCGGCCCGAAGCGCGCCTGATTCGCCAGATCGAGCGTCAGATGCACGCCCAGGCCGCCCGGCTCCGGCACCGGGTAGATCAGCCGCGAGAACGGCGCGCGCCCCGACAGCGAATAGTAGTTGCCCTTGGCATACCGCGCGCGCGGAATCGAGGCCGGCGGCAAGCCGTGCAGCGCGCCGGCCACGGCCTGCGCGTAGAGGCCGGCCGCGTTGATCACGCGCCGCGCGCGCAGGCGCATCGGTTCGTCGCCGCCGGTTTCGAGTTCGATGACGGCGCCGCCGCCTTCGTGCAGCACCTGCCCGCCGACCACGGGCGAGCGGTAGGCGATCGCGGCGCCGGCGCGCTCGGCGTCGCCGAGCAGCGCGAG